>CAKTHQ010000011.1 GCA_934565415.1 uncultured Oscillospiraceae bacterium
TGCGGGCCACCCCCTCCATGCAGGAGGGGGAATGGGGATTTTTCCCGCAGGCGGACACCATTCAACTAACCCTACAACTCCCCATTTGTCAGCTTCTAAAACGAAACGAGCAGCGCCCCTCTGCGACTTTGCTTCGCAGAGGGGCGCGTTATATACTTTAGAAGTTTGGCAGCCGATGTACCAGCTCCAGTACATGGGGCTCGCCGTCGA
Source organism: uncultured Oscillospiraceae bacterium (assembly GCA_934565415.1). Classification (GTDB taxonomy): domain Bacteria; phylum Bacillota; class Clostridia; order Oscillospirales; family Oscillospiraceae; genus Faecousia. The sequence goes on from CAKTHQ010000011.1 coordinate 211, forward strand.
TTTCCAGGTATTTGCCCACCACCTCGCAGGGCACGCCGTCCCGTTCCTGGACGGTGGTCTCCTCCTGGCGGGTTTTCAGTACCCTTTGGGCCAGAGAACGGGACACACCCATGGGGTTCGTACGGGTATCGCAGAGCCTGCTCAGCTCCCCGTCCGGGTCCTCCAGGGGGCTTACATCCAGCAGCCTGGCATCCACAAGATGCACCGCATCGAATACCATCTGGTAGCCCCGAAGCATATTTTGAATCTCCCGGCGGGTCAGGTGCTTGTCCGGCATCAGGCTGTCGGACCGGCGGAAGAGACTGGTCATTCTCCGCACCGGGTCGATGGCGGCGCCCAGGCGGCCTTCCTCCTTGCAGCGCTTTACATAGGCCATAAACTCCTGCTCCGGCAGGGGCTTGGAGAAGTAATAGCCCTGGATATAGTCGCAGTCGCTCCCCTGCAGGAAGCCCACCTGCTCCCGGGTTTCGGCGCCCTCGGCAACCACCTTGATGCCCAGGTGGTGCACCATTTCCAGAATGCCGGAGATGATGGTCCGAACCTTGGAGCTGGACTCAATCTGGCGGGTAAAGGTCATATCCAGCTTGAGAATATCAAAATCGTACCGTTTCAGCATTCCAAAGGAGGAATAGCCGGAGCCGAAGTCATCCAGCAGGATCTTGGCCCCTGCCCCCCGGAGCTGCTCCAGGATCCCGGCCCGGTCGCTTTCCAGGGCGGCATAGGAGGTTTCCGTGATTTCCAGGCGCATATCCCCCTTGTGGAGCCGGTCATTCTTAAAGATATTCAGAAGCCTGTCCATCATACCGTCGTCGTAAAAGTCCATCCAGCTCAGGTTTACGGACACGGGCACCATAGGCGTTCCGTCTTCATAGGACTTTAAGATAGTCCGGTACACATGGTCTGCCACATACCAGTCCAGCTTGGAAATCTGGCCGCTGCTCTCCAGGGCCGGAATAAATACCGCCGGGGATACCATGCCCCTTTGGGGATGGATCCACCGGACCAGGGCCTCGGCGGACACCAGGTTGCCGGTAGCCGCCTCCACCACGGGCTGATAGTATACCTTGAACTCCCCACCCTGGATGGCGGTCTCGTACTCACTCATAAGCTCCGCCCGGTCCATATAAAACCTGCGCATGGAGTCGTCGAAAACCACATGGGGCAGCACATGGTCGCTGAGGATGCTCTCCTCTGCCAGCTTGGCCCGGTCGATCATGGCGCTTACATTGTCGTCGTTTTCGTCCAGGTAGTAAATGCCGCAATAGCCGTAGAGCTTCATGCTCCGGCCCTTCAGCTGGGCGTTCAGCTTCAGCTTGGCAGGCAGGGTTTCCAGGTCCACATTTTCCCGGCGGGTCAGGCATACGAAATGGTCGGTATCCTGCCTTCCGGATACGGCAGGCGCAAAGGATTCGTTGATCCGGCGGTAGAACTCCTTCAGGATACTGTCTCCGCCCTCCACGCCGAAGAGCTCATTGGTGGCCTTAAAGTTCTTGATGTCGAAAAACATCAGCGCATACTCTGTGCGGCTGGCCGCATTGTGCAGGATGTTTTCCGACATTTTGATAAAGCCGTTCCGGTTATATCCCCCGGTCAGCGCATCCAGATAGTCGTGCTCATACAGGGAAAGAATGTTATGTACCCGATTCAGGACAATTTCCGGGCCGAAGGGCTTGGAAAAGTAGTCCACCGCCCCCAGCTTATAGGCTTGGAGCACTGACGCGTCGGAGGAATCGCCGGAAATCACAATCACCGGCAGGTCCTTCAGCAGGTTCTTTTGCCGCATATATTCCAGGACCTTAAAGCCGTCCATCACAGGCATCTGAATATCCAGCAGCATCAGCCGGTAAACCCGCTCCTGGGATTCGATCATCTGGATGGCCTGGGCGCCGTTTTCCGCCTGGTAAACCTGGTACCGGTCCTGCAAGATAACCTCCAGCAGCTCCCGATTGATCTGGGCATCATCCACTATGAGAACATTTGATTTTAACATCGATACATCCCCTCTTTGTTGCACCCATCGTGTAGAATTGGGATATTACTTTTCCGCCTGATAGGCCCGGATAGCCTCCACCGTCTTCCGGTAGGCATCCTCCAGCTTTGCATACAGCACCTGGTCTGCCACGGCCTTCTGGGGGCGGAGCTGCTCCGTCAGGTCAGAGGCGGCCTTCTGCAGTCCGGTAAAGGCCAGGTTCGCTGCGACGCCCTTTAAGGTGTGGGCCTCCCGGAAGGACACGGCAATGTCCCCCGCCGCCACCGCCTGGCGCAGGCCCTCCATGGTTTTGTCGTCCAGAAATTTCAGCATGAACCGCTCGATCATGGAATCCATCATCAGTCGATTTTTGGCATCCTCGTAGTTGCCGTCCATCCGGTTGTAGCACTCCTGTAAGGTCATTTCAAAGCCTCCAATTTTTTAGAACGAAACGCTTTCGCGTGATAATCTGTTTAGTTTTCGCATAGTTTTGTACAAGTTCCAGATGTACTTCACCATTATACACAGTTGCTCTATAAATAGCAAGGGGATTCCGACAACTATCGCCATTTTCTTTTTCTGCCCCACTTCTCCCCTTCTCCGTCCGGCACTTTTTACTTCCGTAACAATTATTCAAAAATATGACCAAAAGGCTATTGATTTTTTTCATAGATTCTATATAATGTGATTATGCTTTGGCCGAGACACCGGGGCTTCTTTCCGCCCTTGCGGAAAGGCATAAGCGAACGCTGCGAAGGAGGACCAACCGTCGTGGAAAAGTTCAAGTCTTTTCTCTTACAAACCCTGCCCAAAATATTATCCCTTCTTTTGGTGGTTCTGATTTTTTTATCCGGCATGGATGTCCATTTTCTCCGGGGCACCGCCAAAGCCATCGACCTGACCGGCTCCCTGCGGGGCAAGGGCCAGCAGCTGGTAAAGCAGGAGCTTCTGGGTGTCCACAACGATGAGCTGATTGCGGATATCCCGGTTCTGATTGAAGAACTGCGCGAAGGCGGCAAGACCCACGATGTGACCCCCATGCAAAACGTAGAGTACCAGAGCAGCCTGGCCATCCTGGCCAAATACTGGGATACCCTGGAAAGGACCATTCAGGCAGTCCGCGCTACCGGGCCGGAGGGCACCGATATCCTGTATGTCAGCGACCATTTTTACACCCTGGCAGACCAGTCCGTGGCCAAGGCCGTGGCCTATTCCGACCAGATCACCCGGGATTTGCAGATCATTGAGTACGCCATGGTGCTGTGCAGCCTGCTTATGGTGGGCCTGATGCTCTTCAGCTCCATCCAGAACCGGAAGCTGTCCACCGCCAACTCCGTCCTCTCCTTTACCGCCTACCTGGATAAGCACACGGGCCTGCCCAACAAGAGCAAATGTGAAGAGCTGCTGAACGCCCCGGAAGAGCTGGACCTGTCCACCGCCTGCCTGATGTTCGACCTGAACAACCTGAAAAAAATCAACGACGCCATGGGCCACCAGGCCGGCGACGACATGATTAAAGGCTTTGCCCAGCTGCTGCGGAAGGCCACTCCGCCCGACGATTTTGTTGGGCGCTACGGCGGCGACGAGTTTATTGTAATTCTCAAAGAGGTCACCCCCGGAGAGGTGGATGCCTTCCTGAATAAGCTTGGCAAAATGACTGCCGACTACAACCGTTCCGGCACCCAGTTTATGCCCGTCATCCCCCTGAGCTATGCCGCGGGCTACGGCCACTCCGCCCAGGTACCCAACAGCACCATGGCAGACCTTTTAAAGGTGGCCGATACCCATATGTATGCCGACAAGGCCAGAATCAAGGCTGCCCTCCGAGAAGAGGACCAGATGAATTTCCGCTGATATTTCACCGCCGATGCAGAATATTGCATCGGTGGTTTTTTGCATATCTTATTCTTTTCTGGGGATTGTATTTCCTCTTCCGCTATGGTATAGTATACGTCAGCGTAAAAAAGCAAACAGAGAAAGAGGAGTACAATATGAACGAAAAACAAAAGCGCAGCGCCTTTTCCGGGAGGCTGGGCTTCGTGCTGTCCGCAGCCGGAGCATCGGTGGGCCTGGGAAACATCTGGCGTTTTCCCTATCTGGCCGCGAAGTACGGCGGCGGTATTTTTCTGCTGATTTATATCCTGCTGGCCCTGACCTTTGGCTATACCATGATCGTGGCAGAAACCTGCCTGGGCCGCATGACCCGCAAAAGCCCCGTGGGGGCCTTTGCCTCCTTTGGCTCCTCCTTCGGCTTCCGGTTCGGCGGCTGGATCAACGCCATTATCCCCATTCTCATTGTCCCCTACTACTCCGTCATCGGCGGCTGGGTCGTCCATTACCTGGCCGGTTACCTGCTGGGCCACAGTCACGCCCTGGCTGCCGACGGATATTTTTCCGCCTTTATCTCCAACGGCCTTTCTACGGAGCTGTGCTTTATCGTCTTCGTTGCCCTGACCCTGGCAGTCATCTTCGCCGGCGTGGAAAACGGCATCGAGCGGGTATCCAAAAAAATGATGCCGGTACTGGTTGTCCTGTCCGTCATCATTGCGGGCTACTCCGTTACCCGGCCCGGCGCTATGGAGGGCGTAAAATACTTCCTGGTGCCCAACCCCAGGAATTTCTCCTGGATGACCGTGGTCACCGCCATGGGCCAGATGTTCTACTCCCTGTCCATTGCCATGGGCATTCTCATTACCTTCGGCTCCTATATGAAAAAGGATGTTTCCATCGAAGGCTCCACCCAAAATGTGGAGGTATTTGATACCGCCATTGCCGTTATGGCAGGCCTGATGATTATTCCCGCGGTTTTTGCCTTCTCCGGCGGGGACCCGGAAGCACTGAATGCCGGCCCGGCCCTGATGTTTATCACCATTCCCAAGGTCTTCGATTCCATGGGCCTTGGAACCCTCATCGGCATTCTGTTCTTCCTGCTGGTGCTCTTTGCCGCCGTCACCAGCTCCATCGCCCTGACGGAAAGCGCCGTTTCTACCCTGCAGGATGAGCTGGGCTGGGGCCGGAAAAAGGCCACGGCCATTATGGGCCTTTCCATGCTGGGCCTGGGCACCCTGTCCTGCCTGGGCTACGGCCCCTGGAGCAAGGTGACCATTATCGGGATGCAGTTTTTGGACTTCTTTGACTTTTTGACCAACTCCGTCATGATGCCCATTGCCGCCATTGCCATCTGCATCCTGGTTTCCAGGGTCATCGGCGTTCAGCGGATTGAGGAGGAGGTCCTCCAGGGAGAGGGCACCTTCCGCCGGAAGAGGATTTTCAACCTGATGATCCGCTTCCTGTGCCCCTTCTTCGCCGCCATTATCCTCATCAGCTCCGTGGCCAATGCCTTTGGCATTATCTCCATGTAATGAAAAGTTGCTCAACGCTATTTTGAGGTCCACGCCGAGAATTACGAAGTGCGCCTCCGAAAAAACGCAGCCGGTTCGGCTGCGTTTTTTTATTCGGACCGGGAATCCTCCTGTTCCATTTCTTTTAGAAGCTTCTGATCCTTTTTGGAGGAAAGGTCCAGCTTTTCGTACATATCCGGCCTTCTTTCCCGGGTCCGCCGGAGGGACTGCATCCGTCTCCACCGGTTTACCCTTTCGTGGTTTCCGGAGAGCAGAATTTCCGGCACCGCCCGCCCGTGCCACACGGCGGGGCGGCTGTACTGGGGGTATTCCAGGAGCCCGGAAAAATGGCTTTCGTCTTCAAAGCACTCCGGGTCTGCCAGCACCCCGGGAACCATCCGGCACACGGCATCAGTCACGGCCATAGCGGCAATTTCCCCGCCGGTAAGTACAAAGTCCCCCAGAGAAATTTCCTCGTCCACGCACTCGTCGATGAACCGCTGGTCGATGCCCTCGTAGTGGCCGCAGACCAGAATCAGATTGTCCATTTTGCTTAAACGGATGGCATCCTCCTGCCGGAAGGTATGGCCGCAGGGGGACATATATACGGTGTGCACCGGCCCCCCGGCCTCATCGCATACCGCCTCCCAGCAGCGATAGATGGGGTCCGCCTGCATAATGGCCCCCCGGCCGCCGCCGTAGGGGTAATCGTCCACCTGGTTCTGCTTATTGGAGGTATAGTCCCGGATCTGGTGGGCCTCAATGCGGATATAGCCCCGCTCCTGGGCCCGGCCCAGAATGCTTTCGGACAGTACATCCCCCAGGGTATCGGGGAACAGGGTCAGAATATCAATCCGCATCGGTTTCCATGCCCTCCAGCAGCTTTACATCCATCCGGTTTCCCTCCAGGTCGGTCCTCAGGATAAATTCCTTTACCGCGGGAATCATGTACTCCCTGGCGCCCTCCACCACATATACCTGATTCCCGGGGTAGTCCAGCACCTGGGCAACGGTTCCGATCTTCTCTCCCCCGGCATAGACCTCCACCCCGGTCAGCTCCCCGGCAAAGATCACATCGGGCCCAACATCCTCCCGGAAAATTTCCACCTTTTTCCCCCGCAGGGCCTGGGCCAGCTCCATGGTATCTACGCCCTGAAGCTTTATCAGGTTGCAGGTACCCTGCACCCGGCAGGATGCAATTTCATAGGGCTTCCCGGCAATGCGGCACCTGGAAAACGGCAGCATACTTTCGGGGCCGTCCAGCCAGGTAAGCATTTTCACCTCACCCCGGACCCCGTGGGTATTCACAATTTCGCCTGCCTCGATAAACGGAAGTCTCATACGTTTCTCCTTTATAAACGAAAATGCGTGACGAAATCGCCACGCATAGCCGTTTAGTCCACAATTTCCACGGTAACCTTTTCGCCAGTGCGCTGGGCCACCGTTTTGATAATGGTACGGATCTCCTTGGCGATCCGCCCCTGGCGGCCAATCACCTTACCCATGTCGCCTTCGGCCACATGGAGCTCCAGCACCGTGCCATCCTCTTCGGTCTTTTCGACAACGGTGACGGAGTCGGGATTGTCAACCAAGCTCTTTGCCATATACAGCAAAAGTTCCTTCATTGTGCCACTCCTTCAAAGGGGCTTACAGAACACCGGCGTTCTTCAGCAGGCCCCGAACGGTATCGGTGGGCTGAGCACCGTTCTTGATCCAGTTCTGAGCCTTCTCGGCGTCCACGGTAATGGTGGCGGGAGCGGTCAGGGGATTGTAGGTGCCGATCTCTTCGATGCAGCGGCCATCACGGGGAGAACGGGAATCGGCAACAACGATACGGTAGTAAGGAGCCTTCTTGGCGCCCATTCTTCTCAGTCTGATCTTAACCATGAAAGTTTCACCTCCATAAAAAGTCTGAATAAATATATATCGCAAAGCAATTTGCTTACAGCGAACAAAGGAATTTACATACCCGGGAAGCGCATCCCGCCAAAGCCGCCCATTCTCTTGAGCTTCTTGGCAGCGCCGGGAGCGGAGAACTGCTTCATGAGCTTGCGCATCTGCTCAAAGGACTTTAAGAGCTTGTTTACATCCTCTACCCGGAGCCCGCAGCCGGCGGCAATCCGCTTTTTGCGGCTGGCGCCGATGATGGAGGGGTTCTCCCGCTCCTTGGGGGTCATGGATAGGATAATGGCCTCGGTATGGGCCATAGCCTTGGGGTCCAGCTTTACATCCTTCAGGTTGGCGCCGCCGGGCATTTGGGCCAGAATGTCCTCCATGGAGCCCATGCTCTTCAGCTGCACCATCTGATCGTAAAAATCCTGGAGGGTGAAGCGGTTGGTTTTCAGCTTTTCCTCCAGCTTGGCGGCCTGCTTGGCGTCATAGGCCTTCTCGGCCTTTTCGATGAGGGAAAGCACATCGCCCATGCCCAGAATCCGGCTTGCCATCCGGTCCGGGTGGAAAACCTCGATGTCCTCCAGCTTTTCGCCCACACCGGCAAACTTAATGGGCTTTCCGGTAACGGCCCGGACGGACAGGGCCGCACCGCCTCTGGCATCGCCGTCCAGCTTGGAAAGCATGACGGAGTCGATCTCCAGCCATTCGTTAAAGGTCTGGGCGGCGTTGACCGCATCCTGGCCGGTCATGGCGTCTACCACAAGCATAATTTCATCCGGCTTTACGGTGGCCTTGATGTTCTTCAGCTCTTCCATCAGAGCCTCATCCACATGGAGGCGGCCGGCGGTGTCCAGAAACACCATGTCGTAGCCTCTCTGGCGGGCGTAGAGCACCGCTTCCTTGGCGGTGACAACAGGATCCTGGGTACCCTTTTCAAAGACGGGAATCCCCAGCTTCTCGCCGCAAACCTTCAGCTGCTGGATAGCGGCAGGCCGGTAAACATCGCAGGCCACGAGCAGCGGGTTTCTCCCCTGCCGCTTCATAAGGCCCGCAAGCTTACTGCCATTGGTGGTCTTACCGGCGCCCTGGAGGCCAACCAGCATAACCACGGTAGGGCCGTTGGGGTTAATATGAATGTGTTTTGTCTCCGCGCCCATAAGCTTGCACAGCTCTTCGTTGACGATCTTTACGATCATCTGGGCGGGGGTCAGGGATTCCAGTACATCCGCGCCCACGCAGCGCTCGGTAACGGACTTTGTAAAATCCTTTACGACCTTATAGCTGACATCCGCCTCCAAAAGCGCCATCCGGATTTCCCGCATGGCCTCCTTCACGTCTGCTTCCTTCAGCCTTCCTTTGCCGCGAAGTCTTTTGAAGGTGGCGGATATTTTGTCGGTCAAGCCTTCAAATGCCATAGCTTACTCCTCAAGTTCCCGGGCCTGGGACAGGATGATCTTGGCCAGGTCCGCGTACCGCCCGTCTGTCGTTTCCAGAAGCTTTTCGGCGGCCTCCGCAATCTTCCCGGCTGCTTTCCGGACCTTCTCGTCCCTGCGGACGAAGCCGGTCTTTTCCTCCATATTCCGGAGCATTGCCTCTGCCCGGCTCAGGTTGTCGTATACCCCCTGGCGGCTGACGCCCAGCTCCTGGGCGATTTCCCCCAGGGAAAGGTCTTGGTTGTAGCGCATATCCAGGCAGGCACGCTGCTTTTCCGTCAGCAGTTCTCCGTAATAGTCGAACAGCAGGGTCATTTCCAGTGCGTCGTCCATGGATGCATCCTTTCCTTGTCAAGGCTTTCCCCTTGACAGCCTGGATATCATACTATACTTTTGCTTGTTTGTCAAGTACTTTTCCTTGACAGATTTATTTTTTTACCAAACCCATTGCAGGGGCGGCCGGCGGCCGCCCCTGCAATTCCTTTTTATATTCGGTACCACCGGGACAGCTCTTTCACCTTCAGAAACCCGATTTTCTCGTACAGGGCAATGGCCCGTTCATTGGCAGAAGCAACCTCCAACCGCAGCGGCACCCCGGGGCAGACGGAGCAGAGGGAATGGAGCACATACTTCCCCGCCCCCGGGAAGGCCGCGGCAATGACCTCTACCGTCTCCTCCCGGAGGTAGCCGATGCCCAGAAGCCGCCCCGCCCGGTGGACAAAATAAGCGCCGCCCTTTAAAAGCGTCTCTTCGTCTCTGGCTTCCAGGGTGCCCACATTGGCGGTATCTTTCATAGCCCGGTTGTGTATTTCCCGCCAGCGGGAGACGGTGGCTTCCGTAACGGGAAAGAGGTTTGCAATATACCGCTCTTCGATTTGAGGAATGCCCCGCATTTCCAGCACCGCCGTATGCAGGGGGTACGCTTCCAGAATTTCGTGGCCGGCGGCGTAGACCTTTTCCGCCCCGCAGGCCCGGCAGAAAGAAATGCACTCCTCCAAAAGAGCTTCCGGGGTCTGGGAGGCCCGCAGGGTGATGTAGGCTTCCTTTTTATAGGGAATCTCCTTCAAAACCAGGCTGGCTACACCGTTTTCGGTGGTGAAAACCGGGAAATCCTTCATTATATCTCCTGTCTGCCTTCCAGGGCCCGGGACAGCGTCACTTCGTCCGCGTATTCCAGCTGGCTGCCCACGGGAACGCCGTAGGCAAGCCTGGTAACCTTCACCCCCAGGGGGCGCAGCAGCCGGGAAATGTACATGGCCGTGGCCTCCCCCTCGGTATCCGGGTTGGTGGCCATAATGACCTCTTTTACGTTCCCTTCCCCCACCCGGGTCAGCAGCTCCCGGATTTTAATATCGTCCTGGGTTACCCGGTTCAGGGGGGAAATCACGCCGTGGAGCACATGGTATACCCCCTGATACTCCCGGGAGCGCTCCATGGCAATCACATCCTTGGGCTCCGCCACCACGCAGATGGTGGACTTGTCCCGGCTGTCGTCGGCGCAGATGGGGCACAGGGGCCGGTCCGTCAGATTCTGGCAGCAGGGGCAGGTGTGCACCGTGCTCTTGGCCTCCAGAATGGCATCCGCAAAGGCCTGGGCGTCTTCCAAAGGCATTTCCAGCACCCGGAAGGCAAGCCGCTGGGCGGTTTTTCCCCCGATGCCGGGGAGCCTGGCGAACTGGTCCGTCAAATTTTGCAGAGCGGCCGGAAAAAACTGCATGGCTGCTCCTTAGAACAGGCCGCCCAGATTCAGGCCGCCGGTGAGCTTGGACATATTGCTGGCGGCCTCGCTGTCGGCGGTCCGCATGGCCTCGTTGACGGCGGCAATAATCATATCCTGGAGCATTTCCACATCCTCCGGGTCCACTGCCTCCGGGTTTACCTTCAGGTCCACCAGTTCGTGCTTGCCGTTTACGGTAGCGGACACCATGCCGCCGCCGGACTGGGCGGAAAACTGCTTGTTCTCCTGCTCCTCCTGCATTCTCAGCATTTCCTGCTGCATCTTCTGGGCCTGCTTGATCATAGCGGCCTGATTCATGCCGCCCATACCGCCGGGCATTCCCCGGAATCCACCTTTTGCCATCGAAAAAATCTCCTTTGTCAATTTCGTATTTTTACAATATCCTGGTGGGCCCTGCCAAACTGAAGCAGCTGCTCCATTTTGGGGGACCCTCCTTTTTTCGCCAGGTCCACCACTATGGCGGTGATGTTCCGCCGGAGCTTGGCGGAGGCCTTCAGAGAAATGAGCTCCAATATTTCCGGTTTCCCCACCATTTCCGCCACAAAGCTGTTGCCGGCCCGAATTTCCAGCCGGTCCCCAACCAGTACGCCCTGGATCGGCGACTGGGGGGTGGTGACGAAGAAACCGGAAACAGGAGGCTTCAGCTCTGCCCGTACCTCCCCTACCAGCTCCACCCAGAAGCTGTCCGGGGCCTCCGGCCTTTGGGGCTCCTCCTCGGCCGGAGGGGCATCCTCATCGCCGGGCATAGGCGGACGATCGTCGTCCGCCTCTTCCGGCGGAGGGGTCTGCGCCTGCGTTGGGGGCGCCGGGGCGGCCACGGCAATGCGGCCGCTTTTGATCTGGTCCTCCAGGCGGGTCAGCCTGGCGTTCATGGCCTTGGCGTCCAGGCTCAGCTCCGGGCGGCACAACTCTACAATGCACAGTTCCGCATCCATCCGCCGTCCGGCGCTGCGGTTAAAGGCGGCGGTGGTTTCCTGGACCGTCTGCATCATTCTTACCAGCTCCCCGGTGGAAAGCTGTTTGGTAAGCCCTATAACCTCGCTGTCCGGGGCCACGCCCGAAAGCATCCTGAGCCCGGAGCCCGGGGCCGTTTTCATAACCAGCAAATCCCGCAGCAGGCTTTCCAGCTCGTCAAGCAAGGCCCCCAGGTCTTTCCCCTGGCTGTACAGCTGGTTAAAAAGGCTCAAAGCCTTTGCCGTATCCTGCCCGGCGCAGTAGGACAGCAGCTCTCCGCACTTCCGTTCTCCGGCGATCCCCAAGCACTCGTATACCTTTTCCGCCGTCAGCTCGCCCGTAGTGGCGGAGGCGCATTGGTCCAGCAGACTCAGGCCGTCCCGCATACCTCCATCGGCAAGCCGGGCCAGCACCCGGGCCGCTGCCTCGTCCAGCTCAATCTGCTCCTGATAAGCAACATATTGAAGCCTGGAAGCAATGTCCTCCTGGCTGATCCGCCGGAAGGAAAAACGCTGGCACCGGGACAGAATGGTAGCCGGAACCTTGTGCAACTCCGTGGTGGCCAGGATAAACAGCAGATGCTCCGGGGGCTCCTCGATGATTTTTAAGAGGGCATTGAACGCCGACATGGACAGCATATGCACCTCGTCCACAATATACACCCGTTTACGGACCTGGGAGGGGGTATACACCGCATCGTCCCGCAGGTCCCGCACATTGTCTACGCCGTTGTTGGAGGCCGCGTCGATTTCCAGCACATCCATGCAGGAGCCGGAATCGATGGCCCGGCAAGCCTGGCACATATTGCAGGGGTTTCCGTTATCCGGGTGGAGGCAGTTGACGGCCTTGGCCAGAATTTTGGCGCAGCTGGTCTTTCCGGTGCCCCGGGAACCGGTAAAGAGGTAGGCATGGCTCAATTTTCCCGTAATAATCTGGTTTTTCAGAGTCTGGGTTACCGCCAGCTGGCCGGACACATCATCGAAGGTCTGGGGGCGGTATTTTCTGTATAACGCCTGATATGCGGACACGACGCCGCCTCCTTATCAAAATGAATAGAATCGGCCCATAACAAGATCGCACACCTACATTTGAATGAGCAATACGCTCCGCCCACGGACAGCCGGCTCAAGAACGGCAACCTTGCGGCACACGAAACGTTCCGCTTAATGCTGCTTGGTTCCCCACCTGACATGGTTCACGGGGTCTCGTTGCGCAAGACCATCCTCTCAGCACCGCGTTACCGGAGCGGAAGACATATATACTCACCCGGGTATAGGAATTCATCCCTGCTGCAGCGGATTGCAGGTACAGGGCACCGCTAACTCCCCGACTAGTGCGACCTTGTTACAGACCGATTCGTGGTCACTTAACAAAGTTTTCAGACGCCCGAAGGGCATCCAAGGTATTCAGTTCAGCTTGGATTCGATAAAGTCTGCCAGCTCCTGGAAGGTGGTGATCTTCTGGTCTTCCATATCCAGCTCCACACCCAGCTCGGTCTCCAGGTCCATAATCATTTCCACGATGTCCAGAGAATCGATACCCAGGCTCTCAAAGGTGCTCTCGGGCTTAATCTCGGAAGCGTCGATCTCCAACTGCTTTGCGGCATAATTTACAAGCTTCTCGTACATGACAAGGCTCCCTCCGTAAAATCTCTGTTTCAAGGGTACAGGAGATATTCTAGTACAAGACACTCATTTTGTCAATGCCTCTTTTTTCGAGGCAGCCAAACCCGCCGCATACCCTGTGGCCCAGGCGATTTGCAGGTTGAAGCCGCCGGTATAGGCATCGCAGTCGATAATCTCCCCGGCAAAGTAGAGCCCCGGCACCTTTTTGCTCTCCATGGTCTTGGGGTCAATCTCCGAAACCCTGATGCCGCCGGAGGTGACAATGGCCTCGGCCACCGGACGCTTGCCGGTAATTTCAACGGGGAAGGCCTTTAATAGCTCCACCAGCTGCCGCCGGGAAGCCTTGGAAAAGCTGTTGGCCTGCAAATCGCAGGAAACTCCCAGCCTGTCCAGCACCACCGGGATCATGGACCGGGGCAGAAGGTCCGTCAGTGCGTTTTCCATGGACCGGTTCTGGTACATCTCCAGGTCCCGCAAAATTCTCGCATCCAGCTTTCCCTCGTCCAGAGCAGGCTTTAAATCGATCAGGAGCCTGCATCCCTCCCCCTTCAGGTGGCAGCTGGCGCTGAGCACCGTAGGGCCGGAAACGCCGAAGTGGGTAAAAAGCAGCTCTCCAAAGTCCTTGTAGAGCACCTTTCCCTTGGCGTTCAGCAGCTTTACCCCCACATTCCGCAGGGACAGCCCCTGCATCCTCTGGCAGTCCTGCCCGGCGGTCTCCAGGGGCACCAGGCTCCCCTGGGGCTCCACAACGGTATGGCCCAGGGCCGCTGCAAGCCGGTAGCCGTCCCCCGTAGAGCCGGTAGCCGGGTAGCTTTCCCCGCCGGTGGCCAAAATTACCTTTTGGGCGGAAACCGTCCCTTCCTCGGTCCGCACGCCGGATATGGCCCCGTCCAGGGTGCAAAGGCCCAGAACCTTTCCCGTTTTCACGGTGACGCCCGACTGCCTCAGATCCTTTTTCAGGGCGTCCAGGACGGAAAAGGCACTGTCGGACCGGGGAAACACCCGGTTGCCCCGCTCGGTTTTTAACGGGCAGCCCAGGCTCTCAAAGTAGGCCTTGGTTTTTTCCGGTGGAAAGGCCGTCATAGCGCTGTACAAAAAGCGGCCGTTCCGGGGGGTATTCTGCAGAACCTCCCCGGCGGTGCAGTCGTTGGTTACATTGCAGCGGCCCTTGCCGGTAATTACCAGCTTTTTGCCCAGCCGGTCGTTCTTTTCCAGCAGCAGCACTCCGGCACCGTTTTTGGCGGCGGTAACGGCCGCAAACATTCCGGCCGGGCCGCCGCCGATGACGATCACATCAGCCTTCATGACCCGTCACCTGTTTTTCGTAAACATTATACTCGTCCCAGATGTGCTCCAGCCGCTCAAAGGTGTGGGCGATTTCCTTTTCCTTCTTGGCGGCAATGGCCACAATCAGGGCATTAATCATACTCAGGGGGGCCACCAGGCTGTCTACCAGGGAGACCATATCGCTCTTGGCAACCAGCACATGGTCGCAGCACTGGCCCAGGGGGGAGAGCTTACTGTCCGTAATGCCGATAACGGTAGCACCGGCAGAACAGCAGTACCGGGCGCCCTTGGTAGTGGTGGCGGAGTACCGGGGGAAGCTCAGGGCAATGACTGCGTCCTCTGCCCCTACGCCCACGATTTTTTCAAACATCTCCCCTTCGCTGACGCCGGAGACCACATGGACATTGTTGAACATATAGTTGAGGTAATAGCCCAAAAAATTTGCCAGAGGCGCCACGGACCGGACGCCGATGATATATACCCGCTTGGCCTTCAGCACCGCCGCCACGGCATCCCCGAATTCCTCCCGGCTGACGGTCTCTTCCGTCTGGCGGAGCTTTTCCATATCGGAGTGGAACACCGTAGAAATCACATCCTGGTCCTTCATCCGGTCGTTGGCCACCTCAATCCGCTGGACGGAGGTCAGCCGGTTCAGCACCATTTCCTGCATGGCCTTCTGCATACTGGGGTAGCCGTCAAAGCCCAGGTCCACCGCAAAGCGGACCACCGTAGACTCGGAGACGCCCACGTTCTGGGCCAGCTTATTGGCCGTCATAAAGGCCGCCTTATCGTAGGATTCCAGAATATACTGGGCAATCCGCTTCTGGCCCTTGGAAAAGCCGGTCATGTTTTCCTTTAATAATGAAAGAATATCACACCGCACGGTGATACCTCCCTGTCATTTTTCTCGTAATCTCTGCGCCCATGGCACACAGAGCTATAATAGCAAACCCGGGCCCATTTTGCAAGACGGGATTTGCGGAATTTCATGGCAATCCAGCGGACAATTTCAAAAGCGGCGCCGCTCCCTTCCGGGAATCCGGCACCGCCCCAGTCCAAAGTCCTTATTTTTCCTCCTGCAGCAGCCGGAGCTCCTCCTCCGTCAGATACCGCCAGGCTCCCAGGGGCAGATCCCCCAGGGATAGGCTCCCCTCCCGGATGCGCTTCAGGCGGTCTACCCGGAGGCCCGCCTCCCGGCACATTCGGCGGATCTGCCGGTTTCGTCCCTCGTGGATGGTCACCTCTATCAGCGCCCGGCTGCCCCGGACACTTTGCATTGTAACCTTGGGCGGGCGAATCCGGTAGCCGTCCAGGACAATGGGCCTGGACAAAAGCGTCTCCTTCCCGGCTTCAAAGCCGGAAACCCAAACAAGATAGGTCTTCTCCACCTCTGCCTTTGGGTGCATCAGCCGGTTGGCAAAGGCCCCGTCGTTGGTCAGCAGCAGCAGGCCCTCGGAGTCCATATCCAGCCGTCCCACGGGATACACCCGGGTACCGCAGGGAACCAGCTCCGTCACATTCTGCCGCCCCTTTTCGTCGGACAGGGTGGTTACATATCCCCTGGGCTTATGGAGAAGGATATACACATTCTTTTGGGTTTCCGGCAGAGCCTTTCCGTCCACCAGAATGACATCCGTTTCCGGGTCGGCCCCTTCCCCCGGGGCAGCCGGTCTTCCGTTCACCGTCACCCGGCCTGCCAGGATCATTTCCTCCGCCTTCCGCCGGGAAGCCACTCCCCGGCCGGACAGCAGCTTTTGCAGTCTTTCTTTCATATCGGCTCCTTCCGTTTCTCTATCTTCTCCACCAGGGCTTTTTCTCCGCCTGCGCTACCGTTTCTCCATAGACAAGCGGCACCTTCCCCACGGCCTTCCCATCCAGCATCACATAGGCAAACCCGGCTTTTTTTCCCGCCTCCACCGGGGCGTAGACAAAATTCTTCCCGGCAACGGCCAGCTGGGGCCGGTCCTGGGGGGCCAGGGCATAGTCAAAATCCCCGGCACTTAAAAGGGATACATTCCCCTCTCCTCCGGCCACCGGCAGGGAACCCACCTTGTCCCCCCGGGACAGAACCCGGGCTACCTTGTACCCGGCAAAGCCCTCCTCCAGCAGCCTTTTGTGGTCGTTCCAGTCATCCGGGGCATCCAGCGTGACGGCAACAATTCGCCGCCCCCCGCGGGAAGCGGAGGATACCAGCGCCCGGCCCGCCGCTCTGGTGTATCCGGTTTTTACCCCATCGGCCCCGTCTACCTGCCACAGCAGCTTATTGTGATTGCGCAGATACCGTTCTCCCACGGATACGGTCTTTGTGGAAACCGTCCTGGCAAAAACAGGGTTTTCCATGGCATAGGCCGCCAGCACCGCCAGGTCCCTGGCCGTAGAGTGATGGTCCGGGGCATCCAGGCCGTTGGGGTTGGCAAAATGGGTACCGGTCAGGCCCAAAGCCCTGGCCTTGTCGTTCATCAGTTCCACAAAATCGGAGGGGTTGCCGCCGCAGAAAATGGCCAGAGCCACCGCGGCATCGTTGCCGGAGGCGAGCATCAGGCCGTACAACAGCTCCTGTACGGTCAGAACCTCTCCCGCCTTCAGGTACATGGAGGAACCCTCGATGCCCACCGCCTCTTTGGGAATTTTGAACCGGGACAGCACATTGCACTGCTCGCACACCACCAGGGCCGTCATAATCTTGGTGGTGCTGGCAATCAGGGCCTGCTCCTCCTCTGCCCTTGCATACAGGACCCTCCCGGTGATTCCGTCCACCGCTATGGCCCGGCGGGCAGAGAGGGCCTGGGCCTTTACCGGCAACAGCAAAACGGCAGCCAGAATCGCAGCCGCCGTTTTTGCAAAAAATCTCCGCACATTCCTCACCCCGGCCTAGTCTGCCCAGGAAAGGGTGCAATTATTCCGGCTTTTTCCGGGTATCCAGGAAGGATCCGATCCGGTCCAGGGTCTCCGGCACCATTTCCACAATCCGGTCCGCCGTGGTATTGGCAGGCTCCGCAATGGTCAGAATCCGCACATTGCCATCCTTGACCACCAGGAAGCATACAGGCGTCACCTTGACCCCGGCCCCAACGCCGCCGCCAAAGGGCATCTGCCCGGCCGCTGCCTTGCTGCTGGCAAAATCGGAGCCGCCGCCCCCTAAGCCGATGCTGATTTTGGACACCGGCAAAATGGTCGTACCGTCCGCCGTGGTAATGGGCTCCCCCACCACCGTATTGGCATCCACCATATCACGGATCTTCTGGATGGTGGTTTCCAGCATATTGGGTAGTTTTTCACTCATTGGTCTGCACCGCCTTTTGATTTTTCAGATTCATGTATAACTTGATTGCCCGGAAGCCGTACCCAAGTCCCAGGCCCAGGATGCGGCCCAGGGTAACGGTCAGGTCCATGGCAAACAGGACTTTTGTTTCTTCCGCCAGGAAGTCGCACTCTACTTCCACATTGCGCTTTTTGATGACCAGGGCCCGGTCCAGCCGCGGCATCAGGTTCCCCAGGGCCGCCCAGGCTCTGCCGTAATTGACGGCCACATCGCAGGGGTCGTCCCCTGCCAGTATCAGCTTGAGCTCCAAACGGTTCACCCGCAGCTTCCGGCGCAGGTCCCCTAAAAACCGGAGTCCCAGCCTTATAAACGGCAGGAACCGGGCAACGGAGCCGCCGGAAGGCTGCTCCGCCTTTGGGGGCTCCTGCCGGGGCTCGGGCGGCTTGGCCCGTTCCGACTTCTTCTTTGGCTTATGAAGCCGCTTGTCCAGCCAATCCGGCATGGGGTATACCGCAATTTTTATTTTCCCCAGGAGCACCGCCGCGAAAAAGCCGTCCTCCCCGTAGCGAAGCCGAACGCCCAGGGGCAGGCATCCCAGGAGGATCGCAATCCCCAGGAAAATCAGCCAGCCCATCAGTCCTTCGCCTCCCCGGAAGCTTCCTCCGGCAGCTCAATGGGCTCCCCAAAGGCGATCTTATCAATGGGTGGCAATTCTTCCAGAGAGCTGAGGCCGAAGGTCCGCAAAAAATCCGGCGTAGTCCGGTACTGAATGGGGCGGCCGGGAACGTTCAGGCGCCCCGCCTCCTCGATGAGCTTTTTGTTCAGCAGGGCCGCCACGGAATAGCTGCTGTCCGCCCCCCGGATCTGCTCTACCATAGCCTTGGTAGCCGGCTGGTAATAGGCAATGACGGTCAGCGTTTCCAGCTGGGAAGAGGAAAGCTTGGGGGGCTTCCGGGTTTCCAGAGTTTTCGTAATGTAATCGGCCATTTCCCCGGAGGATACCATCTGGTAGCCGTTTTCCAGCCGCAGAATGCGGATGCCCCGGCGGTTGTAGGCCAGGTCGTCCGCCAGCTTATCCAAGGCCCGGGTAATATCCTCGGGGTCCGTCTCCAGCACCTGGGCCATACGGCTGACCTCTACCCGCTCCCCGGCGGCAAAGAGAATGGCCTCCAGGACCCGGGTCAGCTCTTCTTGTTCCATTTATGCCTTCTCTCCTTCCGCGGTCATATCCTTATCCAGCAGGCGGACACTGGGGTTCTCTCCAGAGCCGTCGTCTTCCAGCCGTACCGCATTGGTTTTGCACAGCTCCAAAATGGCCAAAAAGGTGGCTACCACCTCGGAGCGGGTTTTGTTGCCCCGGAACAGGGACTTCAGCCGCTCCACTCCCCGTAAAATCAGCTGGCGCAGCACCTCCCGGGACTTTTTTCCCACGGGGTAGGGCTCCTTGCCCACAATGCCCCGGAAATTCCGGGTAGAGGGGGGCAGCTGCCGCTGGTTCCGCTCGGCAATGGTTTCCAGGGCCTGCAGCAGGTCCTTTACATCGTGCTGATACCGGTAGCCGCTTATTTTTTTTAGTGGCTCCGGCTCCTTGGTAAAAATGCAGCGGCCGATTTCATTCCGGGGCTCCAGCTCGGCCACCGCCAGGCGAATCTGCTCCATGGCTTCCTTGCAGCGGCGCTGCAGCAGGCTCCGGCGCAGCACCTCCAGCTCGTCCTGGGCCTCCTGCTGCTCCGCGGCAGACAGGAGCATCTTGGTCTTGATGAGCATCAAGTGGGAGGCCATGGTGATAAACTCGCTGGCAATTTCCATATCCAGCCGTTTCATTTCGTCCAGATAAGCCAGGTATTGCTCCAGAATGGCCGTAATGGACACATCCTGGATTTCAATTTTGTTCTTGCTCAGCAGCAGAAAGATCACATCCAGAGGGCCTTCAAAATCCTCCATAGTATCGCCCCTGGCGTGAACAACGCCCTGCAAATGGTATTGAGGCTGAGACATATCCGTTTCCTTTTCTTCCGGCAAAGGGTGTATTTTCCCCTTGCCCGATAACTTTGACACATATTTCCTGCATTATACCATTGATTCTCTACGGGCGCAAGCGGAAATAAAATAAATTAACGAAATATCTCAAAACGATTGCAATTTCCGACAGGTTGTGATAAGATACACCTAGAAAATTGTCCGCCGGAGGGATGCACTGTGGGAAAGAAGAACCGATATCGTGAGCTGGAGCGCATGATGACCAGGATTTTAATTGCTGATGCACTCGTTTTCGTCCTGTTTCTCGTCTTTTCATCCAAAGGGTGGACTGTGGTCCGGGTTATCAGTGCCATTGTGGCGACATTGGCCTCCCTGCTGTCCCTTGCCTGGCTGTTCATCACCGGGGAATTGATCCGCCGCCGCAGCTTCTGGATGGTAACCGGCTTTGGGTGCATTTTCCTGTGCCTTGTGGTATCCCTGATCCTCAAGTTCCCCTGTCCTCCGGTGGCAGGCTGAATACAGATTTTTCGGGCACGCTGTCAAGTTGGCAGCGTGCCCTTTTTATTTACCTGTAAAAGGTATTTCCGCCGATAAATTCCCGAATCAGGCTGGTAGGCGGAATTTCGTCGTCCACATCCGCCTCCTGCACAAAATTCAGCAGCTTTTCAATGTAGCGCACCTCGTCGAACCAGTCGTCCTCCGGCTGGACCTGGGACAGCAGCGGATAAATGTGCTTTTTCAGAACGGCCAGCTCATACAGGGTAGAGCTGTTGAAAATCACATCCGCATTTTCCTGGAAGGGGAAAATCCACTTTTTCTCCCCCTGCCGGACGGATTCCCACATGGATACGGTCCGCTGAACGGAGGAGCCCCGGGTTTCGTAGTCCCGGACGATCCGGCGGATCAGCCGCAGGTAGCTGGTGGGGATCCGGTTGTGATTGTCTAGGTTCAGGGGCAGCAGCGGGGAAACGTACATCCGGAAAATCAGGTTTTTATCCACGTTCTCCGGCAGCATCAACGGATTCAGCGCGTGCAGCCCCTCCACGATGATCACGGAATCCGCCTCCAGCCGGAGCTTCTCCCCGTGCCATTCCCGCCGGCCCGTCAGGAAATTAAAGGTGGGCAGGCTGACCTCTTCTCCCTTGAGCAGCGCCCCCATATCCTGCCGGAAAAGGTCGCAGTCCAGGGTATTGATGTGCTCCAGGTCCAGCTTTCCATCGGGGCCCGGGGCGATTTTATCCCGGTCGATGTAGTAGTCGTCCAGGCTCATCAGGATGGGCTTTTTGCCGTATACCCGCAATTGGGTTGCCAGCCGGTGAGCAGAGGTGGTTTTGCCGGAGGAGCTGGGGCCTGCCAGAAGCACGGCCTTGGCCCCCCGGGAGCAGACCATATCCGCCACCTGGGAGAACCGCTTTTCGTGCAGGGCTTCGTTCACCCGAATCAGCTCCCTGATCTTTCCGGAGGCAGTCAGGTCGTTCAGGTCCGATACGTTTTGGCACTGCATCAGCCGGCACCAGCGCTCCCCTTCGGAAAAGACACTGAAAAACTGGGGCATGGGGGAAAGCTTCGCCACCCGGTCCGGCTCCAATTCGTCCGGATACACAAAGAGGAAGCCCCCGTCTGCCGGTAAAATGTCCCACACCGTCAGGTAGCCGGTGGAGGGCGCCAGCTCTCCGTAGAAATTGTCCAGGTAGTCTCCGTAGCTGTACTCGCTGCAATAGTCATCCTTCCGCCAGCGCAGGAGCCGTGCCTTGTCCGGCTGGCCCTCGGCGGTAAACTGGGCAATGGCCTGCTCCTTGGGTACCCTCCGGCGGAGCAGGGGAATGTCCTGAGCCACGATCTTCTCCACCTGGGATTTGAGCCTGGCAGCGGAAAAGTCCCGGGCCTTATTTACGGAAATAAAAACGCTGGAGCCCAGGGTACAGTCCACGGTGCACTCCGCCTCCGGCCACAGCTGCCGCAGGGCCAGGAAAATCACAAACTGACCGGTGCGGATATACACATCCCGCCCGGCAGAATCCCGGATCCGGAGGAGGCGAACATTGCCGCCGGAGGCCGCCATGGCCCGGCGCATGGAAGGCCGGTCCCCTTCCCCGTCCCCATCCCGCAAAGGGATATAGTTCAGGGTAAACACCTCTCCGGCAATTCTGGCAGCCAGAGGCCGCTGGGAGAGCTTTTGCGCATTCATCCCCAAGTGTCCGATCAGCTCCAAAAGGCTCTGGCCTTTTTGGGCATCTATACTTCTGCCGTCGATATTTAGTTGCATAGATTCACCTTCTTGTCAGTATATACAAGTATATTATCATTTTTGTGTGAACAATTCAACATATTTTCCAATACTTGTTCCCGGGTAATAGTGCTGCAGAATTTGGGCAAAGTCCGCCCCTTCCTTTGCCATAGCCTGGGCTCCGTACTGGCTCAGGCCAACCCGATGGCCGAAGCCACGGGTTTCAAAAAGCAGGCCGTCTGCCTCCGGGGCAGCCTCAAAGGCAGTGGATCGAAGGCCCAACTTTTGCCGCAGCACGGTACCCGGAAAGCGCACGCCTCCCAGCTCCAGCCAGTCAACCCCACCGCCGGAGGTCCGCGCCACGGCACCCAGCCACCGGGAGGGGTCCTCCGGCAAGGAAATCCCCAGGGCCTCTTCCAGCTCTTGGCGGCCTGCCCATTTGGTATCCCGGAAATACATGGCGTTCTCCTCCCCGGGGCTGTCGGCAGCCCGTAAATAGGGATAGTCCGTTCCCCATACGGCCACGGCAGCCTCCGTCCGGCCGCCGGAGCAGGCAAAATAGGTGGCCTCAATCAGCTCCCCCCGGTAGCTCAGCACCAGGTCATCCGTCTGGCGGACCGCAGTGCGGACCCGTTCCAGGTTTTCCGGGCTTCCGCCCCGGTCCAGGTAGTCCCCCGGGTCCCAATAGGCCTGGCAGCAGCCCGGGTCCCGGCACAGGCTTCCGTCCCCGTGCTTGCCCCCCAAAAGCTGTGCCTTTCTCGTATAGGTTCTGGCTGCCACCGCCTGGGCCTTCAGTGCCTCCGCTTCAAAGTCCGCCGGGATCTCCCCCAGCACCACACCCGTCAGGTAGTCTTCCAGACTCTGCGTCTGTTTTTCTCCCGTTTCTTCCAGCACCGATACCGCAGCCTTCCCATCTGCGCCGGAAGCCTCCGGCGCCGTAAATTCCGGGGTTTCCCCCTGTGCGTTTCCCGCCAAGTGCATCAGCGGCGGTGTCCACAGCAGCACAATGGCCGCCCCGATCAGAAGCCCCCAACCAAAATTGTGCGCTCTGCGTTTCATGCCCTTTCCCCCATTCCCATTTCAGCTGTACGGAACATCTTAGCATGAAGGATGGGGGAAATATGCCAAAAAGCCGAAGGCACAAAACCTTCGGCTTTTAAAATTCATCCCAGGCACTTGGCCAGCCGGATACCGCCCTGCGCGGGGGGAACCGTATTGACGATTACCGGTACGCCATGCTTTTCCATAGCGGCCACCGCCTGATCCCGGAAGCATTCGCTGTAAATAAGGCCTCCGGCCAGAACGATTTTCAGGTCCTTTTCTCCCTTGGCCCTTAAATTTTCCAGCATACGGCCGGCGTAGTCCGTCAGGTAGTCCGCCGCCTGCTGGCGGAGCTTTTTACACAGGGGAGATTCCGCCGTCTCCAGAACAATGGAGGCATAGGAGGCAATCTCGTCCCCCCGGGTCAGGGTGGAAAGCCGGTAGAGCATATCCTCCCGGCTGCCGCCCTGGGGCAGGAGCTTCTTTTCCACCTTCCGAAAGGTGAAGCAGTCCTCCCGGCAGCCATCCAGCCACAGGGCCATTTCCCGCAGCAGCCGGGAGCCCATCCAGTAGCCGGAGCCCAGGTCGGAAAAGGCGTAGTTCCAGCCGCCGATGCGCATGGTTTCCCGGTTGCTGCCGATGCCCATCACCACGGAGCCGGTACCGGCAATCACCGCCACCCCAGGCAGATCCGCCGCCGCCCAGAAGGGGAGCTCCGCATTGTTGACCACCGTCGTTCTTTCCGGCACAAAGCCTGCCTGCTCGATCATGGCCTCGTAAATGGTCCGGTCCTGCGGGGTATCGCAGCCGGACATTCCCCATACGCCTCTGGTAAGCAGCCGGGGCCGAACCCCCAGGCTTTCCATCTGCCGGGCCAAATCCCGCATATAGGCAAAGGCCGCCGCATTGCCCACCGCCTTAAAGCTGGTGGGGCCGCCCTGGATGCAGATAAGCTCCTTTCCCGCTTCATCCGCCACACGCAGCTCCGTCCGAACGCCGCCGCCATTGACACCAAGATAAAGATTTGTCATATCTACTCTCTCCTTCAGCTCTATAGCCGGGCCCGATTTTACCCGTTCCGTCCATGTCAACTGTAAATACTGTATCTCATTTTCGACATAATTGCAATAAAAATTTTTTATGCCGGTAATCCTGTCATTTTTTGGACCGCTCTATCTTTTCCTTTACATCCTCCCGAATTTTCTGTATAATTGGCCGGTACCCCACGAATGGGACCAGACCATACATTTGCCGGAGGACCTCCATGAAACGTTTTATATCCGTCTGCCTGCTGTTTTCCCTGCTCCTGGCAGGCTGCGCAAAAGAAGACCGGGAAAAAAATGAGAGCAGCAGCATTTACCTGACCTCTATGGATACGGTCATGCAGCTCACCGCCTACGGTGCAGCCCGGGAAGAAGCCCTGCAAAAAGCCCAGGCAGAAATCGAGCGGCTGGACGACCTGCTCAGCATTGGAAAGGCGGACAGCGATGTTTCCCGCCTGAACAAAAATGGTTCCGGGGACCTGAGCCCCGATACCGCCTTTCTTTTGGCCCAAGCCCTGCAGCTGTACAGCGATACCCGGGGACTGTTTGATGTAACCGTCTACCCGGTGGTCAGGCTCTGGGGCTTTTATGACAAGAATTATCATGTGCCCACCGACAGCGAGCTGTCCGCTGCCATGGCTCTTATGGGGGCGGACCGTATTTTCCTTGCCTACGATACCGGCCACGCCGTTCTGGGTCAGGGCCAGAGCATCGACCTGGGCGGCATCGGCAAAGGCTACACCTCCCAGCGGGTCACGGATATTTTAAAGGAAACCGGCGTGGAAAGCGCCATGGTGAGCCTGGGTGGAAATGTTCAGTGCCTGGGCACCAAGCCGGACGGCAGCCAGTGGAACATCGGCATCCGGGATCCCTTTGGGGACAGCCTCTACTGTGCCGTATCCATAGCGGACAAAGCAGTCATCACCTCCGGGGGCTACGAGCGGTATTTTGTCCGGGACGGCAAGACCTACCTCCACATTCTGGACCCCCGCACAGGCTACCCTGCGGAAAGCGGCCTGAGCTCCGTATCCATCATCTCTTCCGACGGCACCCTGGGAGACGGGCTGTCCACTGCGCTGTATATTATGGGCCTGGAGGAAGCCGCTAACTACTGGCGCAGCCACCGGGACGAATTTGACGCGGTTTTTATCACGGAGGACGGCACCCTCTACGCCACGGAGGGGCTGCAGGGGTCCATCCGTTCAGAGCACGAAATTCAGTTTATCTCTTAAACAAAAAGGGGCTGTTGCAAAATTCGTTTTTGCAACGGTCCCCTTTGCTTTCCCTATACGAGCTTGCTCAGCCGATACAGCGCCCCCGCCGCCTGGGCCCGCGTCACCGCCGTCTCCGGCAAATCGATGCCCCGGTCCGCCAGCATGGGAAGCCACGCGTCCGCCTCGGCGTCCAGGTCCAGCGCGCTGCACAGCAGAGCTGCCGCGTCAGCACCGGTCAGAGGTTCCCCGCTGTCCCAGCCGCCGGTTTTCCAGATGCCCTTTTCCGTCAGCCCGGACCGGAGGGCCGCTGCCGCATAAGGCCTGAGCCATTTGGGGAGATTGGAAAGTGCCTCCATATTGGGGGCATCCTCCAGGGGGATGCCGAGGGTTTTTACCACCATGGTCAAAAATTCCCCCCGGGTCACCTCCTTCTCCGGCTGAAAGCACCGCTGCCCTGCCAGGGTCTCCCCCGTAAAAATGCCGGAAGAGCGCATCCACTGGGCCGTAAAGCAATCCGCACCCTGGGTATCGGCATAGTCATCCGGCTCCGTAGGGCGCAGGATGGTAATGGTCACCGTGGCCTCCCGGGAGGTTTTTCCCTGAGGGTCCGAAGCGGTATAGGCAAAGGAATCCACGCCTACCTTATTACTCTTTGGCGTATAGGTGAAGCTGCCGTCCTCCCGCAGCTCCACCGTTCCCCGGCGAGGCTGGCGGGTAACGGTAAAGGTCAGCTTCTCCCCCTCCGGGTCCCGGGCGGAAAGAACGCCGGTGTTTGCCAGGTTTTTATAGGTTTCCAGGCTGCCGTCCTCCGCCTCCGGGGGCTTGTTTTCCTTCCCCCGGATTCCCAGGCTGAAGGTCGTCCGGGCTCCGCAGGTATCGGTAATCGGCAAGTAGGACAGCTGGGCCCAGGCATCCGTTTCCGTCAGCTCCGGCACAAAGGTCATGCCTTCCAGCTGCTCCCGGGTCAGGGCATCCCCCGGCCGCAGTTCCCGGTCCCGCAAAAAGCACTTTCCGTTTTCCGGCAGCTCCGTCAGAAAAATGCCGGAAATTTCCTCCCCAAAATCCCGGGAGCCAAAGCAGTAACTGCTTCCGCTGTCCACCTGGGCCGCCCGGGCGGATACCGGCAAAGCCAGGCACAGCGCCGCCGCCCAAAGGGCTCTGTTGATTTTCATAGAACAATACCTCCAGAAAAAGATTTCCGGAGGTATTGTTTGCCATCCCTGGCAGAATTATACGGAATTTGTTCAGGGCTGCCGGGTAAAGGACAGGGTATTTTCTCCGTCCGTCAGCTCCAGCTTGCCGTCCTGAGGAAGCTTCACTTCCCACTGCCTGTCCGGGAAGCGAAGGGTAATGGACTCCCCCTTTACCAGGGCCACGCCGGAGCCGTTGAACAGTGCCTGCATGGCCGAAACCGCCCCCTCCCCATTCAGCTGCTTTTCAAAATCAGCCATGGAGATTTTGTAGTCCGATTCGAATACGCCCGCATTGTCGCTGACGCCATAGTTCTCCAGGAGCTCTTCCTGGGAAATATCCATTTCTTCCGCTTCTGCGGCCACAACCCCGTCGTAGTAGGCTGCAAGCTGACTGTGAAGCTGGGAAGCATAGCTCTTTTGCAGCCGGTCCAGGTCCTCCCCCGCCAGGGTCAGCACCGCCAGGCCGTCCTCTTCGATTTTCAGCTCCACCTTGGCAGACAGATCCTGAAAGGAAAAATCCTTGCAGAAATCCTTGTCCAGCGCCTCCTGATCCTGGGCCCGGGCATTCAGCTCCTCCTGAAAATAGGAGACGCTGTCCAGGGTGTAGGCCCAGGTCCCCGTCAAATCCTGTAATTCCTGGCTGGATTCCCGTCCGTTTTCCAGGTCGGCAGCCAGCTTGGTCCCCTTCAGTGTCTCTAAGGCCGCCGCCGTATCCCCCTGGTTATATTGCTCCAGCGCCGCCAGCTGGGCCGCCGCCCGGGATAGCCCCTTGGCATTTTCATATTCTCCCAGAGCCGCAAAGGCTGTGGAGGCCCCCAGGTATTCTCCCTCCGACAGCTGCTTCATAGCCAGATAATAATCGCAGGCCGTTACCATGGCCTCACTGTCCAGATACCCCTCCAGCTCCCGGAAGGCCTTCCGGGCCTCGGTATACTGGCCGTAATAAAAAAGATTTCTGGCCGATTCGTAGCTTTTTTCCTTTGACTTACCGCAGCCGGCCAAACCCAGCAGCAGAACGCCTGCCATCAGGCCCGCCATATATTTCCGAAACACCTTCATAAAGCACACCTCTTTACTTTTTCTCCCACAGGCGGTAGTTTCCCGCCGTGTATACAGGCACATAGCTTTCTTCCAGAACCGTCAGAAGCCGCTCCGGCTCTATCCCCTCCGGAGGAGTCACCACAAAATCTGCCGCCGCTTCGCCAAGGTAACCTTCCAGCGCCCGCCCGATTTCCGGGTCCAGCTGAATGTAGTGGGGCTGCCAGTCACAGTATTTGTTGGGGGGCAGGAGCCCCGCCTGGATATAAAAGGCAGAGCAGGAAGGAAAACCGTATACATATACCGTCTTTCCCTCCGGCACCCGGGCGGCAACGGACTGTATTGCATCAAAATCCGTCCGGTCCTCCGTATGGGTCAGGGCGCAGTACATGGCATAGCGTACCTCCTCCAGCGCCCTGGGGCGAAACAGGGGCCACTGGGCCGCCAGCACCGCCAGAAGCAAAAGCAGGCAAGCCGCTGCCCGCAGCTTTCGGTTCCCCAATGTGCCCCGCTTCCGCCCCTGCGCAAACAGGAAGGCGGCATATACGAGGCTTGGGATAGCCAGTACAAAATAGTGGCAGTAGCCGTTGCCCATCAGAGCCGCCAGCACCGCCGTAAACGCTGCCGCCGCAAAAAACAGCCAGCTCCGCCAGTCCTTTTCCCCATAGAGCACCAGGGGGATCCCCGGCACCAGCGGCAGCAGCAAGCACCACCGGACAGTGCCCATGGTGCTCAGGCTGTCCAGCAGGCCGCTTTCCCCGGAGTAGGCAAAGCCGAATAAGAATACCTGAGAGAGCATCTCCCCCAGAATTCCCTTTGCCAGGCACCACAGTACCCCCGGCAGCAGTCCGGCCGCCACACCCAGAAGAAACATCCCGGCGTTGGCCAGCAGATTTTTCCAGCGTTTCCATACAACCAAGTCGCAGGTCACCGTCAGCAAAATTGCCCCGATCAAAGCGGCATTGGTAACCCGGATCAGCGCCAGAACGCCAAAGGCAACGCCGTAGAAAAAGCCTGCCCATATACGATGGTCCTGGACCTCCGCTTCCCGCTTTTTCGCCCCGCTAAGCCAGTTAAGAAAACAGTAGAGGCACCCGCTTAAAAGGGGCATAGACCATTCCTCCGTCAGGTTGCCGCCGGTCATGGTGTAGCTCATTACATAGCCCAAAGGCAGCAGCGTCAGCAGGCCGCCCCACAGCGGGAATTTTTGATCTGCCAGGCCCAGGCACCGGAGAAAGAAGAAGGCGCTTACCGTCATGGCCAGCCATTGCAGCAGGAAGATTCCCCCCCGCCCCGGGGAAATCAGCTGCCCCAAATACTGGATCCAGAAAAGATACGGCCCTTTCATATCAAAAAAGTCCCGGTACGGAAGCTTTCCCTTTGTCATACCCACGCCAACCAGCCGGAAAAAGGCGGAATCCTGGCCGGGGCTATATTGCAGCAAGGGCGTGGTACTTAAAGAGCAGGTCAGTAAAAATACCATTGACGCAATGGCAGACAAGGCAATCATTAAAAATACAGACTTTTTACGTTTCATTTTGGGTTCCGCTTTCTATAAAATCGGCAGGATCAAATGGGGAATCGTTCTTTATCCACTCTATTGTACAAAAAACTTTTGCCGCCGTAAAGAGGGAAAATCTTACGGCGGCAAATTTTACATTTCCAGCATCTTTTCCGCGGTCATCATCCCGTCAATGGCGGCAGACATGATGCCCCCGGCGTATCCGGCCCCTTCCCCGGTGGGATAAAGGCCCCGGATAACCGACTGTCGGCTTTCGTCTCTTAAAATGCGCACCGGGGAGGAACTTCTGGTCTCCGGGGCGGTAAGCACCGCCTCCGGGTCCGCAAAGCCCTTGAGCTTCCTGTCCAGCATCGGCAGAGCCTCTTTCAGTGCTCCGGTAATCCGCCGGGGCAGACATTTGTTCAGATCCGTCCAGGTAACCCCGGGGCGATAGGTGGGTACAACCCTTCCGGGGCCGACGCTTTCCTTTCCGGCCAGAAAATCCCCTACCCTTTGGGCCGGGGCCCGATAGCTGCCGGAAAGCCCAAAGGCCCCCTCCTCAATTTCCCGCTGCCAGTACATTCCCCCCAAGGGGCCCTCGTAGGGAAAAACCTCCGGGTTCACGGTAACCAGCAGAGCTGCGTTGGCATTCTCTCCGTCCCGGTCCGCATAGCTCATGCCATTGGTAACGATCCGCCCCTCTTCGGAGGCTGCCGCCACCACATATCCCCCGGGGCACATACAAAAGGTATATACGGTGCCATCTGCCAGGTGCTGCACCAGCTTGTAGTCCGCCGGGGGCAGGGCCCCTCTGGGGCGGCCATACTGGGCCAGATCCATGTCCTCCTGCCGCTGCTCAATCCGAACGCCCATGGCAAAGGGCTTGGGCTCCATGGGAACCCCCTGGTTCAGGAGGCTTTCAAAGGTATCTCTGGCGCTGTGGCCAATGGCCAGCACCGCCTGGCGGCAGGGAATCAATTCTCCCGTGGTCAAAACCACGCCTGTCAGCCGGCCGTCTTCCGTTTCCAGCCGCTCCACCTGGCTTTCAAAGCGAACCTCGCCCCCCAGGGAGACAATGCGCCTGCGCAGATTCTGGACAACCTCCAACAGTACATCCGTCCCCACATGGGGCTTGGCGTCGTAGAGAATGTCCTCCCGGGCACCTGCCGCTACAAACTGCTCCAAAATCCAGCCGATTCTGGGATTGTTGACTCCGGTATTCAGCTTGCCGTCGGAAAAGGTCCCGGCGCCGCCCTCCCCAAACTGCACGTTGCTGCGGGGATCCAGGCGGCCGGTTTCAAAAAATTCCTGTACCTTTTGGTGCCGGGTCCGGGCATCCTGGCCCCGTTCCAGTACAATGGGCTTTTGCCCTGCCAGAGCAAGAACCAGGGCCGCAAACATCCCCGCAGGGCCGAAGCCGATGACCACAGGCCGGTCCTCCTTAGGCGCCGCCTTGGGGACCCGATAAAAGCTCACAGGCGCCGCACTTACCCGCTTATTCCGATTGCGCTTCAGCACCCGGTTTTCCCCGGTTTTCAGGGCCACATCCACGGTGTAGATGACCCTTACATCCGGCTTCTTCCGGGCATCCACAGACCGGCGGACCAGGGTCAGCCCGGCAATTTCCGAGCCGGAAATCCCTAAGGTTTTTGCCGCCTCATACAATAGCGCTCCCCGGTCGTGCTCCGGGGGCAAAGAAATATCCCGAATTCGTATCATTTGTTTCCTCCCGCGTTTTTTCCGGCCAGCAGCCCGGAAGCCCAGGCCCATTGCAGGTTGTAGCCGCCGCAGTCCCCGTCCACATCCAGCACTTCCCCGCAGGCATAAAGCCCGGGAACCAGCTTGCTTTCCATGGTCGTACAGTCAAACTCCTCCGTTACGATCCCTCCGGCCGTCACCTGGGCGCTGTCCATGCCCAGAGGCTCCGTCAGGTGTACCGGGAAGTGCTTCACCTTTTGGGCCAGCTCCTCCAGCGCATAATCCGGCAGGTCCTGTGCTCTTCCCATAAGGCTAAAACCGCAGGCCTGAACCAGGACCCTTCCCAGCCGGTTATGGAGAATCCCCGTCAGCAGCTCCCCGTTGGGAAGCGCCGTTTCTCTCCGCTGCCTGAGGGCTTCCAGCAGCTCTTCTTCGGAGAGAATGGGCAGCAAATCCAGCACGCAGACCCAGTTTCCCTTTTCCCGGCACACATCCCGGGATAGCGCAAACATCATGGGCCCGGAAAGGCCCATTTCCGTAAACTGGATTTCCCCGGTGCCTTCCGCAAAAAGCGTTTCGTCCCGGTAGATCTTTCCTGCGCACTCCGCCCGGACGCCCTTCAGGGAAGCCACCCCGGGCCAGTCGGTTCTGATCTGGACCAAATTCGGACGCAGCTTGGTGCACCGGTGGCCCAGGCCTCTTAAAATCTGATAGCCGGACATACCGCCTCCCAGCTTGCTGCCGGCCAGGCCTCCGCAGGCTGCAATCAGCCTGTCGCATAAATATGCTTCTTCCGCCGTTTCCAGCCGGAAGCCGCTGCCGTTTCGCTTGACCCGGGTCACTTCCGTGCCGGCAAGCAGCCGGATATTGGGCTTTTCCAGAGCAAACCGCAGCACATCCACTACGGAATTTGCCTGGTCCGAAAAAGGGTATACCCGTCCGGAAGGTTCGGCAACCGTCATTAGGCCCAGGGAGCGGAACCAGGCAAGAACCGTTTCCGGCGGATATTGCTCCAGGGCATATCGCCAAAAATCCGCCCCGTCTCCATGGTAGCCTCCCTCCAGGGCGTGGAGATTTGTCAGGTTACAGCGCCCGTTTCCGGTGGCCTGGAGCTTTCGCCCCACCCGGGCCTGCCGTTCCAGCAGCAGAACCTGGTTTTGGGGATTCTCCGCCGCCCGGATGGCCGCCGCCATGCCGGAAGCTCCCGCGCCGATAATGCCAATGACCATGGTTTTCCAGTTCCTTTCCCTGTGGTTTCGATTTTGCTTTCCATTATACACAATTTCCCCCCGACGTACAAGAAAAACTTCTTCCCATCTTTCTTTTTCTGTGCTATAATGTCCGATAAATGGATTAAAGGGGACGCAGTATACGAAAATGGAACGAAGCGCCATTGAAAAAATCGCCAAAACGCCGGAGGACCGGCTGCTCCTGGCCAAGCTCTGGGACAAAATTACGGCTGCCATGCGGAAAAACATTGCCGGGCAGACCCATTTTTTGTCCCCCCGGGAGCTGGAGCTGGCCCGTTACCTCTTTGGGGAGGAGCCGGGGCTTTACGCCTTTGGAGGCTTCGAGGACGCCGAGCGGAAAATACTTGTCTATCTGCCGGAATATCTGGATGAATCGGCGCTTTACGCGGAAGACAGCCCGGTAACCTGCCTGGAGGGCACCTTTTTCCGGGAAGACAATTTGTCCCACCGGGATATTCTGGGCGCTCTGATGGGCGCCGGCATCCAGCGGGAAACCGTAGGAGATATTCTGGTAGAACCGGGCCGGTGCCTGTTTTTCGTCACCCGGGAGATTGCCCCCTATGTTTTAGACAATCTTCGCTCCGCCGGAAGGACCGTTTTGCATCTGACCCAGGTACCCCTGCAGGGCCTGTCCCTTCCCCAGCCGGAATTTCAGGAAATCAGGGATACCGTCTCCTCGGTGCGGCTGGACAGCGTAATTGCCTCCGGCTTCCGCATCGGCCGTTCTCTGGCCGCCGAATACATCCGTTCCGGGAAAGCGGCTCTGGACGGGATTCCCTGCGAAAAGCCGGATAAGCCGGTGCCCGAAGGCGCCAAAATCTCCGTAAGAGGTCTGGGGAAAATTCGTCTGGCCTCCATCGGTGGAAAAACAAAAAAAGACCGGATCAGTCTTCTGATCCAGAAATATGTGTGAGGAAAGCATTATGAACATGAACGAAGTCATTGCCCGCATCAACGAGCTGGCAAAAAAAGCCAAAGCCGGAGCTCTTACCCCGGAGGAAGTACAGGAGCGGGACAAGCTCCGCAGAATTTACATTGACTCCGTAAAGGCAAACCTGGTGGGCCAGCTGGAAAACACCTACATTCTGGAGCCCGACGGCACCAAGAAGAAGGTGACCAAAAAATAATGGAGCTTCTCAACGCTCTGAACCGGTACACCCCCGTAAACCCGCAGGAAGCCCGGGACAGGCAGCAATTTCTTACCCTGCTGCAAAGCGGACAGGAGCTCTACACCCGGGCAAATCCCGTTGCCCACCTGACCGCCTCCAGCTGGGTAGTAAGCCCGGACCGGAAGCAGGTGCTGTTGGTGTACCATAATATCTACAAATCCTGGTCCTGGATGGGCGGCCATGCCGACGGGGACCGGGATCTTTGCGGTGTCGCCCTGCGGGAGACCGGCGAGGAAAGCGGCTTAATGGATCTCCGTCTGCTGACGCCGGAGATCTTCTCTTTGGAAACTCTGACGGTAGACGGCCATATCAAGCGGGGAGCCTATGTATCCAGCCACCTGCACCTGAATGTGACCTATCTGTTGGAGGCAGACCCATCTGCGCAGGTTCATGTCAAGCCCGACGAAAACAGCGGCGTTCGCTGGTTCCCTGTAGAGGAAGTTGCAAACGCCGTTTCCGAGCCCTGGATGCAGGCGCGCATTTATAACAAGCTCATGGACAAAGTCAGGTCCATGGGGATTTAACGGAGGAACGAATGGAATTTTTACCCATTACCCGCGCAGAAATGGAAGAGCGGGGCATTCAGCAGCCCGATTTTGTATATGTCATCGGCGACGCCTATGTGGATCACCCCTCCTTTGGCCATGCCATTATCAGTAGGATTTTGGAAAGCCGGGGCTACAGCGTGTGCATCATCTCCCAGCCCAACTGGAAAGACCCACAGTCCGTCGATGTATTCGGGCGGCCCCGGTTAGGATTTCTTGTCAGCGGCGGCAACATGGACTCCATGGTGAACCACTATTCCGTTACCCACCACCGCCGGAAAACCGACTCCTTTACCCCCGGCGGCGTCATGGGCAAGCGGCCGGACTACGCCACCGTCGTCTATTGCAATCTGATCCGCCAGACCTACCGGGATGTGCCCATCCTCATCGGCGGCATCGAGGCCAGCCTCCGGCGGCTGGGGCACTACGACTACTGGTCCGACAGCATGAAGCGGTCTATCCTCCTGGACTCCCAGGCAGACCTTCTGATGTACGGCATGGGCGAAAAGAGCATCGTAGAGATCGCCGACGCCCTGAACGCCGGGATGGATGTAAAGGACATTACCTACATCGACGGCACGGTTTTTAAAACCAGGGAATTAGACGAAAGCCTGCCCACCATTGTGCTGCCCGCCTTTGAGGACATCCAGAAAAACAGGCAGACCTATGCCGAGTCCTTCAAAATCCAGTACAGCAACTGCGACCCCTTTACCGCCAAGCGGCTGGCCGAGCGCTACGGGAAGGAATATGTGGTCCAGAATCCGCCCCAGAAGCCCCTGACCACGGAGGAAATGGACGCGGTCTACGCCCTGCCCTACTGCCGGACCTATCACCCCAGCTACGAAAAGGCCGGGGGCGTCCCCGCCATTGAAGAGGTAAAGTTCAGCCTGGTCAGCAACCGGGGCTGCTTTGGCGCCTGCTCCTTCTGCGCCCTGACCTTCCACCAGGGGCGAATCGTCCAGGTCCGCAGCCACGAACGCATTCTGGCCGAAGCGGAACAGATGGTCAGGGATCCGGCCTTCAAGGGCTATATCCACGATGTGGGCGGCCCCACCGCCAACTTCCGGCATCCGGCCTGCGAAAAGCAGCTGACCAAGGGAGCCTGCGGCGGCCGCCAGTGCCTGTACCCCACCCCCTGCAAGAACATGAACGCCGACCACAGCGACTATGTTTCCCTTCTGCGGCAGCTGCGGAAGATTCCCGGGGTCAAAAAGGTCTTCGTCCGCAGCGGCATCCGGTTTGACTATCTGCTGGCCGACAAAAAGGACACCTTCTTTAAGGAGCTGGTACAGTACCACATTTCCGGCCAGCTGAAGGTGGCCCCGGAGCACGTTTCCGATGCGGTGCTTTGCCGGATGGGCAAGCCCCGGAACGCCGTATACAATCAGTTCGTCTCCAAGTACTTTGCACTCAACAAGCAGTACGGTATGGACCAGTACCTGGTGCCCTACCTGATGTCCAGCCACCCGGGCTCTACCATGAAGGAGGCCGTAGAGCTGGCGGAGTATATCCGGGACATGGGCTACAACCCGGAGCAGGTTCAGGACTTTTACCCCACCCCCTCTACCCTGTCCACCGTCATGTACTATACCGGCCTGGACCCCCGGACCATGGAAAAGGTCTATGTGCCTACGGACCCCCACGAAAAGGCCATGCAGCGGGCCCTTATCCAGTACCGGAACCCCAAGAACTACTACCTGGTCCGGGAGGCCCTGATTGCCGCTCACCGGGAGGACCTGATCGGTTCCGGCCCCAAGTGCCTCATCCGGGCCGTCCCGCCGAAAAACGGAAGCCATGCTTCCGGCGCGAAACTGCCTGGGAAGCCCAATTCTAAGGTGCCCGCAAAGGCTGCTGCCAAACCCCAGAACCGCAGTCAAAAGGCACCGCAAAGGTCTGCAAAGCCTTCTTTCCCGAAGCAGGGTGGAAAACCTGCCCCGAGAGCAAAAGGAAAAAGATAAGAAAAAAGCCAAAGGATTCGGGATTTCCCGTTTCCTTTGGCATTTCTTTTTACTTTCCCGTAGATCCAAATCCGCCGGTGCCCCGGTCGGTGTCGTCCAGGGTGTCCGCTTCCTCGTAGCTGGGATGCAGGATGGGAGTCACCACCAGCTGGGCTACCCGGTCCCCGTGGGAGATGACCCGGGTTTCGGCGCCGTGGTTGTGCAGGGCAATCATAAATTCTCCCCGGTAGTCGCTGTCAATGACGCCTACCTTGTTAGCCGGAGCCAGATCCTGCTTGCAGGCCAGGCCGCTGCGGGCATAAACCAGGCCCACATAGCCCTTTGGAAGGGCCATGGCAATCCCCGTAGGGATAAATACCGTCTTCCCCGGGGCAATCTCCACCTGCTTTTCCAGGCAGGCGTACAGGTCCGCTCCTGCCGCCTCCGCAGAGCCGAAGGTAGGCAGCACCGCACCGGGCCGCAGCTTTTTTACTTTTATTGCTTCCATTCCTTGATTCCCTTCCCCTGGGCCTGCCAATCCTGCCACAGGACGATTTCCCCCGCTTTCAGGGTCTTTGGCATATCAATGAGCCGCTGATTTTCCGAGCCCCGGAAACGAAGGCCCAGGTTTTTCTTCTCCTCGATAAAGGGGCCGTCCACCAGCACATCCAGGTAGCTTAAAAACTCTTTTGTGGTCTGCCAGTCTCCCAGGGTACCGGAGGTGATTTTTTCGAACAGGTACCCGGAAAAGGCCCAGATGCTCTTTTCCGGATAGGCACTTTTCACCTTCCGCAAAAAAGCCACAATGGGCCCCTGATTCTGGGGCTCAAAGGGCTCTCCGCCAAGAAGGGTCAGGCCCTTGATGTACCCGGGCCTCATCATATCCAGGATTCTCTGCTGTACCTCTTCCGTAAAAGGCTCACCGTAGTCAAAATCCCAGGCTACCTGATTAAAGCAGCCCTTGCAGTGGTGGGTACAGCCGGAGACAAACAGGCTGACCCGAACTCCGGGGCCGTTGGCAATGTCGCAGTTTTTGACGGTCGCGTAATTCATCTTCACTCTTCCTTACTTTTTCTTTTCTTCTTCCGGCTCCGGGTAGGCGCTTCTGTATTCCTCCCACAGCTCCATATGGCCGTTCCTCCTGAGCCCCCGGATCACCAGGCGGCGGATGGCATCATAGATAACCGCAAACAGGGGCACACAGATAACCATACCCACAATGCCCCACATTCCGCCAAAGAGAATGATGGAGAACATAACCCAGAAACCGGAAAGGCCTGTCCGGTTGCCCAAAATCTTGGGACCAATCACATTGCCGTCCAGCTGCTGCAGCACCAGAACAAAAATTACAAAGGTCAGAGCCTTTACCGGGCTCTCAATCAAAATCAGCAGCGTTGCCGGGACGGCGCCAATAACAGGGCCGAAAAAGGGGATGATATTGGTCACGCCTACAATCACCGATACCAGCAAAGCATTGGGGATCCGCAGAGCAATGCAGCCCACATAGCAAAGTACGCCAATGATGGCGGAATCTATAATCTTGCCGTCAATAAACCCGCCGAACATCCGGTCCACAAAGTGGGCTTCCTCCAATACCAGGCTCGCCCATTTATCCGGCAGCAGGCTGCGGACGATCAAGGTTGCCTGGCGTCCGAAGCGCTTCCGGCCGTGGAGTACATAAATAGCAACGATCAGGCCAATGAGGATGTTGTAGAAGAACTTGCCCACCCGCATAACGCCGGTGCTTACGCCGGTAAGAATATTCGTCACCTGGCTGCCCAGATCCTTCAGGCTCTGGGTAAACTCCTGAAAGACCTTTGTGAAGTCACTGTAATAGTTCTCATAAATTTTATTCATCAGACTGACCAGCCGCTCGTCCTCCCCAAAGGTCTTATTGGCCCAGCGGATCAGCTGATCCAGCTTGGAAGGCACTACCTCCCACAAGGTCAAAAAGCTATTGTACAGCTGGGGCAGCACCATAGTCAAAAGTGCATAGATCACCAAAATACCAATGACCAGGCTGGATACCACGGCGGTGGGGTTGGCAAAACGCTTTAGCTTTTTGGGAAACCGCAGCTGGAAAAAGGCCTCCAGCGAGTTGCACAGGGGCCGCAGCAGATAGGCAATCACCCCGCCGTAAATAAAGGGCGCCAGAATCCCGCTGAGCTCTCCCAATACCTTCCCCACGCCCTGCAGCCGGAACAGCAGGAAAAAGAACAGAATGCTCAGGCTGATCGACCCGAAGCCCGCCAGCATCCCATAGATATACCGTTCCCTTTTGGGATCTTTCATACGCATCACTCATTTCTAAAAGGCTTTCTCCAGTATACCAGCCAAGGGTCCTTATTAAATGAACAAATTGTGAACATTCAAAAAGCCCTCCCCCGGGAGGGTGGTGCTCCGGGCAGCGAATCACACATTAAAAGCAAAGGTGTCCGAAGGGCGGATAAGGCTGCCCTCACGCACGGCCGATCCTTAAATTTACAAATTCTTCTTGATTCCTTCCGCCCTTTCCCCTTGCCAATCGGGCTCCAATGGGGTAAAATGTAGAGAAAGAATCTTTCAAGGAGTGATTTTATGCCCTATTACTACGGCTTCGACTGGACCTATATCGTTCTGGTGCTGCCCTGCGTCATTCTGTCCCTGTGGGCCAGCGCCAATGTAAACGGCACCTTCAAGCGCTATTCCCGGCAGTATAACCGCCGGGGGCTCACCGGTGCGGAAGCCGCCGCCCGGGTGCTGTCCGCCAACGGGGTGACCGGCGTCCGCATTGAGCGAATTTCCGGGAACCTGACAGACCATTTTGACCCAAGAACCAACGTGATCCGGCTTTCCGACGATGTATACGGCAGCAGCTCCACCGCTGCCATTGGCGTGGCCTGCCACGAGGCCGGCCATGCAGTACAGTACGCCCAGGACTATGCCCCCATCCGCATCCGGGCCGCCGTGATCCCCGCCACCAACCTGGGCAGCAAGCTGGCCATGCCCCTGATCATTATCGGCCTGCTGGTTTCCTCCTTTGGGGATTTGAGCTATGCTCTGGTGTACCTGGGAATTGCCTGCTTTGGCCTGTCTCTGGTGTTCCAGCTGGTGACCCTGCCCGTAGAATTCAACGCCAGCCACCGGGCCATGGTGGCCATTTCCCAATGCGGCCTGCTGACTCAGGAGGAAGAGGCCGGTGCCCGGAAGACCCTCCAGGCCGCCGCCCTGACCTATGTCGCCGCCACCGCCACCGCCCTGGCCCAGCTGCTGCGGCTGATTGTGCTCTTCGGCGGAAGAGACCGGAGAAGGGATTGAGTTTTCCGATTCAAAGACGAAGGCACACCGCAGAACAAAAAGCGGTGTGCCTTCTTTTTTATTGAATCACTTCTTTGCCTTTTTCCCGCCCATGAATTCCGGCAGTTCTCTCCCCTGCTTGATCCACTGGGCATACTCGGCGGTAGCCGCAAACTCCACGTCACCGGCGGAGTTCAGCGCCGTCTCCACGGAGTCCTGAATGACGCCGATGATGAAGCCAACGCCCACTACCTGCATGGCCACATCATTGCCGATGCCAAACAGAGCGCAGGCCATGGGAATCAGCAGCAGGGAGCCGCCGGCCACGCCGGAAGCACCGCAGGCACCCAGGGCAGAGAGAACGGACAGCAGGATGGCCGCGGGAATGGATACCTGCATTCCCA
The DNA here is from genome assembly GCA_934565415.1 of uncultured Oscillospiraceae bacterium. Taxonomy (GTDB): domain Bacteria; phylum Bacillota; class Clostridia; order Oscillospirales; family Oscillospiraceae; genus Faecousia. Next base: position 39,229 of record CAKTHQ010000011.1, read on the forward strand.
GGGTATTGGCCGCCGCCATGGTCATAATGGTGATGGTGATGGCCGCACCGTCCATATTGATGGTAGCACCCAGAGGGATGGACACGGAATACATATCGTTATCCAGCCCCAGCTTCTCGCACAACGCCATATTCACGGGGATGTTGGCGGCGGAGCTGCGAGTGAAGAAGGCGGTCAGGCCGGACTCCTTCAGGCAGCGGAACACCAGAGGGTAGGGATTCCGGCGCAGGTACAGGAAGATGATCAGAGGATTGATAATGAGCGCCATAAACAGCATGGTGCCCACCAGCAGCAGCAGGAGCTTGCCGTACTGGGTAAAGATGGCCAGGCCGTTGCTGGCCACATTGGTAAACACCAGGCCCAGAATGCCGAAGGGGGCCAGATTGATGACCCAGCGGACAATCTGGGAAACGGTTTCGGAAATGTCCACCATAAAACGCTTGGTGGTGTCGCTGCCGTAGCCCTTCATGGCCAGGCCGAAGAGGCAGGCCCAGGTCAGGATGCCGATGTAATTACCGGTGGTGATGGATGTAAAGGGATTGGCTACCAGGTTGGAGATCAGGGTATGCATCACTTCGCCCAAGCCCTGAGGGATCACATCCGCCGTGGCCGCCTCAGGCAGCACCAGTGTCTGGGGGAACAGGAGGCTGGTGATCACGCTGAGGACAGCGGCAATAAAGGTAGTCAGCAGATACAGCCAGATCACCAGGCCGAACCGCCGGTCCAGCTTGGAAGAGCCCTGGGCCAGGGCACCGGCCACCAATACGAACACCAGTACCGGCGCAACGCCCTTCAGGGCGCCTACAAAAAGGTTGCCCAATTCCCCCAGCCAGGCAGCCCCGGGGCAAAGCAGCGCCAGCACCGTACCCAGCACCAGGCCCAGAGCAATCCGCAGAATCAGGCTGACGGAATTATACTTGTCCGCGATCCATTTGAGAGCACTTGTCAGTTTGTTCATAGAAAACCCTTCTTTCTTTGCCTTTCTCCGCCCCACCCCATAGCAGAAAATATTCAAAAGATGAAACGTATCCATTCGGAAGTTGCGTTTCAAAAACAAACTTCTTCTTTTATATCCCGGGTGTGCAACAGAAAAGATGTTTTCATTATACACTCCTTTCCGCAAATTGCAAGACAAAATATGAACAATTTCACAAAAAGTGATTTTCCGGGCCTATTGACTTTCCGATGGAATTCCCGTATAATCAGTCATTGTGAAAAATATAGAAAAGAGTGAATTTCTGTGGAAGAATTAACCAATATGTATATGGAAATGGGTGTATCCCCCGGAGTTTACGCCTACGGTCAGAAGGCGCTGGAGGGGTTAAAGGACCGCTTCGCCGCCATTGACGCCATTGCGGAATACAACCAGGCCAAGGTGCTGGGCGCCATGCGGAAAAACCGGGTCAGCGCCGCCTGCTTTGCCGGTACCACCGGCTACGGCTACGACGATGTAGGCCGGGACACTCTGGAAAAGGTCTATGCCGATGTGTTCCACACGGAGGCGGCCCTGGTGCGGCCCCAGATCACCTGCGGCACCCACGCCCTGACGGTGGCCCTCAGCGCCAACCTTCTGCCCGGAGATGAGCTTCTGTCCCCTGTTGGAATGCCCTACGATACCCTGCAGGAGGTCATCGGCATCCGGAAAAGCGAATGCTCCCTGGCCGAGTACGGTGTCTCCTTCCGGCAGGTAGATCTGCTCCCCGACGGCGGCTTTGATTACGACGGCATCCGGGCCGCCATCAATGAAAAGACCAAGCTCATTACCATCCAGCGGTCCAAGGGCTACGCCACCCGGCCCACGTTCTCTGTGGCCCAGATTGGCAAGCTCATTGCCTTCTGCAAGGAGTGCAAGCCCGATGTGACCATCATGGTAGACAACTGCTACGGCGAATTCGTAGAAACCATGGAGCCCTCCGATGTAGGGGCCGATATGGTGGTTGGCTCCCTGATCAAAAACCCCGGCGGCGGCCTGGCCCCCATTGGCGGCTACATCTGCGGCACCGCAAAGTGCGTCCGCCGGTGTGCCTACCGGCTGTCCGCTCCCGGCCTGGGCCAGGAGGTGGGTGCCAACCTGGGGCTGATGACCGCACTATACCAGGGCTTCTTCCTGGCCCCTACGGTGGTGGCCAGTGCGGAAAAGGGCGCTATTTTTGCAGCCGCCCTGTATGAACCCTTGGGCTTCCGCTGTGTCCCCGGTGCTGGGGAGACCCGCCACGACATTATTCAGGCTGTGGAGCTGGGCTCCCGGGAGGGCATGATTGCCTTCTGCAAGGGCATCCAGGCCGCCGCCCCCGTAGATTCCTTTGCCGCCCCCATGCCCTGGGATATGCCGGGCTACGATGATCAGGTCATCATGGCCGCCGGTGCTTTTGTCCAGGGTTCCTCCATCGAGCTTTCCGCCGACGGCCCCATCCGGGAACCCTACGCCGTCTACTTCCAGGGCGGCCTCACCTGGTACCACGCCAAGCTGGGCATCCTCATGAGCCTGCAGGAAATGATCAACGCCGGACTTGCAGAGCTGAAATAACCCTTCCAATCATTACAGCCACCCCGGATCTCCTCCGGAGTGGCTGCTTTTTTATAATCGTAAAAAGAAGCGCTTGGTTCTTTTTTCGGGTAAAAAAACTTCCCGCTCCGATTTCCAGAGTGGGAAGCCGTCATAAATATTTACAAACAGACAGCCTTACTTCGGCACATACTCCAGCGTATCAAAGCAGGGGTCGTATTTCCCCTTCTCCATGTGGTAAAGCTCCGCAATGTAGCTGGGGGTGAAAATATCCTTTGGCGGGCCCATTTTATCGATGCGGTTTCCGGCCACGCAGACCACGGTGTCGGAGACCCGCTCTGCCAGGTCCAGCTCATGGAGGGACACCAGTACCGCGATCTTTTGCTCCCGCACCAGGCTCTTTAAAATGGTCAGCAGCTCCAGCTTGTAACGGATGTCCAGGTAGCTGGTAGGCTCGTCCAGGACAATGATTTCCGGCTGCTGGCACAGAGCCCGGGCCAGTAAGATCCGCTGGCGCTGGCCGTCGCTGATGGCGGAAAAGGGCCGGTCCTCAATTTCCCAGGCGTTCACCCGTTCCATGGATTCCCGGACGATCCGCTTGTCTTCCTCGGAAAGAAGACCCAGGGCCCCGGTATAGGGGTACCGGCCGGTGGCCACCACATCCCGACAGGTCATCAGCTCCGGGTGAATGCGTTCCGTCATGACAATGGCCATTTTCTTGGCAATATCCCGACGGGACAGGCGCTCTATGGGCTTGTCCTCTACCAGAACCGTTCCGGCCACTTTGGAAAGCTGGCCAACGATGGTTTTTAGAATGGTGGACTTGCCGGAGCCGTTGGGGCCGATAAGGGTCACGATCTTTCCTCTCTGGACCTCCAGGCATACGTTTTGGATCAGGGCCTTTCCGTCGTAGCCCACCTCCAGATTTTGGGTCTGCAAATAGCTGCTCATTCCTCGGCCCCCTTTCTATGGAGCATCATGTAGATGACAATGGGAGCGCCGAAAACCGCCGTTACGGAGCTGATGCTCATTTCCGTAGGGGCGAAAGCCGTTCGGGCGATGAGATCACAGCCCAGGCAGAAGGCGCTGCCTCCCAAAAAGCAGGCGGGGATCATCACCATGGGCTCCGCGGTGCCAAACAGCCGCTTCATCAGGTGGGGCACCGCAATGCCCACAAAGGAAATGGGACCGGCAAAGGCGGTGACGCAGGCGGACAGGATGCTGCTGAGCAGTATCAGCGCCGCCCGAAAGGCCTTCAGGGGCACGCCCATATTCCGGGCATATACCTCCCCCAGCTGATAGGCCCGGATGGGCTTACTTAAAAGGAAGCTCAAAAGGATGGCCGCGCCGCACACCAGGGTCATGGTCCCCACATCGGACCAGGTCCGGCCGGAGAAGGAACCTACGGACCAGTTGTGCAGGTTGACAATGTTGGAATCGTCAGCGAAGGTGACGAGAAAATCCGTCAATGCCGAACAGATGTAGCCGATCATCACGCCGCAGACCACCAGCATACTCATTCTTTTGACCTTCTGGGAAATGGCCAGTACAAAGCCCATGGACAGCATGGCTCCGGCAAAGGCCGCCAGAATCAGGGTTGCGGAGCTGGTGGCCCTGCCGCTGGAAAAGAACAGGATCATGGAGATGCACACAGTGAGCTTGGCCCCGGAGGACACGCCCAGTACAAAGGGCCCGGCAATGGGGTTGTGGAAAAAGGTCTGCAGCAGGTAGCCGGATACGGACAAAGCCCCGCCCAGCACCAGGGCGGACAGAAGCCTTGGCAGGCGGATGGACCAGATGATATTCCGGTTGGTTTCCGAAACGGTGCCGCCAAAAAGAATATCCCAGATCCCCCCGGCGGGGATGGCCACGGACCCGGCGCACAGGTTCCACAGGGAAAAGCCCAAAGTCAGGGCCACCAGCAGGAGAAAGCCCCACAGGAGCCGATTTGTTTTCTTGTTCATGTGCGCATCTCCCTATTTTTTATTGCAGCCGTTTCAGGTACCGCATCTGGCCGCCGCTTCCCGTAGCGGCATTATTCACATCCAATATGAACTCTCCCAAAGACATGGTCTCCTGGTAGAAATTCTTGGACAGGCACCACACATTGCCTTCCTTGACCGCTTTAAAGTCCTTCAGGGTAGGCATCTTGGCAAGGAGGGCATCCAGAGAATCCAGCTCCCCTTCCACGATGCTGTTGTAGATCAGGATATCCGCATCCCTGGCCCCTTCGTAAAAGGCCTCCATCTGCACCGTCATAGTAGAGGTGCCCAGGTCCGCCTGGTCCTCTCCGAACACAATGTTTTCGCAGCCGGCCAGCCGGATGGCGCTGGACACATAGTCCGAAGGCCGCCGGACATTGATGCCGCCGGAGGTGGTGATGTAGAAGAAAGACACGGTCTTCCCCGTAGGGGCCTGGTTCAGGACCGGTGTCAGGGATTCCATCATGCTGTCAAAATAGGCGGTGGCCTCTTCCTCTTTGTTCACCAATGCGCCAAAAAGCTTGATCCATTCCATTCTGCCCAGGGGGTGGCTTTCGTAGCTGGATAGCTCTACCAGTACCGGCAGGCCCAATCCCCGCAGCTTTTCCAGCACCTCGGGGGCGTGGTAGATCATGGCGTTCTCAATCACCAGATCACAGCCGGAGGCCAGAATGGTCTCGTAATCCGGAGCGGAATACTTGCCCGCATAGGCGATCTTCCCCTCTTCCATAGCCTGCCTGGCCTCCGGAAGGTACCAGCTGTCCTTTTTCTGGCTGCTGAGGATGATGGTATCCAGGGCATTCAACTTGACAAAGTGGTCCATGGCCGCCGTGGCTACCAGATAAAGCTTGTCCAGGGGCTGCTGCAATACCGTTACCGTTTCCGGCACCCCCGCGGGCACCGGCAGGTCTTCCCCCACCACCAGATAGGTCTGGTCCTCTCCGATGGTCAAAAGCTTATACCCTTCCTGACTGTAGGACACCGTAAAGCCGGTGGCATAGGACAGGGGCATAACGGTTTCAAAGAGCAAGGAATCAAAGGAGACTTCCTGGGCCGTCACCTGGGCAGTCTCCTCCGTCTGCTGGGGCACCGTCTCCGCAGCTCCGCAGGCAGACAGCATCAGGCAAGCGCAGAGCAGGAGCAAAATGAGCTTTTTCATTTCGTCACCAGAGTGGCAGAATCAAAGGTGATGGTGTAGTCGATCTCGTGGGGGGTGCTCATGGCAACGGTATCCGCCGTAATGGGAATCTGCACATCCAGCGCCTCCACGGGAATTTCAAACAGGGACCCGCCCTCGGTGCTCAAGGGCTCGTACTTTTCCCCGTTTACGATCATGTAGTCATATTTGTCGCTGCTGAGCTGAACCTTCATCAGGCCCTTGCCCTGGGCCACGGTCAGAACGCTGGGGGTCAGAAGGGTGGTTTTGCCGGTGCCCCCCTCCAGGGTGCCGTTTACCTCGTAGGTGCCGTCGGCCAGGTCCGCCACGGCCACGGTCTTGGGCTCCGGGTTGGAAACGGAAACCTTATGGTCGTACCACTTGCCCTTTTTGCCGATGAGGGCCAGGTCAAATTCCCGGTCCAGGGCCGGAACGGGAATATCAAAGCCGTAAACCACCTCGGAAAGGCCGTCGGAATAGGTTACGGTGTCCTCCGTGGGCTGCAGCAGCTCCGCCCCCTCCTTCTGGGCCTCCTCCGCAGTGCCGGGGAACAGATTCAGGATGGAAGTGGATGCCAGGCTTACATGGATGGTCATTTCCCCGTCCTTCACCGTCAGAGTTCCCTTGCCGTTTACCGCCTCGCTGGCGTGGAACATGGAGCTGTCGGTATCAAAGTCCGCGGTGTACACGCCGTCGGCCAGGGCAGGCGCGGCAACGGTTTCTTCCTCCGTCGTCTCCGGGACGGTGGTCTCAGAGGTCTCCGTAACGGCGGCGGTGGTTTCCGGTGCGGTAGTCTCCGCAGGGGCGGTCTGCCCGCAGGCGGCGAAAGCGCCAAGCATGGCCAGGCTCAGAATAAATGCAATGATTTTTTTCATGTTTCATTCCCTCACAATTCTAATAAACTCCCCGGTTTTTCCGAGCAGCTTTGAAAATGCCGAAGCTTCGGCACTTTCAAAACGGTTCCGAAAGACAAACCCTCTCCCGGGAGGTCCCCCGGGAGAGGCGGAAAAAAACTTACTTGGCAGCGTCCAGGGCAGCCTGGCTGTGGGCAACATACAGCTGCTGCACAGCGGGAATCTCGCCCAGGCCGGCAATCTGGCAGGTCACGTTCAGGCCGGCAGCCTCGAACATGGTCTTCCAGGAGTCATCATCGGAACCGGCCATATCGTTGTTGGCATGGTCACCGGCAACCACCATCAGGGGCCGCAGGATCACATTGGTGTAACCGGCTTCCTGCACCTTTGCGATGACGGACTCGCAGGAGGTCTCCTCAGGCTCGCCTTCCACGGTGCCGATGAACACATTCTTGTAGCCCAGCTTCTCCATCTGGGTCTGCATCTGGCTGTAGGTCACCTTGGCCACATGGGCAGTACCGTGGCCCATGAAGACGAAGGCGGTGCTGTCCTCAGCGGCCTTGTCGGTGGTCTCGTAATTGGAAGCGGCCAGAGCAGCTTCTACAACGGCCTTGGCAACGGCTTCCTTATCGGCATTGATGACGGTTGCATCGGAGCCGACCTCGCCCAGCATAGGCTCGGCAATGATGATGGACTCAAACTTATCCTTGTAGGCATCCAGGGCCTCTACCATCTCGTCGTACTCAGCGCCGTGCATCAGGTGGGTGGGCTGCACCAGCAGCTGCTTCACACCGTTGGCAACGGCACGCTCCAGAGCCTGGTCCATGTTGTCGATCTTCTCGCCGTCACGGGCCTGGATGTGGTTGATGATGATCTGAGCGGTGAAGGCACGACGGACGGACCAGTCGGGGAAGGCCTCGGCCAGAGCATCCTCGATGCCCTTGATGTCGGCCACACGGCTGTCGTTAAAGGAGGTACCAAAGGAAACTACCAGCAGCTCCTTTTCGCCGATGTCGTCCTGGTTCCGGGGATCGTCCTTGGAGGCATCGCCGGTATCCAGGCCGAAGTACTCGGGGCTGGCTTCCTCGCCTTCCACCAGCTCTTTCTGAGCGTCGGTCAGGGCGTCCCAGGCAGCCTTGGCTTCCTCGCACTGCTGGTCGGTGTTCTCGTTGCGGGCCTGGACATAGATGGCGTCAATCAGCTCAGCCACATGGTCGGCAGCGGCCTGATCCAGCTCTTCCTGAGATAGGGTTGCCTCGGCAGTGGCTTCCGTGGTGGGAGCCCCGGTGGTGACAGCCTCGGTAGCGGCGGCGGTGGGCTCAGAGGAGCCGCCGCAGGCGACCATAGAGGCGGCCATGCACAGGCAGAGGACTAATGCAAGCATCTTTTTCATGATAAAAATCCTTCTTTCGAAATATATCGAAAATTTTGCCGAAAAAACATAAAAGCGACTGCCTCTCCGCAGCCGCACTTCCTGTCATCACGGTATCCAAAAAATACCCAGCGGGAAGATCGATTTGTGTACAGCAAATCGGAGAATCCACACAAAGGCAGGTCTCCTGACTCGGTTCAACGCGTCCTCCCCTTCCCGGTTTCCCAGTGGCGCCCCTTTCGGCAGGACCTTGCCGAAGAGGCCGGAGAAAGCTCCCCATCACAGTGACTGCATCGTTCCGGACTTCCACCGGATTCCCTTTTCACCGCCCTTTTCTTACCAAAAAGGCGACACCTTTGCGCTGCTTTTATATTCCTTTCAGACGATGGAATTATAACACGATGCCACTGCTTTGTCAATGAATCCGCTTTAGAATACCGGAAAATTTTCCGCGAAACGGACATCAGCCGGTCCCCCTTTGAACGGACCGGCCGAAATCCTCTTATTTTGCATAAGCCTCCTGGGTACCCGGAACCACCCGCTTGCCCTCGAAGGTAACCTCCGAACAGTCGGAGAACACCTGGTATACAAAGCCGCCGTATTCATCCCCCAGATCCCGGAAGGCATTGCCGTCCATGGAAGCGGTGGCAACATTGTTCAGGGAGATTCCGCCGTAGGAGCATTCGTAAATTTCATTGTTCTGAATGGCCACATTCCGGCTGTCATTGGCCTGAACGCCAATGGTACCGCAGCCGTACAGGCCGCATTTGCTGACCAGTACATTGGTGCAGTTTTCAAACAGCAGCACGCCGCCGATGCAATAGCCCGGATCCTTGGTATGGCCCGCCGTCAGGTTTTCCACGGATACATCGGTGCAATTCCGAAATGTCAGCACCTGGGCATATCTGGGCACCGCGGAAATCACATTGATGCCCTTGCCGCCTTTGCCTGCAACGGTCAGATTGTCCACATCATGGATTACCAGCTGGACCCCGTCGAAGACTTCTTCCCATAGATAATGGTCCCCGGAAACCGTGGTATCTGCCTGGCTCAGGTCCAGCATCGGGGCATCGATGACGATTTTCCTGTTGGAATCAATGGCTGATAGAAAATCCTCCACCGTGCTGACCACCGTCTCCGTTTGCGTAGTGCTGTTCTGAGCCTTTTCTGCCTGCAGCTGGCCCAGAATCTGGCCAATCTCCACATCCAAAAGGTCCCGGCCGGTTTCGTCTGTCACGCTGGGCGTACCCACCAGAGGAATCCACCGGGTTCCCCGGTTTCCGGAACCGGTGCAATTCTTTAGCAGGATTGTCCCATCGGTGCCTGTGTCCCCCCATTCCGCAGGAGTCTGGCTGCCGGTCAGGAAGCCGCTGCTCTTGAGCGTATTGTTTTCAACGGTGCAGCCATCCAGGGTCATCCGGACGCCCTCTGCCACGGCTATGCTCTGGAATTGATTGTCTGCGATGGTACAGTTTTCCAGGGTAATATCCCCGCTGCCTTCCGCGTACACGGCGGTATATCCTTCCAGCCCGCCGGAGTCCTCGGAAAGGCTGCCGATACCGGAAATTCGGCAATTGCGCAGCAGGATGCCGGTACTGTTCAGGGCAGATACCCCTTCCCCGTCCGCACTCTGGAACAAGCAGCTTTCCGCCGTCAGGTTTTTGGTATTGTCCGCTACCAGGCCAATATAATTCCGGCCATAGGTGCCCACATCCTTCAGCTTCACATTCTCGCAGTCCTGAAAATGCAGGCCATAGCCCACACTTTCCCCTGTCGCCTGTACATGGCTGACGGAAAATCCTTCCAAGGTCAGGTTTTTGCAGTTTTCAAAGGAAATCACAATGGCATCGGTACAGCCGGTTTCCAGGCCGGTATCCTTGCTGCTTGCCCCCCGGATGGTCAGGTTGTCTACATCGTGAACCACCAATTGAGAGGTGCCGTACAGATTTTCCCAGCTGCAATAGGTGGTATCCTCCAGGGTGCCTTCCGTCATTTCGATGGTGCCCTTCCCCAGTTCTACCACCGCTCCGGGGGCAATGGCCCTGGAAAGGTCTCCGCCGTTTGCAATGGCCGATTCTGCGCGGGCGGTAAATACCGGGGTAGTGCCCTCGTTGAGAGGCAGCGTGGCCACGCCGTCCGCCTGGACCGTACACCCTGCCAGCAGGGCCACACCAAGCGACAATGCTGCGCTGTATTTTAGGAACTTCCGCATTGCAATCATCCTTTCCTTTCGGTTTGTAACAAAATTGTAGCACATTGATAGCTATTTGTCACCTGTCTTAAACAGAATTTAATCTTCCGGCCGGAAAAATTTACCGGTTGTTAAGATTTTCCACCCACCATCTTTTTTCTGCTTTCTCTCTTTCTTTTTGCGGCCGGCTATTGTATAATATTACCATCAACTTATTCAGGAGGTAACCCCCTATGAAATATGGCTTTGGCGTAGACCTGGGCGGCACCACCGTCAAGATCGCTTACTTTGACGAAACCGGTAAGATGCTGGACAAATGGGAAATTCCCACCGTTACCGACGGCGGCGGAAAACAGATTCTGCCGGATATTGCCGCGTCCGTAAAGGACTACTGCGCTTCCCATGCCATCCCCAAGGACTCCCTGCTGGGGCTGGGCATCGGCGTACCGGGGCCCGTGGATGCCAGCGGTACCGTCAACCGCTGCGTGAATCTTGGCTGGGGCGTTTTTAACATTGCCAAGGAGCTGGGGGAGCTGACCGGTCTCCCCGTCAAGGCCGGAAATGATGCCAACGTAGCCGCCCTGGGCGAATACTGGAAGGGCGGCGGCCAGGGCTGCGAGAACGTAGTCTTCATCACTCTGGGGACCGGCGTCGGCGGCGGCATTATCGTAGAGGGGCGGCTGCTCCACGGCGCCCATGGCTCCGGCGCGGAACTGGGCCACATGGTGCTGGATCCCAAGGAAACCGCCGTCTGCGGCTGCGGCAAGCGGGGCTGCGTAGAGCAGTATTGCTCCGCCACCGGCATTGTCCGCCTGGCCAATCTGCGGCTTTCCAAGGACGGTACCCCCTCCTCCCTGCGGAGCATCGCCCCCCTGACCTGCCGGGATATTTTTGACGCCGGAAAGGATGGCGACCGGGTGGCTCTGGAAATCCTGGACCGGTACTACGACTATATGGGCCAGTTCCTGGGCAGCGTCTGCTCTGCGGTGGACCCGGAGGCCGTGGTCATTGGCGGCGGCGTCAGCAAGGCCGGAGAGATGCTCCTAAAGGGCATCGAGCCTTATTTCCATAAATATGTCTTCCATGCCGCTTCGGCAGTCCGCTTCGCCCTGGCCTCTTTGGGCAACGATGCGGGAGCCTACGGTGCCTTTAAGCTGGCAGTGGATGCGTTTGCAAAATAAGCCGTTATAAAAGGAGCGTGCGCTGCGAAAAAATGCAGCGCACGCTTTTTATTTTGTTTTTCAGGCCAAAGCCTTGAATCCCATCACAACGATTCCCAAAACCACCAGCACCACGCCTGTGGCCCGGTTCAGCTGCTTGGGGGTGGCCTTGTTGGCAAATACCGCCGCAATGCGGGCCCACAGAAGGGTAAAAACCACGCACAGGATCAATACCGTCCAGTCCGGCGCCCCGCCGATGGCAAAGTGACTGACGGCGCCGGTCAGCGCCGTAAAGGTCATAATAAACACGCTGGTACCTACGGCGGTTTTCAGTTCGTAGCCCAGCACGCTTGTAAGAATCAGCAGCATCATCATGCCGCCGCCGGCCCCAACAAAGCCGCAGATAAAGCCAATGAGGCAGCCGCAAACCAGAGACTGAATGGCCCGCTTCTTGGGGGATACCCCCTGCATGGCCTCTTTGGTGGTCATAACAGGCCGCACAATAAATTTAATGCCCAGCAGGAAGGTCATAAACACGGAGAAGCTGCCCATGGTCTGGGAGGGCAGCAGGCTTGCTATAAAGCTGCCGATCACCGTCACCACCAGAACGCTGACCATCATGATGAGGCCGTTGCGAATATCCAGATTTTTGTTCTTCCCATAGGTGTAGGCCGATACGGCGCTGGCCAGCACATCGGAAGACAGCGCAATGCCCACTGCCTTATAAGGGTCCATGCCCAAAAAAGTAATGAGCATGGGGCTGATCACCGCCGCCGCGCTCATTCCCGCAAAGCCGGTGCCCAGGCCTGCGCCCATACCGGCAAAAAAAGTGACAAGAATGGTAATCAGAAGTTTCATTTTGCTGTTCCTTTCAAAATGGCATCCATGTTCTTTCCGATGGTCTCCAGGGTAGTAAAGCAGGTTTCCCGCTCTGCCTGGCTGATTCCAGAGAACATGGTTTCAAAAAATTTCTCCTGCATTTCCCGGCCGGCTTCCACAATGGGGGCAGCCTTTTCCGTCAGGGCCAGGGCGTGCTTCCGCCGGTCCCCCGGCACCTCGCTGCGGGTCAGGTACCCATCCCGCACCAGCCGGTCCACATGGATGGATACCAGGTTGGCTTTCAGGTTCCGCACCTCTACAATGTCTCTTGCGGAAGTATATTCCGGATTGTTGGCCAGAAAAAGCAGAATATCCATGGCCGTTTCCGGGATCCCGTAGGCCTTGCACACCTGCTTTTGGATACACTTATAGCCCGTATGTATTTTTCTGGAAAGCTCTAAGGGAGCAATCATTTTTCATTCTCCTTTCAAATATAGATTGTTCATTAATGGACAAAATAATAGCACTTGACAGTCAAATTGTCAAGTGCTGAATGCTTCGGTAAATGAGGAATTGTGGGGTTAGTTGAATGGTGTCCGCCTGCGGGAAAAATCCCCATTCCCCCTCCTGCATGGAGGGGGGAAGAGCTTGTCTTTGGTACCTACCGTTTACCCCGTCAACTCCCCATTTACCGGGACGATCACGGAACCGCATTCATGCTCTACCCCATTTCCCGGCAAAGTTCTTGCAGCTTTTCCTCGTTGTGCTGATATAAAAGTCGGTCACTCAGGGACAGATAGGCTTCGCAGCCGTGCCTTGCTATGTAGTCCATCAGGTCCTTGCTATCCGTAATCCCCGTTAATAGCAGCGTCAGCTCCGGGCCGTCGCCAAAGCATTGGGATAAAAAGGAAACGGCCTTGGTAAGGGCCCTTCCCAAAATATCCACCCGGTCTTTTCTGGGGCCCAGTTCTCTTTGAAAGGCCTCTTTTAAGAAGGCCTCCAGCTGCGCCCGGTCCCGCAAGCGGTTTTCCCGGGCAATAGCTGCATACTGCCGCAGGATTTCCAGCAGCCATTCCTCCTGCCGCTGCTCCTGCGGGGTGAGCAGACGGTAGGCCTTTTTTGTTTTCAGGGCCGTCTGCCGCTGGTTTATAAAATCTTCCAGGCTGCCGGACTGGCCCAAAAATGCTTTCAGGCAGCCATGGAGGGCCACTGCCCGGCTGTCCAGCTTCCGGTATTCCCAGGCCAGCCGCCGCAGCTGCTCCAGAACCAGATTTACCAGGGCAAACCGCTCCGTAAAATCCCCTGCTTGCGCCAGACGAAGCTGTTCATCCGTCGGTCCGTCGGATAAAAGCGCCTTTACATCGTAGTCCTTCCCATATTTCCGGTAAAGCCGGTAAAAGGCTGCAAAGTCCCTGGCCGTATCCCTGGCGTTCAGATATTCCCCCACAAGGGCCTCCGTCACAGGATAGTCCATCGCCTCATAGCCTTTCAGCAGCACGGAAAGGTCCTCCCAGCCCCGAGCAGTTACATAGCTGGGGCTGTCCTCCTCCCGGCTGACACGGTAAAACCGTTCCGGTTTCAGGCCCAGATAACTGAGCACCGCCCCATGGAGCTCCTGCTCTGCCCCATAACTTAAAAAGACGGACACATCCGCTTCCACGTTCAATACTCTTACCCGGTCCAGCGTCACAATGTCATATTCCCGGACGGACTTATTGTATTCTGCCGGATTTCCCGCCGCCACAATCACCCAGCCCATAGGAAGGGCATGGTTCCCGAAGGTTTTATTCTGCAAAAATTGCAGCATGGTTGGGGCCAGGGTCTCCGAAACGCAGTTGATTTCGTCCAAAAAGAGAACCCCTTCCCCTTTCCCCGTCTCCTCCATGGCATCGTACACCGCACCGATGATTTCGCTCATGGTGTATTCCGTGACGGAGTAGGATTTGCCGTTGTATTCCTTTTCCCGGATCTGAGGCAGACCTACGGCGCTTTGCCGGGTGTGATGGGTCATGGTGTAGGAAACAAGAGGCAGCCCCGCCTCCCGGGCAGCCTGCTCCACAATGGCGGTTTTCCCGATCCCCGGGGGGCCCATCAGCAGCACCGGCCGCTGCCGTACCCGGGGGAAGCGGTAGGCTCCCTCTGCATCCTTTTGCAGATACACCTGTAAAGTGCGCTTTAGCTCCTGCTTTGCCTCCTCTATGTGCATGGCTCTTCCTCCAATTCCAGTACCGCAGCCCACTTGGGCACCAATTCTCTGTTTTTCTGGGGGCCGGCCAAAAGAAAGGCCGTTTCATAGTCCGGTTTTGGGGGATACACACCATCCCCATCCGTAAAATACAGCAGTGCCCTGGGCTTGGGAAACCGCTTTTCTTCCCGCAGCCGCTGAATCTCCCGGAACACCGGGGTATAGTCCGTACCGCCCCGGCCAATGATTTTCAGCTTTTCCCGGTAGCGCCGCCATTCCTGAAAGCTATGAATGAAAGTAGTATCCTGCAAACAGCAGTCGCACTGGAAAATAACCACCTGCATCCTGGAAAAGAAATTCTCCCGATCGGATAAAATTTCATACACCTGTCCCAAAAATCCGCTGACGGTCTTTTGGTCGCAGGAGCCGGAGGTATCGATGGCAATGGCCAGGGTATCCATCCGCCACACCTCCCGGTATTCCAGAGGCTCCAGCAGCGGCAGATTCCCGTAGCGCTCCATGCCCAGGTGGTAGAAAATGTAGTCGAAGCTGTCCTGGTCCGCTTCCAAAACCTCTCCCGGTTTTGTGAAACGGCTTAAATACCGCCGCAGATCCCGCTTTCGGGTATCCGGCCGGATTTCCTCCTCCATGCCAAAGGATACGCCTCCCCTGCTCCCCAGGCCCGTGCCAAGGCCCCCGGAGGACAACCCCATCCACCGGTATTCCGTCTCCGGCGGCAGTTTTGAAGGCCATAGGCTGTGGTCGTCTGCCCGGAAGCACCGGTTCAGCTCCTCCCGGGTCCAGGGGCAGGTATCCAGCTTTTCCAAAATTTGCCAGGGGGAGCCGGGAAGAGCCGCCTCCATTTGAATCTTTGCGGGCAAAGGCTCCCCCAGTCTGGGCTGGCCCTGGCTGTCCAAAAAGGTTTCCGCGTAGATGTCGCAGGCCAGCCCCCAGTCCTCCGGCGCCACCTTTTCCGGCAGCCTGATGTGCAGATACAGGCAGTGCAGCAGCACATGAAGATAGCCCTTGCGCACCTGAGCCGGATCCTCGGCAAACTGCTTGCAAACGGAATCCGGCACATAGAGCTTTTGCCCATCCGTACCGAAGGAAGTGCCGCTTTCCCAGGGGAGGCTGGCAAACGCTGCGGAGAGCATCGGGTACAGCCCCATCAGCTCTCCCCGGCAGGCGGTAAGTACGCGGAAGGTCAGTTCGTCCATCTTCTCCCTCCTACAGGGAAAAATCCCGGTCCCGGAAGGCCCCCCGCTTTGCTTTTTCCCGCAGGAAAAACACAATGGCCTCCGGGCGGCCTGCATTTTGAGCGGCTTGCAACAGGGTTTCCAGGGTGTTATCGGATATTGTTAAAAAGGACCACAGGGCTTCCAAGTCCCCCATCCGGTTTTCCTCCACCAAGGCCGTCACCGCCGGGATTGGGCGGCGGGAAAGATAATCCCGATATATCTCCCGGTCCTCTGCGCAGGAAACTTCCCGGGCAAACAGCCCCCGCAGGGCCGCTGCCAGACGCAGGCTCTCTCTTGGAGCGGAGCGAAATTTCTTCATCAAGCGCTCCCCGGTGTAGTCCGACAGTTCCCGCTCCAACCGGGCATTTTCCGACTGCTGCCACATATCTTTTCTCCTAAAAATCCCGGAACCGAAGAAACGGCCCGGGATAATGCTCAAAGGGTTTTTATCACTTCTCCGTTCAGCACCGCCTGGGTAAGTACATCCCCCCGGTAGCGCAGGGTCAAAAGGAAGAAGGGTGCATCCTGCCACAGCAGGTCCAGAAAAAACCTGTCTCCCTCCCACATGGGAAGGCTGTACAGGAATTCCCGGCTGACCCATTGCAGGTCCCCCTCCGGACATTCGTGGGGGTCCCCTTCAAAGCCGTCGGCGGTGAAGAGGTACATATACTCCCCTTCTCCCTGCTCCTGCAGGAAGGTAACTACCCCCCGGCAGCGCCAGGCGGTCAGGGTCAGTCCCGTCTCTTCAAAGCACTCCCGCAGCAGGCATTCGTCCGGGCTCTCCTCCGCCTCGAACTTACCGCCGATGCCGATCCATTTGTCCTTGTTGATGTCATTCTTCTTTTTTACCCGGTGGAGCATCAGTACCTCGTCTCCCCGGGTCAGGTAGCAAAGCGTCGAGTTGTGCATCTTACTGCCTCTTCATCAGCCGATAGGCCAGATGCTTGGGACAAACCACAACCTCGCTGTGGCCTTCCTCCCGTTCTCCGTCCAGGGTCCAAGGCATTTCCGGATCCGCGAAAATCCGGATATGGGTGGCCGAGCGGAAGGTAATCATAGAGCAGTTGTACTTCTGGCTCTGGACCGCCAGAATGCATTCGTGAATCTCCGCCAGATTTCTGGGGGCACGCACCAGCAAAATTTCCAGCTTGTTATCCTGCAGGTCCACTACCTCCGGGTCCAGCGTCAGGATTCCCCCCACAGAGGTGGAATTGCAAATGGCGCCAAAGAGGAAATCGTCCTCCACCTCTTCCCCGTCCACGATCATTTTGATATGCTCGTTCCGGATCTGGGACAGCTCCTGAATACCCTCCAGCACATAGGCCGTATGGCCCAGAGCATTCTTTATGGACTGGGGGGTGGTGTAGCTGGTCCGGGTAAAGGCGCCAAAGGAGGCCACATAGGAGAAAACCCGGCCCCCAAAGAGCCCTGCATCGTAGGCCACAGGCTGCCCCTCCACAATCTCTTTCGCCGCCTCCAGAAGATCTGTAGACAGATGGAGGCTGGAAGCAAAATCATTGGTGGAGCCTGCGGGGATATAGCCCACCGGCGTTTGCGATTCTGCCTGCAAAAGGCCGGAAATGGTCTCGTTAAAGGTGCCGTCGCCGCCGCAGCACACCACCAGATCCATTTCCCCGCAGAGCCGCTCCACCTCTCCGGTGGCATCCCCGGGGCCTGCCGTAATATACACCCGGACAGCGTAGCCCGCCCGATTAAAAATTGCTATGATGTCCGCAAGCATCTTGGCTGCCTTTTTCTGCCCGGAATAGGGGTTCACAACCAATAGCATCTTTTTCATAAAGCTTTCCTCGCTTTTACATATTCTTTTCAGGTTTTATTATAGCACAATTCCATAGGCTTTCAAGCAGGGATTCCTGCGTTCTTAAAAATGTTACAATTCTATTGCGGGACATTTACACCTTTTTATTGCGTTTTTCTTTTATTACCGTTCTTTCTCTGCCAAATGGCACCCAATTGAATTCTTTCTGATGTTTTTCTTCCTGTCTTGCATTTGGCGGCAAATTCCTGTATTTTATATATATCAATCCAACGGAGGCTGCCATGATTACCGCAAATGATTACTATCGGGAAAAATACGGCTGCAAGGTTTATAAGCTTTCTCTGGACGGGGGCTTTACCTGCCCAAACAGGGACGGTACTCTGGGCATCGGCGGCTGCGCCTTTTGCGCCGGGGACGGCAGCGGGGCCTTTGCGGAGAAAAACACCCAAGGCATCCGGGTGCAGCTGGCGCAGGCCAAGGCGAGAATTGGCAGCAAATGCAAATCCGGCAAATACATCGCCTATTTTCAGTCCTTCACCGGCACCTATGCACCCCTGCCCCAATTGGAGGATCTTTATACGGAGGCCATTGCCCAGCCGGAAATTGTAGGCCTATCCATCGGCACCCGGCCGGACTGTTTGCCGGAGGAGACAATTGCCCTGCTGCAAAGGCTGAATCGGGTTAAGCCCGTCTCTATTGAGCTGGGGCTGCAAACCGCCAGCGATGCAACCGCAAGAGCTGTGAACCGATGCTACAAAACCGCCCAATACATAGATGCGGTCCATCGGCTGAAAAAAGCAGGATTGGAGGTGGTGACCCATATCATTCTGGGCCTTCCCGGAGAATCGGAAACCCAAATGCTGGACACCACCCGGGCCGCCGTTGACGCCGGAACCGATGGAGTCAAGTTCCACACCCTCCATGTACTCCGGGGCACCGCACTGGAAGAGCCGTATCTAAAAGGCGAATTCCGGTGCCTTACCATGGAAGAATACGGCGCCATTCTCCAAAAATGTATTTACCTCCTTCCGGAAGGCATCGTTGTTCACCGGATCACCGGCGACGGAGCCAGAAAAGACCTGATTGCCCCCCTGTGGACCCTGGATAAAAAGCGGGTGCTGAATTATCTGCATAAGCTTCTGGAAAGCACTGGACAAACCGCACAAAACGGATTATAATATAAGTGGACAAATAGGAAAGCTGTACAATCATCGGTCAGATACTCTAAAAAAGGAAGCGATGGTATGTTTGTTTTAATCTGCATTTTGCTGATCTGTATGGTCGTCAACGTGTTTGCCGTCCGGGGCCGGAAGGGGCAGCCGGGGCTGGAAAAGCTTCTGGATTGGTCCTATGCCCACCGAGGCCTCCACGATGCCCAGAACCCGGAAAACAGTATGGCAGCTTTCCGGGCTGCCCTGCAGCGGGGCTACGGCGCAGAGCTGGATGTACATCTTTTAAAGGACGGCACCCTGGCCGTGATGCACGACTCCGACCTGATGCGCACCACCGGTCAGAAGGGCACTTTGGAGGACCTTACCCTGGCGGATCTGCAAAATTATCCCCTGGGCGGCACCCAGGAAACAATCCCCACCTTCCGCCAGGTTTTGGACCTGTTCGCCGGAAAAGCGCCCCTCATCGTAGAGCTGAAACCCTATGGCAAGAATGCGGACCGGCTTACCGAAGCTGCCTGCAAGATGCTGGAAGGCTACCCGGGCGAGTACTGCATCGAGTCTTTTGACCCCCGGTGCATCCGGTACCTGCGAAAGCATTACCCCGGTATCATCCGGGGGCAATTGGCAGAGAACGCCCTGAAACGAGAGCCGAAATCCAGCTGGCTTACCCGGTTCATCACAACCTATTACCTGGAAAATTTCCTCACACTGCCGGACTTCATCGCTTACCGCTTTGAGGACCGGGAAACCACCAGCAACGCCCTGTGCCGGAAGCTCTGGGGCATCCAGGGGGTCAGCTGGACCATCCGCAGCCCTCAGGATTTTGCCACCGCCAGAGAAGAGGGCTGGATTCCTATCTTTGAAGGCTTTGATCCCAAGGACCTGGAGCTGGAATAAGGATTTTGTTCATATTTTCGTTGAATTCTGTTTTCAATTTTGCTATTCGCTGTTCAAAATCCCCCGGTATCTTAATAGTCAGAAAGGTTGCGGAAGCCGTGAGCCGCCTCCTTTCCTCTCCGTAGATCCTCTTTTCTACCTCTCTTCTTTCTATTCCTTTTGCAGGAAACCCCCGCTGCCGTAACAGCGGGGGTTTTCGCATAGAAAAATACGTTTAAAAGGCACGCCGTCCCTTCGTCCGGGGCGGCGTGCCTTTTTGTTTATCTTTGGGTCTCCAATTGAATCTTTCCGTCCTCCAGCTTTGCGGTAATACCCGTAATGGGCTCTTCAAAGCTGTCGAGGATCACTTCGCTGATGGGGTCCTCCAGTTCCTTCTGGATGGTCCGGCGCAGGTTTCGGGCACCGTAGGTCACGGAGTAGGCCTCGTCTACCAGACGGTCCCGTACCTCCTGGGTCCAGCCAAAGGCCAATTCCCGGGTAGCGAGGCTCTCTTTGAGCTCCTTCAGCATAATGTCTGCAATACCGGCAAAGTCCTCCTTGGTCAGGTGGTTGAAGGTAATGATTTCGTCCACCCGATTGATGAACTCCGGCCGCAGGAACCCATGGAGGGCCTTCATGGTCTTTTCCTTGACCAGGTCCTCATCCGTCCGGCCAAAGCCCATGCCCCCTACCCCGCCGTCGGAACCGGCGTTGGTGGTCATGACAATGACGGTATTTTCAAAGGATACCACCCGGCCCTGGGCATCCGTAATCCGGCCGTCGTCCAATACCTGCAGCAGAATGTTCAGCACATCCGGATGGGCCTTTTCAATCTCGTCGAAGAGGACCACACTGTAGGGCTTCCGGCGGATGGTCTCTGTCAGCTGGCCTGCTTCATCGTAGCCCACATAGCCGGGAGGGGAGCCAATCAGCTTGGCCACGGAGTGCTTCTCCATATACTCGGACATATCCACCCGGACCAGGGCATCCACACTGTCGAACATATCGCTGGCCAGACGCTTAACAAGCTCCGTTTTGCCTACGCCGGTAGGGCCGGCAAAGATAAAGGAAACAGGGCGGCGCTTGGGAGAAATACCGACCCGGTTCCGCCGGATGGCCCGGGCCACCGTCTCAACGGCGTAATCCTGGCCCACAATATGGCTTTTCAGCCGGTCTGCCATACCCCGGAGCTGCTGATACTCCTGGGCCTTGATCTTGGAAGCCGGGATCTTGGTCCACAGCTCGATGATTCTTGCCAGATTGTCCATGGTCACAGCGGGAGGCGGCACCTGCTCCAGGGCCTCAATTTCCCCGGAAAGCTTCTGGAGCTTCATCCGCAGCATGGCCAGGCGCTCATAATCCGTATTGTCCGGATCGTCGTTGAGCATTTGCAGCTCCAGCTCGTAGTCGTTCCGCTCCTTTTTCTTTTCGGCCAAAAGGGAAATTTCCTTGCACCGCAGGTTTACATCGGAGCAGGCCTCATCCAGCAGGTCAATGGCCTTATCCGGCAGAAACCGGTCGGTAATATATCGCTCAGACAAAATCACGCACTGTCGGGCAATCTCCGGGGAGATGGATACCCCGTGGAAAGCGGCATAAGTTTTGGAAATGCCCTGCATAATCTGGCAGGCCTCTTCAATGGTGGGCTCCGCTACGGATACCGGCTGGAACCGCCGCTCCAGGGCCGCATCCTTTTCAATGTATTTCCGGTACTCATTGTAGGTGGTAGCGCCGATTACCTGAATTTCCCCCCGGGACAGAGGGGGCTTCAGGATATTGGCGGCGTTCATGCTGCCCTCGGCATCTCCCGCGCCCACCAGATTATGGACCTCGTCGATAACCAGGATGATATTGCCGCACTCCTTGATTTCGGTAATCAGGCTTTTCATCCGGCTTTCAAACTGGCCCCGGAACTGGGTGCCAGCCACCAAAGCAGTCAGGTCCAGCAGGAATACCTCTTTGTCCTTGAGCTTGTAGGGCACATCCCCGGCGGCAATCCGCTGGGCCAGGCCCTCGGCAATGGCGGTTTTACCCACACCGGGCTCACCCACCAGGCAGGGATTGTTCTTCTGGCGGCGGTTCAGAATCTGAATGACCCGCTCAGTCTCTACATCCCGGCCAATCACTTTATCCAGCTTGCCTTCCCGGGCCCGGGCAGTCAGGTCCATGCAGTAGTTGTCCAGGAATTTGTGCTTGCTCTTCTTGGGCTTTTTCTGGTCTGCCTTTGCCTCTTCCTTTTCGGCAGGCTTCTGAGGCTTGGGAAAATTGCCGCCAAAGAGCTGGTTCATCAGGGGGAACGTGGCCGTCTGGCTGTCTACCTCGTCGTCCTCCCCTTCCGTGTTTTCCCGCTGGCCGAACATAGAGCTCATCTCGTCGGAAATCATATCCAGGTCCTCGTCGCTGAGGCCCATCTGCTTTACCGCCTGGTCGATCTGGGGAATTCCCAAACTCCGGGCGCACTTCATGCAATAGCCCTCGTTCAGGGCAACACCGTTCTCGATCTTGCTGATGAAGATCACCGCAACGTTTTTCTTACACTTACAACACATTTTTGGCAGCATCGCCGTTTCACTCCTTCTGCAGGCGGCTGTAGGCCGCCCGAGCCCGCTCCTTGTAAGAAAGAACAGGCTTCTTTGTTTTCTAAACAGTATAGCACATATTTTTGAAAAAGGGAAAACAAATTATTAACGAGGAAATGAACACAAAAGGGCTGCCGAAAACGTTCTGTCATTCCAAGCCAGCGCG
Organism: uncultured Oscillospiraceae bacterium; assembly: GCA_934565415.1. Lineage (GTDB taxonomy): Bacteria > Bacillota > Clostridia > Oscillospirales > Oscillospiraceae > Faecousia. The sequence continues at coordinate 61,265 of CAKTHQ010000011.1, forward strand.
CACGCCGGCGTGGGAATCCCCCGGATTTTCAAACAGCCAGCTCTTTCTTCCAGCTATTTCCATTCAACCGGGAGGTTGCCACACCAGGAAAGCGGGATGGTTTGCAACGACAACGTTGTCGGCAGCCCAAGAAGGTTCCCTAAAAACTCAGGAAACCGCAAAGACCTTTTTCATGTTTCTGTTTTTGATGGCAATGTACAGCATAGAGCCCAATACCAGCACCACCGCCAGCTCTCCCAGAGCCACATACACGGCATTGATGACAAAACCGCCGCCTACATACCGGGTCAGCTCCCAGCCTACCAAAAAGGCATTGGTGACGGCGGGCATGGTCAGGCCCAGAAGGGGCAGCTTGAAAGTCAGCACATTCCGGGTCTTCCACATTCCCCAGGCCGCCAAAAACGTAGCCAGAGTACCCACCGCAAAGTCCAGGGGCAGGGTTGCGGAATAGGTCAGGTTAAAGAGCAAACAGCCAATGCTGAGGCCTGGAATGGCCGCCGGGGTGAAAAAGGCCAGCACCGCCATAGCCTCACTGATGCGCATCTGGATGGCCCAGGTGGTGGTACCGGGGAGCAGGATATTCTGCATATGGGTCAATACGGCGTACATGGCAGCAATGATAGCTGCCTGGGTCAGGTAATGGACATTGATTTTTTTCATGGTAGCTCCTTTTGTGTATAAAAAATGGGTGGACAAACCACCCAAAGCACAACAAAAGAAAATGGGCGCTTACAAAAGCGTCCATCCCACAGAAAACGCAGGCACTACACGCCTACGAAGGTCCTAGTTTTGTTTACCGACAGGATGGTTACGAACTGTCCTATGCAATTGTGGGGATATTTTACACGAGAAGTTGGGGTTTGTCAAGGTTTTTTTAAAATGGGATCCACAAATGGGGAGTTGCAAGATTAAGGCTGTCATTGCGAGGCAGTGCGCACACTGCCGTGGCAATCTCTCGGATGAATGGCACAGGCTGACAGGCCTGA
>CAKTHQ010000012.1 GCA_934565415.1 uncultured Oscillospiraceae bacterium
GTCCAGAGCATTCTGCAGCGGTACAAGGAGCTGCAGGACATCATTGCCATCATGGGCATGGATGAACTCAGCGACGAGGACAAGCTCACCGTCAACCGTGCCCGGAAGGTTCAGCGTTTCCTGAGCCAACCCTTCCATGTGGCCGAGCAGTTCACGGGCTACAAGGGCAAATATGTCCCTCTGAAAGAGACCATCCGCTCCTTCAAGGAAATCATCGAAGGCAAGCACGACGACATTCCCGAGTCCTACTTCCTGTTCGCCGGTTCCATCGACGAGGTTGTGGAGAAATTCAGGGGCGGTGAGAAGGCATGAGCACCTTCCCCCTGAAGATCGTCACCCCCGATGGCCTCATCTATGACGGCGAGGCCGAGCGGCTCATTGTCCGCTCCACCACGGGAGACCTGGCCATTATGGCACGGCACATTAACTATGTGACCCCCCTGGGAATGGGCAAGGCCACGGTCATTGCCAACGGAAAGCGCCGGGAGGCCGCCTGCATCGGCGGTATGCTCAGCGTGGTAAACGGCGAAGTGACCTTGGTGCCCACCACCTTTGAATGGGCGGAAAAGATCGATGTAGACCGGGCAGAGGCCTCCCTCCACCGGGCGGAAAGCATCCTGCAAAATAAAAACGCCACCGACACCGACCTGCGTCTGGCTGAGGCCAGACTCCACCGGGCCCTGGTACGAAAGAGCGTTGCCGGCGGGAAATGATGCAAATAGGGCGTACTGCAGACTGCGGTGCGCCCTATTTTTTCGGAAATATCAATAAATTTCCACATTGCCTCTTGTAAAATTCGCTGGTTTGGCGTATACTTAACCTATATTTTCAGCAAGAGAGAGGGTATTTCCTATGGATCTGATTTCTGTCAGAGAGCTGTTCAAAAACACAAGCGCCTACGCTGGGAAGGAAGTTACCATCGGCGGCTGGGTCCGGTCTGTCCGGGCCAGCAAGCAGTTTGGTTTTATCGTTGTCAACGACGGTACTTACTTCACCCCCGTGCAGGTGGTTTATCACGATACCATGGCCAACTTCCAGGAGATCTCCAAGGTCAATGTTGGCGCCGCCCTGATCGTCAAGGGCGAACTGCTGCTGACCCCCGATGCCAAGCAGCCCTTTGAAATTCAGGCCGCCGAGGTCACTGTGGAGGGTCCCTCTGCCAGCGACTATCCCATGCAGAAGAAGCGTCATACCGTAGAGTTCCTGCGGACCATGCCCCATCTGCGCCCCCGGACCAATATGTTCCAGGCCGTGTTCCGCGTCCGCAGCCTGGCCGCCTACGCCATCCACCAGTTCTTCCAGGAGCGGGACTTCGTGTATGTCCACACACCCCTTATCACCGGGTCCGACTGTGAGGGTGCCGGCGAAATGTTCCAGGTAACCACTCTGGACCTGAACAACGTTCCCAAAACCGAGGACGGCAAGGTGGATTACAGCCAGGATTTCTTCGGCAAGCCCACGAACCTGACCGTTTCCGGCCAGCTCAACGGCGAGACCTTTGCCATGGCCTTTAAGAATATCTACACCTTCGGCCCCACCTTCCGGGCGGAGAACTCCAACACCACCCGGCACGCCGCCGAGTTCTGGATGATTGAGCCAGAAATCGCCTTTGCAGACCTGGACGATGATATGCGCCTGGCCGAGGATATGATCAAGTACATCATTTCCTATGTGCTGGAGCACGCGCCTGAGGAAATGAATTTCTTCAATTCCTTCGTGGATAAGGGATTGCTGGATCGGCTGAACCATGTGCTGAACTCCGAGTTCGGCCACATCACCTATACCGATGCCGTGAAGATTCTGGAGGAGCACAACAGCGAGTTCGAATACCCCGTCCATTGGGGCAGTGACCTGCAGACTGAGCATGAGCGGTTCCTCACCGAAAAGATCTTCCAGCGCCCCGTGTTCGTTACCGATTATCCCAAGGAAATCAAGGCCTTCTACATGAAGCTGAACCCCGACGGAAAGACCGTAGCTGCCATGGACTGCCTGGTGCCCGGCATCGGCGAGATCATCGGCGGCAGCCAGCGCGAAGACAGCTATGAAATCCTGAAAAAACGGATTGAAGAGTTGGGTATGCGGGAAGAGGACTACGGCTTCTACATGGACCTGCGGAAGTACGGCTCTGCCCGTCACGCCGGTTTCGGCCTGGGCTTCGAGCGCTGCGTCATGTACCTAACCGGCATCGGCAATATCCGGGATGCTATCCCCTTCCCCCGGACCGTCGGCAACTGCGAGCTGTAAAAGGCATAATTTTACGCCCTCCCTTTCTCGGGAGGGCGTTGTTCTGTTATTTGGGGGCGATGTAGGCATTACCCCCGGCAAAAGCCGTAATAGTTAATACTTCCCAATTGGCGGCGTCACATATTCGGGCAAGGGACACTGATATGCGCCGCCGTTCTTCTGTTTCAGTTCCGCCTTGGCTTTTTCGATGAGCGCCGGCTGGTCCATGGTTCTGGCTGCCGCCAGTGTCAACACCTCTGCAGCCCGGAGCATTCCTTTAAAACCAATATCCGAGCAGGCAAAGGCGGTATTCTGCCAGGAGTGGCCCACATTACCAAGGCAGGCGGTGGCCACATTAAAGGAAACCGTAGGGGTGGCATAGCCCACATCGCCTACATCCGTAGAGCCGGAACGGTAGCCGGTTTCCTTGGGATTAAAGGGATGGATGACCCAGTCCAGGGGCTTTTCCAGCGCTTTGTCCAATTCATCAGCGTCAAAGTACGCCCCCAGCTTCTCACGGATCCCCATCATGGTTGTCCGGGGATAGGTCCGCAGGAACTGAGCCGCCAGAGTAAAGTCCTCTTCCGTCCACTCCGGAGCGCCCAGGTCCCGCATACACTGGTCTACCAGCACGCCCAGGGTCCGGTTGGCCACATAGTCGGAAAAGGCCATGGTGATCTCGTAGCGCATTTTGGTGCCAGTCATCAGGGCTGCACCCTTGGCCACATCCACTACCCGGGTAAACAGCTCCTGAACCTGGCTGACCTTTGGGGCCCGTACCTCATACTTGATGACTGCGTGGCTCTGGACCACATTGGGTGCATTGCCGCCGGGATCGGAATAGGCATAATGGATCCGGGCGGCATCGATCATGTGCTCCCGCAAATAGTTGCATCCTACGTTCATCAGCTCGCAGGCATCCAAAGCACTGCGGCCCAGGTGGGGCTCACCACCGGCATGGGCGGCCACTCCGTCAAAGATGAAGTTGGCGCCCATAATGGCCACATCCCCCATGGAGCCCACCTCATTCACCGTACCCGGATGCCAGGTATAGGCAAAATCCACCTTGTCAAAAAATCCGGCCCGTGCAATAAATTGCTTGGAGCCTGCCCCCTCTTCCGCAGGGCAGCCAAAAAAGATTACAGTACCGTCTTTTTTCTCTTGTACCAGATAGTCCTTTAAAGCCGCTGCCGCCGCATAGGCACCGGCCCCCAACAAATTATGTCCGCAGCCATGGCCGGAGCCTCCCTCCGTAATGGCCTCCTGGGTAGGACAGGCGGCCTTCTGGCTCAGCCCGGACAGGGCATCATACTCTGCCAGAATGCCCACCACCGGCTTGCCGCTGCCACTGACAAAGGTCGCCGTAAAGGCCGTGGGGATGCCCGCGATCCCCTCTTCGATGGCAAAGCCCTCTTTTTCCAGAGCCCCGATCAAAGCGGAGGCGGACTTGGTCTCTTCATAGGATAATTCCGCATAGCCCCAAATCTCCTTTGCCAGGGCCACGGCGGTATCGGCCTTTTGGGCCACCAGGTTTTTGATGGTATCGATCATATTTCTTCTCCTTTACAGAACCATACTCAGGAATTTGATGGTGCTGGGCTCGTGGGGGCAGGTAAAGATCTGCTCCGGGGTCCCCTCTTCTTTGATCACGCCGTCGCAGATGAACAGCACCCGGTCGGATACCTCTCTGGCAAAGCCCATTTCGTGGGTGACAATGACGATGGTCATGCCGCTGCGGGTCAGCTCCCGGATAACATTCAGAACCTCCTTGACCATTTCCGGGTCCAGGGCGGAGGTAGGCTCATCGAAAAGCATGACCTCCGGCTTCATAGCCAGGGCCCGGACGATGGCCAGCCGCTGCTTTTGGCCGCCGGAGAGCTTCCGGGGGTATACATCCGCTTTGTCTGCCAGGCCCACCCGGGTCAGCAGGGCAATGGCCTCTTCCCTTGCCTGGTCCTGGGGGACCTTCTTTTCCAGAGTGGGGGCCAGGGTCACGTTTTCCAGAACCGTCATATTGGGGAACACATTGAAATGCTGGAAGACCATTCCCAAATTCTGCCGGTATTTGGCAATATTTATCTTCTTTTCCAGTATGTTTTCGCCCTTGAAAAGGATCTTCCCCTCTTCCGGGGTTTCCAGCAGATTCAGGCATCGCAGGAAGGTGGATTTGCCGCCGCCGGAGGGGCCGATAATGGAGACCACCTCCCCTTTGTGGATCTGGGTGGAGATACCCTTCAGAACCTCCAGTTTTCCAAAGCTCTTTTTAAGATTTTGGGTCTCTAAAATCACATCAGTCACTGACGGTTAGCCTCCTTTCAACAAAGCGCAGCAGACGGGACAAAACATAGTTCAGCAGGAAATAAATAATGCCCGCAATGGTCAGGGATTGAAGGGCCAGGAAGGTAGCACTCTGGACGGTTTTGTAGCTGGTCATCAGCTCCCCCACAAAGAATACCGACGCCAGGGAGGTTCCTTTTACCGTGGAGATAAATTCATTGCACAAGGCCGGCAGAATATTCTTGATCGCCTGCGGCAGAATAACCCGGGTCATTACATGGGACTCGGATAGGCCGATACTGCGGGCGGCCTCCCACTGGCCCCGGTCCACAGCAGTAATCCCGGCCCGGATAATCTCCGAAATAAAGGCCGAAGCGTTGACAACCAGGGCGGCCACAATGCACTGGGTATCACTGAGCTCAAAGGGAACAATCTTCGGCAGCGCAATCCAGAAGAAGTATAGCTGTAATAGGATCGGTGTGCCCCGCAGAATTTCCACTACAAAGTCCACAATCTTTTTCAGAACAGTCAGCTTACTCATCCGCACCAAGGCCAAAATCATCCCCAGTACCGCACCCAGAAGCACGGTTACAGCAGAAATCCACAGGGTGCCCCAAAGGCCCGACAGATATACAGGCCAATATTTCAGCCAGACTTTTATGAATTTATCCAAGGCTACTCCCTCCTAACCGGGATCGTATTTTACTGAATGCCCAGCTCCGCAGCCTTTTCGGTATACTCCTGATACCAGGCCTCGATCTTTCCCTGGGCGTTCAGCTCGTCAATGCACTGGTTGACAAACTCTGCCAGGCTCTCTGTACCTTCCATAGGCATGGCAACGCAGGTTCCGTTCATATTGGGATCTACCTCAAACCGGAAGCCGGTCGTCACAAGGCCCCCGTTGGCGCTGGCGTAGAGGTCCGCGGAGGCGGTGCTGCAAATGCACACATCGGCCTTCCCCTCGGCCACAGCCAGGTAGCCATCGGTCATATTCGCCACCAGCTTGAATTCCTTACAGGCACCGTTTACATACTGATTGTACAGGGACTCCTGAACGCTGCCGCTCTGGGTGATGACCACCGCATCCTTCAAGGACTCCAGGCTGTTGTACTTATCCGCATCCGAGCTCCGGACCAGGAAGCCGTAGCCGGTGCTGTCGGCACGGTACACATTGCTCATCCGCATGGCTTCTGCCCGGGCGGGAGAATAGGCAATGGCGGAGATGGCCATGTCGTACTTGCCGTCGGTAACGCCAGCCAGCACCGCGGTAAAGTCCAGGGCGGTGATCTTCAGCTGGACCCCCATTTTATCTGCAATATACTTTGCGATTTCAATATCCAGACCCTGGTATTGATCGTCCCCGGTCTTACCGGGATCGATGTATTCCATAGGCGCAAAATATGGCTCGGTGCACAGCTCCAGAACCCCCTTCTCCTTGATTTTCTCCAGCCGGTCCTTGCTGCCGGATTTCTGGCTGCAGGCAGCACAGGAAAGCAGCAGCACCAACGCCAAAACCATAGACAAAACCCTTTTCATAACAGTTCCCTCTTTTCTGTCGGTTTTAGAAGGGTTTTGCTGCCCTTCTTTTGATGGCACTATGGTAGCATATGGATGTGCATCTGTCAACGCTTTAGCGCGCTAATGTGATAGAGAAATAGAGAGAAGAATCACGACCTTTTTTTGTTGGGTTTATACAAAGGGGAAATAAAATACCCCGGCCATTCCTTTACGGAACGGCCGGGGCACACAAAGTTGTTATCTTACACCGCCAGGAAGAACTTCACCAGGAACAGCAGGGAGATAGCGTAGGTCAGGAGGGAAACCTCCTTGGCCTTGCCGCCGAAGACCTTGATGATGGTATAGGAAATCAGGCCAATGCCGATGGCGTGGCCGATGGAGCCGGAGATGGGCATACCGATGAGCATCAGGGACACAGGGACCATCTGATCCATATCCTCGAAGTTCACATTCTTCAGGCCCATAAGCATCAGGACACCTACATAAATCAGCGCGGAAGAAGTGGCTGCGGCAGGGATGATGGCAGCCACAGGCGCCAGGAAGATGCAGGCCAGGAAGAGCACACCGGTGGTGAACGCAGTCAGACCGGTGCGGCCGCCGGCCTCCACGCCGGAGGCGGACTCCACAAAGGTAGTAACCGTAGAGGTACCGGTGCAGGCGCCGGCCACGGTACCGATGGCATCAGACAGCAGCGCCTCCTTCATATTGGGCATATTGCCGTCCTGATCCACCATACCGGCCCGGGAGGCAGTGCCTACCAGGGTGCCAATGGTATCGAACATATCAATGATGCAGAACGTGATAATCAGGGTAATGGCCGTAAACCAGCCAATCTGCAGGAAGCCGCTGAAGTTAAAGTGGAACAGAGTGGTCTTTGCCATATCCGCAAAGGGCGGCACAAAGGAGGCAGTGGCCAGGGATGCAAAGGGATTGGTATGCAGGAAGATGGCCTCCCCTGCCCAGTAAATCACGGAGGCAATCAGCATTCCGTAAAGCACGGAACCTTTTACATTTTTCTTGGACATGGCCACAATGGCGAAAAGTCCGGCAAACATGGTCACAACAGTCAGAATCATCGTTGCATACCCGGTACCGCCCATGTTGTTCCGCAGAACGCTGGGGGTCAAAGCCCCAAAGAAGTCCCGCATCACATAGAAAGGAGTCGTAAAGCCGTTGCCTTCGGCATAGATGCCAACATTGGAGCCCAGGCCAATGTTCATCAGCATCAAACCAATGGCGGGAGAAATCCCCAGCCGGACACCCAAGGGAATGGCCTCAACAATCCTTTCCCGTACATTCATCACGGACAGGAACAGGAAAATAATGCCCTCGATGAGGATAATAACCAGGGCAGCCTGGAAGGAGGCTACATAGGTCATGCCGGTCATGGCCACAATGTTTCCGACAACTACGGCAAAGAAACTGTTCAGACCCATACCAGGGGCCAGAGCAAACGGCTTATTGGCCAGGAAAGCCATGGCGAACATACCAATGGCGGAAGCAATGCAGGTAGCCAGGAACACACCGTTCCAGAGATCCTGACCCTCTGCGCCAAAACCCGTCAGCAAATTGGGGTTCAGGGCAATGATATAGGCCATGGTCATAAAGGTGGTAAGACCGGCGATGAGCTCGGTTTTTACCGTTGTCTTGTTTTCGGACAGATGAAACGTTTTTTCCAGCATTCTTTTCGACCTTTCTTCGGGTTAAAAATAAATTGTCAGGGATGTGATTTGGGGGGCCGCTGGATTTTCGGCAAACCGCACCCGGAAATCATTCGTAACCGCTTTTATTTAACGTGCCTATTGTACCATGGAATTCCGGAAAAGAATACGGGCATTGTAACCAATCATCCATAGTTTCTTCCCGGATAATTCACATATTCGTCACAAAAACCTCAAGGGATCATCCCTTGAGGCATAAGGCTATTTTACAAAGCCTTCAGTACTTCCAGCAGGAAGTCCCATGTGCGCTTTGTAGATGCGATGTCCAGTCTCTCCCGGCTGGTATGGATGTCGTGCATCTGGGGGCCCACGGAGACACAATCCAGTCCCGGCAGCTTGTCGCTCAGCAGGCCGCACTCAAGACCGGCATGGATTGCCAGGACCTTGGGTTCCTTCCCGAACATCTGCTTGTAGACCCTTATCATTGTATCCCGCAGGGGGCTGTCCTTCCGGTATTCCCAGGCGGGGTAAGTACCGGTCTGAGAATAGGCACCCTTATAAAAATCCGTCAGGTCACGGAGCTTCTGAATCAGCTCCTCCTTCTCCTTATTCACAGAACTGCGGACGGAGAAGGTTGCATTAAACTGGTCCCCCAGTTTGCACACGCCCAAATTCAGGCTGGTCTGCACCAGGCCGGGAATATCCGCGCTGTAGCTTTGGACACCGTTGGGCGCAGCGCACAGAAGCGAGATTACATCCGCCGTAGCATTGGTCGTCAGGCTGTTGCCGCCAAGGGCATCCACATCAAAGGCCTGAACTGCAGCTTCCGGCTCATCGTATTTCTCCCTGATTTCCTTTTGCAGCTCGGCAGCAATATCGTTGATGCGCTGAATGCCGATGCCCATAGCCACCACCGTGGCCTGGCAGGACCTGGGGATGGCATTGTCCTTGCTGCCGCCCTGGAAGCTGGTCAGGCACAAGGGCATGAGCTTCTGGATCCGGGACAGGTACTCCCCCATAACCTTGTTGGCATTGGCCCGATTCTTGTGGATCTCTGCGCCGGAGTGGCCGCCCTGGAGTCCGTCTACCGTCAGCCGCACACAGGGACCGTATACCGCCTTCCGCTCCACATTCAGAGAAATGGTTGCCCGGGCACCGCCGGCGCAGGACACCGTGAAAATACCCTCGTCCTCGCTGTCCAGGTTGATGAGGGTCCGCCCCTGGATGCTGCTCAGATCAATTGCATCCGCGCCCAGCATACCAATTTCCTCGTCTACGGTAATGATGATTTCCAGCGGCGGATGGGGAATGGTGTTGTCGTCCAGTAATGCCAGAGCAAAAGCCACGGCAATGCCGTCGTCGCCACCCAGGGTTGTGCCCTTGGCATAGACAAACCGATCATCATGCTGCACATCCAAGCCGTCCACTGCCATATCCAGGGGGCAGTCGGCATCCTTTTCGCAGACCATATCCATATGGCCCTGTAAAATCACCGGGGCATGGTTCTCCATGCCACAGGTACCGGGAGCAAAGAGAATCACATTATTGCTTTCATCCTGGATATACCGCAAGCCCCGGGCCTTGGCAAACGCCACCAAGTAATCGCTGATGGCCCCCGTATTGCGGCTCCCATGAGGGATGGCGCAAATTTCTTCAAAAAACGCAAAAACCTTCCCGGGCTCCAACCCGGCCAGCTTCTTTTCGGACATATTCGTTTCTCCTTTGATATGAGATGGATTTATACTACCACATTACAGGGAAAAAGTCACCCCCTGTAACGAAAAAACCACAGGCAAAAGCCTGTGGCCTTTCAGTTTGAAAACAATTACACCAGGCTCAGAGCCAGGGTCAGGAGAATCCAGACAATGGCGATCCACTTGGTAGAAGAAGCCAGGACCTGGTCCAGACCGCCCTTCTTATTCTTGCTCAGGTAGGAATCGGAAGAACCGGAGATGGCGCTGGACAGACCAGCCTCTTTCCCGGACTGCAGCAGAACCACAACGATCAGGGCAACGCTGGCAATGGCCTCCAGAGCGACCAGAACAGTTTCAAGAACATTCATCGTGACAAACCTCCCTCCGCTTATATTCGCGGAATGCGAACGGTATACAGTCTACTTTTACGCAGACCTCGAATAGCCTATCCAGTATAACACAGGGGCTTCAAAAATGCAAGGGTCATTCCCCTATTTTGCGAAATTTTCCTTATTTCTGCACCCAGTTGCCGGTAGCCAGGCAATTCAGGTAGCTCTCGATAAAGGGGTCCAGAGCGCCGTCCATTACGGCGTTTACATTGGAGGTCTCGCAGCCGGTACGGGTGTCTTTGACCAGGGTGTAGGGCATAAACACATAGTTCCGGATCTGGCTGCCCCACTCGATCTTCTGCTGGACGCCCTTGATGTCGGAAATCTTGTCCAGGTGCTCCCGCTCCTTGATCTCCACCAGCTTGGACCGCAGCATCTTTAAGCAGGTCTCCTTGTTCTGGAACTGGCTCCGCTCAGTCTGGCAGGACACCACAATGCCTGTGGCCTTGTGAATCAGGCGCACAGCAGAAGAGGTTTTGTTGATGTGCTGGCCACCGGCACCGGAAGAGCGGTAGACCTGCATTTCATAATCCTCGGGGCGAATCTCTACATCCTGGCTGTCGTCCTCAATTTCGGGGATAACCTCGATGGCAGAGAAGGAAGTCTGGCGGCGGGCATTGGCATCGAAGGGAGACACCCGGACCAGACGGTGGACACCGTTCTCCCCCTTCAGGAAACCGTAGGCGTTTTCGCCCTCAATCATAATATCCGCAGACTTGAGGCCCGCCTCGTCCCCTTCCAGGTAGTCCAGGATTTTATAGGTGAACCCATGGCGTTCGGCCCAGCGGGTATACATCCGGTAGAGCATCTGGCACCAGTCCTGTGCCTCGGTACCGCCGGCACCGGCGTGGAAGCTCATAAGGGCGTTGTTCTTATCGTAATGCCCGGTCAGCAGAGTCTCCAGGCGGCAGGTCTCCATCTGCTCTTCCAGCGTTTCAAAGCCCTCTTTCAGCTCGTCCAGCATGGAGTCGTCGTCTTCCTCGGCGGCCATTTCGCAGATGGTCATCATGTCGTCCCAAGAGGCAACCATCTTCTCGTAGCGCTCGATCTTGGACTCTGTCTGCCGCACCTTGATTGCCACCTTCTGGCTCTTTTCCGGGTCATCCCAGAAGCCGGGGGCCTCCTGCATAGCATGAAGCCGCTCCAGTTCATCTTTCATACCGGTGATGTTCAGAGAATCCGCCAGCCCATCAAGAGCCGGGCGGCAGTCGTTCAGCTTTTGCTTATAGGTTTCAAATTCAATATTCATAAAGTCACTCCAAAATTCCGTCAGTTTCCATACTCACAGCTTTTTGCATTATAGCGAAAAAAGAAAGTTTTGTAAAGGGGAAAAAGAAAAAAATCTCAAAAAAGGCGGATATCCACTATTTTATGAATCGTTTGACGCTGGGGTACAGAGCTTTGTCCGTGTGGGGGATAAAGTTGGCTGCCACCATGTTTTCCGGGAACCTGTCCATTTCCGAAAAATGGAGATAGGTGCCGTTCTTTTGGAACCAGCGGAGCCGGTCCAGGCAGGATGCATCCATTAACAGCTTCTTGGCCCCCTGCAAGGAGGTATTGCCCAAAAGCCTTAATTTTGCCCGGTCCACATCCGGATAGAGCCCTACGGTAATGGCGGATTCAATATCGATATGGGTGCCAAAGCCCCCCGCCAGATAAAAAGCCTTCACATCGTTTAGTCCTAAGCCGCAATAGTCCAAAAGCGTTGCCACCATAGTAAAGCCCGCCGCCTTGCAGCGGATGAATTCCTGGATGTCCTTCTGGGTAAAGTACAGCTTCTCCTCCCCGGCCTGCCCGTATACCACCGCAGGCTCAGACCGCTGGGTATCCTCATCCCAGACCCATGTAACATACTGAGACTTGTCCATATTGATGGTGCCGTCCCCGTTCAGGATGCCATACCGGTAACATTCCGCCACCAGGTCAAAAATCCCGGTGCCGCAGATGCCCTTGGGCTCTCCTCCGCCGATCACATCCAGTTGGAAAACACCGTCCGCCCCCAGTTTCAGGTGCCGGATGGCTCCTTCCTCTGCCCGCATTCCGTAGCGGCTGCCAAACCCTTCCAGGGCAGGGCCGGCGGCTCCGGCGCCCATCAAAAGGTAATCCCTGCAGCCCAGGCACAGCTCCCCGTTGGTGCCGATGTCCAGGAAGACGCAGGGGGCATCGGAAGTATCCAGGTCCGTCAGCAAAAGTCCCGCAGTAATGTCCCCGCCTAAGTAGTTGGCCACCGCCGGGAAGCAGAACACATTGCAGCACAGATTCAGCCCAACCTCCCGGGCACGGAGAATCCCCGGGTTAAAAAATACCGGCGCATAGGGATTCTGGAACACCAGCCAGGGGTCGCAGCCCAATAAGAAATGGATCATAGTCGTGTTGCCGCCAATAACCAGGGCCGATATATCCCCCCGAGTCACATCGCCGGTTACCAGCCGATCAATCAGGCCCTCGATATCCGACAGTACCAGCTTCCGCAAAGCTTCCAGGTTTTCCCGGTCTTCTTTAACCGCCAAAATCCTGTCCAGAATGTTCAGGCCAAACCTTGTCTGGCCGTTGACGCAGCCGATGTTGCCCAAAATCTTCCCGGAAACCATATCCATAAGCTCCATTTCCAGGGTCGTGCTGCCAATATCCAGAGCCAAGCCGTAAAGCCTCTGGCTGGTATCCCCCGGCTCCACCCGGATAATTTCTTTTCCCACAGGTGCAGGCGATACGGTAACCGTCACATCATATCCGGAATTCTGGACCAGCGGATGCAGGGTCCGCAGAGCTTCCAGGGAAATTGTGACATTTTCTTCCGCCAAAGCATCCAGGATTCTCTCCCGGTCCGCCCGGAAATCGTCCCTGGTTGGCTTTTGCAGATACAAGTGGCGCTTTTGCGTAAAGGTCATGGCCGTTTCCTCCATTGTTCTTACGCCGCTTCCGCATAACGGCTCAGCAGCTTTTTCCGACGGAGGAAGTAATAAATGACTTCCAGGAAGCAGCAGCTCATCCAACCCACCGGATAACCGAAGCCCACAGCAATGGCTGTATTCTCCACAAAGTGGGTCATAATATAAAGATAGGTCTGCCGAACCGCCACAAAGGACAGCAGCATAATAATCATAGGTCCGTTGGAATCTCCCATCCCCCGCAAACCTCCAGCCAAAACATGGTTTACGCAGTTAAAGAGCATAAAGATCAGAATCACGCGGGTAAATTTCACGCCGTATTCCACCACAACAGGATCGTTTGTGAAGAGCTCTACCGACTGGGGTGCAAAAATATCCACAAGGGCAATAATGGCCCCGGTAAAGGCCAAAGTCAACCATACCGTGGTAAAGGTACCTTTTTCTACCCGCTTCAGCTTTCCGGCACCGATGTTTTGGCTGACAAAAGTGGTAGCTGCCATTGCCATACTCTGCATGGGCAGCATCACAAACTGGTCCAGCTTGTTATAGCAGCTCCATCCGGCCATACAGCCGGAGCCAAAGTAATTGATATAGGACTGAACAAAAATATTGGAGAAGGAGGTGATGACCGACTGGATTCCCGCCGGAAGGCCTACCGTCACAATCTGGCCCAGGATCCCGGTATCGATCCTCAAATCATGCCAAGTCATCCGGTAAATATCCTTGGTACGGGTCAGCAGTAACAGCGTCAGCCCGGCGGAAATAAACTGGGAAATAATCGTTGCATATGCAACACCCGCAATTCCCCCATGAAACACCAAAACAAATACCAAATCCAGTACAATGTTCAAAACACTGGTCAGAATCAAAAAATACAGTGGCCTTGTGGTATCGCCCACAGCCCGCAGAATTCCGCTGCCCATATTGTACAGCAGAAAACCGGAGCATCCCGCATTATAGATGCGAAGGTATGTTGCCGCCTGGGGAAACACATCCTCCGGGGTGGACATGAACTGCAGCATAGGGTCCACCGCCAGAATTCCGCCCACGGTAAAAAAGAGGCTCAGCACAAAGGTTGCCGCCATCGTCGTCTCAATGGCCTTATGGAGCTGCTTCATATCCCTGGCGCCGAAATACCGGCCGATGACCACACTGGCCCCGGTGGCAAAGCCATTGAAGAAAAATACCATCATATTCACAATGATGGTGGTGGCGCCCACGGCTGCCAGGGCCTCGGTCCCCACGAAGTTGCCCACCACCACGGAATCCACCGTGTTGTAGAGCATCTGGAAAATATTACCCAGCATCAATGGCAGGGAAAACATAATCACCTGCTTGATAATGGACCCTTGCGTCATATCTCGTGTACTTGTTTTTTTTGCTTCTCTGTCTTTCATAGTGCCTCCCAAAAACAACGAAAAAGCAAAGGACCATAGATAACAGAGAATCACTTCTCCATTCTCTATCATCCTTTGCCCTGGCTTTGGCGGAGAGTCAGGGATTTGAACCCTGGCGACGCTTCCGCGCCCTACGAGATTTCGAGTCACGCCTCTTCGACCACTTGAGTAACTCTCCACATAAATACCCGTATAGTATATCAACAGTCTGCAAAAAAATCAAGCCCTAGAATATGAACCGCTGCAAGCGGTTGCTCACAGCGGCCTGTTTTTTCTGCTTATCCTCTTTTGAAAAATGCCGCGGCGACAGCGCCCGGGCCCACATGGGTGCCAATGATGCTGCATAGCAGCGTTTTGGGAATGGATGTCAGGTGCTCTGCCCAAATGGCCCGGCTGTCTTCCACATATTTGTCCAGCAAATCGGAGTTGAGCCCCGTATAGCCAAGCAGCACCGGCAGATCAAAGTCCACTCCGCCGGACTCCCGGATCTTTTCTACCAGCAGGTTATTTCCGTTCCGGGAGCCCCGGGCCTTGCCGATTAGCGCCACAACCCCGTCCTGTACGGTAACCACCGGCTTAATGTTCAATACGCCCCCGGCAAATGCTACGGTTTTGGAAATACGCCCTCCTTTTTTCAGGTATTCCAGCGTATCCAGCAGTGCAATAACACACACATCCTTCTTTTTTTCAATGAGCTTTGCAGCGATTTCACCGGCAGACAACCCCTTTTCCACCAGATCTACCGCATACTGGGCCAGCACGCCGGTACCAATGGCAACCGACTGGCTATCCACCACATAAACGTTTTCGTAGCCGTCAGCGGCAATACAGGCGCTCTGATAAGTACCGGACAGTCGGGAGGATAGGGTGATTACCACTGCGCTGTCCCCATTGGCAGCCACCTCCCGGAATACCCGGTCGAAGGCATCCGGTGTTGCCTGGCTGGTGGCTGGCAGCTGGTCGCTTTCCACAAGGCGCCGGTAGAATTCCTCCTTGTGGATGGTCACCCCATCAAAGAACTCCTCTTCTCCAAACCGCAGCGTCAGAGGCACCACCTGAAGGCGGCTTAAATATTTCTCCCCTACATCCGTGGAGGAATCTACAATAATCCGAACATTCATATCAGTTTATCTCCTTATGATTCAGGTTTTCCAGGTTCCGGCAGATAATCTCCAGGGCCTGGTACATGGTCTGCCGCTCCTCCGGGGTCAGCTCTCCACTGGCAGCCTCTACAATATGGCTGATTCTTCGCGCCATTTCTCCGGCAGTCTGCATCCCCTTATCTGTCAGCCGCAGCAAACTCCGGTAGCTTTTCTTCCCCGTCACCTCCCGGACCAGATATCCGTTCCGTTCCAGGTAGTCCAGGCTCCGGGAAATGGCCGCCTTATCCTCCTCGCACCGTTCACACAGCTCTGCCGCCGTCTGGGGGCCAAACTCATGCAGATAGTACAGGCAGGATACATGGGGGGCTTTCAGAGCCAGGCTCTCCATCTGTTCTGTCTTTAATTTTCGGATATTTCGGCTGATACGGCTGAGCAAAACCGTAAAGCCCTCAAAACCAGTTTCCATACAAGCCTCCCCATAAGTTGTTGTGAAATCAACATTTTGAAGTATAGCAGAAAGAAGTTGATTTGTCAACAAGTAATTCTCGGCATAGCGAACCGGAACGCCAACCTGGTTCGCTATGCTGATCTTCTCGGTATTGTGCAGCAACCGCAATACTATTCTGCTACACCTTTTCTTTTCTCTTTACGCCCCAATACCCTGCCAGCACCATGGCCCCTATGCTCAGCAGGAGGATGACGCCCGGATGCAGTCCCTCTTGGGTCTCCTCCCCAGGCTCTTCCTCACGCAGCAGCTCCGCTTTTTCTTCCTGAGGTCCCTCTATGGACAGGAGAAGGTCTGCAATATGGAGCCAGTCCCCTTCCTCGGTCTTGGCATCGATGCTGACCGGCACGGCAGAAAGGCCAATGGAACCGTCGAAGCCGCCGGGCACCGTTACGGCAATATCCCCTTCCCCATCGGCAATGGGCAGCAGTACGTTAATCGGCTCGTAGGCCTCCAGCCTCGCTGCTGGCTCCAGGCCTTGCTCCGTCATCTTTCGCATCATCATTCCTTCCGTCAGCTGAATCCGGCGGAAAGCCGTAAAGCCGTAATCCAAAAGGATTGCCGTATCCGCATACTTATCCTCCAGCATTGCCGATTTCAGAGTCACCGCAACCAGTGTGGTTTCCCCCTGCTTTGCGGCCGTCACCAAGGTACCCCATGCGCTGCTTGTCCATCCGGTTTTGCTCATCAGCAGCCCGTCGCAGGGGACGGTGCCGTCAATAAACTGATTCTTGGAAACCAGTTCCCGGGAAGCGGACAGATTGGTAGCAGGCATTACATACTCCTTTGCCCCGAAATAGGTCAGAAATCCGTCCTGCTGCAGTGCTGCCGCGGTAATCAGTGCCATGTCCCGGGCCGTGGTATAGTGATCTTCTGCCGGCAAACCGTTGGGGTTGGAAAAATGAGTATTTACCGCCCCAAGTGCAACGGCCTCCTCGTTCATCATGTCGCAGAATTTCTCTACTGTCCCGCCCACCGTCTCTGCAATGGCTACTGCCGCATCATTGGCCGATACCAGTGCAAGCGCATACAGCGCATCCTCCATAGAAAATTCTTCTCCCGGCAGCAGCGCAATATGAGAAGAGGTCCGGGGCACCTGATTCACTCCCCCCTGGGTCATGGTCACCAGATCGGAGGGATCCGAATGCTTTAAGGCCACCAATGCCGTCATAACCTTTGTAATGCTGGCAGGGTACAGTCGCTCATCCATGTTCTTGGAATACAGGATCTGCCCTGTCTCCCCATCCATCAGTACCGCTGCCTCGGATGCCAACGTAATTTCCCGGGCAAAGCAGGAAATTGGCAGCAGAAAGAATAGCAGCACGAGAGAAACCAGCACACTCAGCCAACGACGCATCGCATAAGTACCTCTTTTTCTAAAAAATACTTACTCATTCTAACGGATTTTCTGTTTTCTGTCAAATAGTTGTCATAACTTTCCATTTGTTTCCGGGCGCTGTTCCGGCAAATGGGCCGCAAGGGCAAAAAGCCGGGCCTCACATTCCTGTGAAGTCCGGCTTTTCTAAATTGAATCACATTGGCCGCAGCCCTGCGGGGGACCTTTGTTTACTTTCTGTGAGGACTTCCAAGTCCCTTTTGCATAGCCTCGTGCTCCTGCCGGATTGCCCCATGAAGAGATGACACGGACCAGGACGCATTGTGCTCCGTCAAGACCGCTTTTAGCGTGACGGGCACCTTCTGGCTCCGAAGCTGGGCCAAAAGCGCATGGAAGGTTTCTTCCTCAATGCCGCAGAGCACCAGCATTTCGTCTTCAAAGGGCGCCCCCTCCCCTTCCGGATATTCTCCGGGAAGCCCTGCCAGGGTGCCGATGGCTTTTCCGAAATCGGCAGAGCCTACGGTCTTTACGGATAACCCCAGCCGGTTTCCAATAGAGGCGATTTTCAGCCGCTTGTCCATCCGGGGGATATTCACCAGCAACAGATTTGTCATCAGTCGCACTCCGTAATGGGCACCAGGATGTTCTTGGCCTTGGTGGAATCAAAGTGCAGGATGCTGTGCTCCATACCGTCGTGGAAAATATCCTTCAGCTCGCCCCACCGGTCCATCTCCTCGTTGGGGCATTGGATGGATTCCAGGGTCATCTGGGGAAGCAGGGGCAGCAGTTCCGTAATATAGTTGGTGATGTCCGTATTGCTCATATCGGTAAGCACATAGGGCAGCAGCTCGTCTACCAGGCTGTTGATCTCCAGCAGGCTCATATTCTTTACCTTTTCCAGTACCTGGCCAACCACTGCCCGCTGACGGTCGGTGCGGTTAAAGTCGTTGTCGCCATAGTTGGAGTGCCGGGTACGGACATATACCTCGGCGGCCCAGCCATCCAGCTTGTTTTCACCCTCCTGGTAGCTCCTGTCGTCGTACTCCACGAAATACTTGTTCATATAGTCTGCCTCATCCTCCGTCAGGGTGATGGTCACACCGTGAATGGCGTTGATGCAGGCATCAAAGGCATCCATATCCACTTCAATGTTGCGGTCAACTTCCGGGCCAAAATTGTTCTTAATAACCTGGTCCAGGACAGACATGGCCCCTGCGCTGTCACTCCAGCTGTAGCCCAAGGCATAGGTCAGGTTCAGCTTGGTAGAACCGCTGTGGCTCTTTCCGTTGGCATCCACCACATCGTTTACCGTCACATAGGTATCCCGCAGGAAGGAGGTCATGGTGATCTTCTTGGTCTCTTTGTTGACCGTCAGCAGGATGATGGTATCCGCGTTCTTGCTGTCCTCGCCGGGACGGGCATCCTGGCCGATGAGCAAAATATTGATGACCTTTCCCATCTTACCCCAGTCCGGTGTGGTCTCCTTGGGCACCGTGGTTTCGGTAGGTGCGGTAGTCGCCTCCGTCTCTTGGGTGGGATCCTCTACCAGTAAGCCTGCCAGTTTTTCGTCCGTCAGCTGATTTTCGCCGGTTTTGGCCCGCTGGATTTTATTCATCTTGGAATACACAAACCCGGCCCCCATGCCGCCAACCAGCAGCACCACCGCCAGAATTCCCAGCAGGACCCGCTTCCAGGCCTTTCCCTTCTTCGGCTCCTCATGCTGTAAAAAACGTCCGCCTTTTGCCATTTGTTTTTATCTCCTTTTGAACCGGGAAGCTCAATCCGCTTCCGTAATTTTGGTAACGATCTTCTTTGCCTTTACCTCATCAAAATAAAGTACACTGTGGTCTACGCCGTCGCCAAACAGATCAATGATCTTGCCCCGCCGGTCCATGTCCTCATTGGGGCACTGGAGAGACTCCAGGCTCATCTGGGGCAGCAGCGGCAAGAGCTCGGTAATGCAATTGGTAATTTCCGTATTGGTCATATCGATGGTCACATAGGGCAGCAGCTCGTCCACCAGGCTGTTGATCTCCAGCAGGCTCATCCCCTTTACCTTTTCCAGCACCTGGGCGATGACGGCCCGCTGCCGGTCGGTGCGGTTAAAGTCGTTGTCGCCGTTGTTGGAGTGACGGGTCCGGACGTAGACCTCGGCGGCCCAGCCGTCCAGCTTGTTTTCGCCCTCCTGATAGTTCCGGTCGTCGTAGTCCTTGAAGTAGTCGTTCATGTATTTGGCCTCGTCCTCCGTCAGGGTGATGGTCACACCGTGGAGGGCGTTGATACAGGCATCAAAGGCATCCATATCCACTTCAATATTGTAGTCCACCTTGGCGCCAAAGTTCCGCTCAATGACGCCGTCGATCATTTCAAAAGCGTTGCCCCACTTATAGCCCAAAGCGTAGCACAGGGTCATCTTGGTCCGGCCGTTATGGGTAATGCCGTCTTTGTCCATGAAGCTGTCGATATATACCAGACTGTCCCGCAGGAAGGAGATCATGGTGATCTTCTTGGTCTCCTTGTTGACAGATACCAGAATCATGGTGTCGGCATTCTTGCTGTCCTCCCCCGGCCGGGCATCCTGCCCCACAAGCAGCACATTGATGATTTTTCCGGTAGTACCGTAATCAGGCTCCGTGGGTTTGGGCTCGGTAGTCTCCGGGGGCTGGGTGGCAGCAGTCGTTTCCGTGGGATCCTCCACCAGAAGTCCTGCCAGATCGTCTGACGACAGGTTATTGTCTCCCCAATCCGGCCGTTTGATTTTATTTAACTTGGATAAATAGAAACCGCCGATAGCAGCGCCCAGCAGCAAAACCACTGCCAGAACGATCAGCAGAACCTTTACCCAGGCTTTTCCTTTCTTTTCTGGCTTGGGGGCCAAAAAATGTCCTCCATTATGCATAGTGTTCCTCCAATTGTCTGTGGAAATTCTCCGGGAAGCCCAGGGGAAGAAATCAAAGTTCCCATTGGTTCCTTCACATAGGCTCTCCAAAAAACAATTGGGCTGCCCGCAGGCCGCCCAATTGCGGTAGGGAGTTTACTTTTCGACAACCTCCAGCACACCCATGGGGCAGGCCTTGACGCAGGCGCCGCAGGCGATGCACTTGGAAGCGGGATTCTCGGGCTTCAGGACCATGACCTTCATGGGGCAGGCCTCCACGCAAGCGCCGCAGCCAACGCAGTTCTTACGGCTTACCATGTACACGCCGGTCTTGGGGTTCTGGGTAATGGCATCGTGCTCGCAGGCCTTCATGCACTTGCCGCACTGAATGCACACATTGGGCTTGGCGCCATCCCCCTTGGCAACAATGCGGATGCAGCTGTAGTCCTCGTTGAACTCTTTGTAGAACATGGTGGAGCAGGCGCGGACGCACTCCAAGCAGGCCATACAGGGAACATCCTTCTTGATGGTCAGTTTCTTCATAACAGAAAACTCCTTCTTCTGGCGCTTTTGCAAGGGTACGCCCCTTAGGCCAGGCTATTGCCGCACCCGGCCCCAGGCGCTCCCCATCGAACGCCGTGTATTTTCACGCAGAAACATTATACTAGAAAGCGCCAAAAATAGCAACCATAAATCAGTAAACTTTTTGGCCTTCCATGGAATTTTCCTGTCTAACTCGGCACATTTGGGGAATCCTTTTACAGAGGCGCTTTGGCTTTGCCCGTCGGCTGCCGGGCGCCCGATGGAGATTTTCTTGGAGGAATGAAATATGAAAAAAACGATCTGTCTTCTCTTGGCTTTTGTGCTGCTCCTGTGCCTCACCGGCTGCCGGGGCGGAAACACCACATCTACCACCGTTGCCACCACAGCACCCATGACCCAGCCCACCACGGCAGCCACGGAAAATACCACCATGTCTACCACCGTGGCGACAGACCCCACCATGGATAATGGCAACGGTCCCCTGACCACGGACGGCACGGATAACGGCACCGATACCGGCAGCGGCGCGGGTACCGGCAACGGTACGGGCACGGGCGCAAGCAACGGCACCGGCATAGGGACCAATCCGTAAAAATCCATTTATGTTTTCTACGGCCCCGGGCATACTAGCTCCATCCAAGTATAGAAAGGAGCGAAATGCCATGGGTGCAAAAGGATGGGCCATTTCCGCAGGGATCGGCGCCGCCGCCGGAATGGTGGCGGTGCTGATGATGCCCCGCAATAACCCCACCCGCCGTCTGGCCGCAAAGGCCGCCAACAAGATGGAGGATGTGGCCTGGAAAGTATCCGACAGCCTGAACGACAAGTTCGGGGAGATGTAAAAATAGGGATTTGGCGAAGCGACTCCATCGCCCCGCGGGGGGCACATCTTAGCCTTCCCCTCCCAGGGGAAGGCAGGAGCGCGTACCTTCGGTACCTACCATTCACCTCCACAAATCCTCACTTATCACCCCTCCAGCCCCTGCACTACCTCCACGCAGCGCTGCACCTCCCGTACATCCGTCCGGAACAGTTCGTATTCTGATAGGCCAGGCAGTCCCATGTTCACGTTGGGATTCCGGTACCGCATTCCGCTTTCGATGGCGCCGGTCCTGCAGGAGCCATGGTAGGCGGTGATGCCGGTCCTTTCGTACAGTGCCCGGATATTCCCGGCGTTTACCCCGGCCCCGGCCATCAGGCGGATACGGCCCCAGGCCTGTTCATTCAGCTCCGCCAGTTGCTCCATGCCCTTCGCTGCACTGCTTAATCCTCCGGAAGTCAGAATGGTGGTAAAGCCCAGGTCGGCAGCCTGTTCCAGGGCCTCGTTTTGATCCTTCGCCATATCAAAGGCTCTATGGAGCGTCACCTGCATATTCCCCGCAGCGTTTAAAAGGCGCTTTAGATGCTTTACATCCAGGCCCCCGTCCTCTGTCAGCGCTCCAATGACCACGCCGTTGGCTCCCAGGTCCCGGAACCGGGCAATTTCCCCTTCCATCTGCCGGAACTCTTCTTCCGTGTACAGGAAATCCCCGAACCGGGGACGGATCAGCACATTGGCGGGAATGCCGATCTCATCCCGGACCTGTGTAAACAAAAATTCCGACGGGGTTGTCCCCCCAATCACCAGATTGGCGCAAAGCTCCACCCGGTCTCCCCCGCCCTGCCTGGCAGCAAGAGCGGAAGCATAGTTTTCCACGCAGACTTCAAATAATGGTGTTGGCATATGTGTTCTCCTTTTCTTCCAAAATTCTCCCGGAAAGCGCTTGATAACCTATCATGCAAGTAGTATAATAGACGCAAATTTTCATCGACAGGAGAATTCCCTATGTTAAATCAGTTTTCCCGCTCTCAGCTGGTATTTGGCCGGGACGCTATGGACATTCTGGCCCACAGCCGGGTGGCGGTATTCGGCATCGGCGGCGTAGGCGGCTATGTGGTAGAGGCATTGGCCCGGTCCGGGGTGGGTGCTCTGGACCTTGTAGACGACGACAAGGTCTGCCTGACCAACCTGAACCGGCAGATCTTTGCCACCCGGTCCACCGTGGGCAAATATAAGGTGGATGTCGCCAAAGATCGGATCCTGGATATCAACCCCAACTGTCAGGTCACCACCCACCGGTGCTTCTTTCTGCCGGAAACCAAGGATCAGTTCGACTTTACCCAGTACGACTATGTGGTAGACGCCATCGATACCGTTACCGGCAAAATGCAGATCATTTTGTCCTGTAAAGAAGCCAACGTTCCCGTCATCAGTGCCATGGGGGCAGGCAATAAAATGGAAGCCTCCGCCTTCAAGGTAGCGGACATCTATAAGACCTCCGTGTGCCCTCTGGCCCGGGTCATGCGGCGGCTGTGCCGGAAGAACGGCATCCGGCATCTCAAAGTAGTCTACTCCGAGGAGGAGCCCATCCGTCCCTTCGAGGATCTGTCCATTTCCTGCCGGGCCCACTGCATCTGCCCGCCGGGCACTGTCCGCAAGTGCACCCAACGCCGGGATATCCCCGGGTCCACCGCCTTTGCCGTAGCCTCCGCCGGTATGATTATCGCCGGAGAAGTGGTGAAGGACCTGACCCATTTCGACCGGAACGGCCGCTGATATACATTATAATATAGTATTCGCCAAAATGCCAGAAAAATTGCCGCCTGCCCTTTTGTGGACAGGCGGCAAAATTGTTATCCCTTAGCCCCAGGGATTCTCGGTGGCGTAGGGCAGGCTCTTGGGCTGATTGTAGGCAATGTCGGAGATGCCAAAGTACTTCAGAACCTCAAACAGAGTCTTGCCGCAGTGAGCAAAGGCCACGGCACCATGGTGGGGATAGCGCTTCTGAATCAGCACATGGCGATAGAAGCGGCCCATTTCGGGGATGGCAAAAATGCCGATGCCGCCGAAAGAGCGGGTAGCCACAGGCAGGACCTCACCTTCCGCCACATAGGAGCGGAGGTTCCCTTCGCTGTCGCACTGCAGGCGGTAGAAGGTGATGTCGGAGGCAGCAATGTCGCCTTCCAGAGTGCCTCGGGTAAAGTCGGGCTCGGAACCGGCGGGCTCCAGCAGACGGTGCTGAATCAGCTGGTATTTCACCCCGCAGCCGTCGCACATCTTGCAGCTGGGGGTATTGCCGCAGTGGAAGCCCATAAAGGTATCGGTGAGCTTGTAGTCAAACTTGCCGGCAATGTCCTCGTCGTAGATGTACTGGGGTACGGAGTTATTGATGTCCAGCAGGGTAACGGCGTCGCCGGTAATGCAGGCCCCGATGTACTCGCTGAGCGCGCCGTAGATATCCACCTCACAGGCCACAGGGATCCCCCGGGAAGCCAGGCGGGAGTTTACATAGCAGGGCTCAAAGCCGAACTGCTCCGGGAAAGCCGGCCAGCACTTATCGGCAAAGGCCACATACTTCCGGTCACCCTTGTGCGCCTCGGCCCAATCCAGCAGCGTCAGCTCAAACTGTGCCATCCGCTCCAGCATATCGGCATAGATGGTGCCGTTCATTTCCTTCTGCATATCGGCGACTACTTCGGGGATCCGCTTGTCACCGGCATGAGCCTTGTAGGATACCAGCAGGTCCAGCTCGGAGTTCTCCTCCACCTCTACACCCAGCTCGTACAGGCCCTTGATAGGGGCGTTGCAGGCAAAGAAGTCCTGAGGGCGGGGGCCGAAGGTGATGATCTTCAGGTTCTTCACGCCAATGATGGCCCGGGCAATGGGAACGAATTCCTTGATCATCTTGGCACAGTCTGCAGCGGTGCCCACGGGATACTCGGGAATATAGGCCTTCAGGTGACGCATTCCCAGATTGTAGGAGCAGTTCAGCATACCGCAGTAGGCATCACCGCGGCCGTTAATCATATCACCGTCGCCCTCGGCGGCAGCAATGCACATGGCAGGGCCATGGAACTTCTTCACAAGCAGGGTCTCGGGGGTCTCGGGGCCGAAGTTGCCCAGGAAGACCACCAGAGCGTTGACGCCATGCTCTTTCACATCGGCCAGAGCCTTGGCAACATCCTTCTCGTTCTCAACGGTAATGGGGCACTCATACAGCCCTTCGCCGTAGGCCGCCACAATATTCTTGCGGCGCTGGGTAGACAAGGCAATAGGGAAGCAGTCACGGGATACGGCAATGATGCCAAGCTTTACTTCAGGAATGTTCATGATACATATCTCCTTAGTATTCATTGTTATCTGTGCCTCTCTTCTTCCGAAGGGAGGATACATACATTATAATATATAATAAGGTATCCGGCTTACAGGGAATCCGCAATATCCAGGTTTTCGCCCTCTAACCGGACGGCGGCACCCTGCCCTGCTTCGCTTGACTCAGCATGAGCCAGCAGCCACTTGTTCCGGGCCCACAGGAGCTTATCTTCACTGGTCTTGCCAGGTACATTGGGCTTATCAGTATTGGTCCCCTTGGGCAGGGCCACCATCACCCGGAACCCCTTGCTTGCGTCCATATGGCAGGGAGCATAATGCAGCGTAGTGGCGTAAACCTCTATCAGTGTCCCCGCAGGGGCCCAGAAGGCCTTGATCTTTGCGGTGTCCAGTACGCCATCGGCAATGTCAGACTGCTTAGCCAGCAGCAGCACAAAATTCTCGGTGCCCAGGTTGAACTCGGAATCCCGGTGATACTCCAGGCAGTTGAGCTTGGTATTGTGGCCGTTGCACCAGCCCAGCTGCACGGGCATACCGCCGTAGCAATGGTCGGAAATGGCCTGCGCTTCCTTTAGGCTCTGAAGCAGAGGCTCCTCCGGCACATAGTCGGTTCCTTCCGGCAGCGGCGTTTTTGCCAAGGCATCCAGCAGGGGGGCAACGGTATCCTCCATGCCGTCTACGATCTGGCCGTAGGCATGGAACTCCGGATCAAATACAGAATAGATTTTCATGGGTATCACTCCTTAACAAGCTCTGCAAAGAGGTCCTTGCAGGCAGGATAGATCTTGCGGAACTGCTGATAGCGCTTTTCGTACAAGGCGGCCAGCTCCGGCTCCGGCTCCACCGTGGAGGCAATGCTTACCATAGCCTTGCAGGCGTCCCCCACCGTAGCATATTCCCCGCAGGCCACCATGGCCAGCATGGCACCGCCCATACCGGGCCCCTGCTCAGAGGCGGGGCTGTGAAGGGGAATGTTCAGAACGTTTGCCATGATCTTCTTCCACAGGGGGCTCTTGGCGCCACCGCCGCAGATCATGGAGGAGGTGACGGAAATACCCAGGCTCTTGGCAACCTCTACGCTGTCCCGGATGGCGAAGGCCACGCCCTCCAGGACGGCCTGAGTCAGGTCCGCACGGGTAGTGTCCATGGTCATGCCAATAAAAGTGGCACGGGCATTGGTGTCGTTGATCGGGCTCCGCTCGCCCATCAGGTAGGGCAGGAAGTACACATGATTCCTGCCCAGCTTATCCTCGGTGATAGGAGCCTGCTCGGCGCCGTAATCGGAAACCCTGTAGATTTCATCCATGAGCCACTTGTTGCAGCTGGCGGCAGAGAGCATACAGCCCATCAGGTGATAGCCCCCGTCGGCATGGGCAAAGGCGTGGAGGCCGTTGGTGCTGTCCACGCCAAACCTGGCAGAGGAAATAAACACCGTGCCGGAGGTGCCAAGGCTGATATTGCAGCCCCCGTCCCCTACCACGCCGGTACCTACCGCCGCAGCGGCATTGTCACCGGCGCCGGCGGCAACCGCAACGCCTTCCGGCAGGCCCAGCTGCTCCGCAACCTCAGGCTTTACAACGCCGATCTTCTCATAGCTTTCAAAGAGCCTGGGCATCTGCGCTTCCGTCAGGCCGCACAGGTCCAGCATTTCCTTGGACCAGCACTTATGCTCCACATCCAGCAGCAGCATACCGGAGGCATCGGAATAGTCGCAGCTGTGAACGCCAGTCAGGATGTAGTTGATATAATCCTTGGGCAGCATCAGCTTGGCGATACGGGCAAAGTTCTCCGGCTCCTCTTCCCTTACCCACAGGACCTTGGGGGCGGTAAACCCGGCGAAGGCGATGTTGGCCGTCCGCTGGGACAGGACCTTTTTGCCAATGACATTGTTCAGGTAATCCACCTGCCTGGCAGTGCGGCCGTCGTTCCACAGGATGGCCGGGCGGATCACCCGGTCCTCCTTGTCCAGAATCACCAGGCCGTGCATCTGGCCGCCGCAGCCAATTCCTTTGACTTCTTTGCCGTCGAACCCCGTCAGGAGCTCCGGGATGCTCTCGAAAACGGCTTTCTTCCAATCCTCCGGTGCCTGCTGGCTCCAACCGGGATGGGGAAACTCCAGGGGATACTCCTTGGAGACGGTGTTCAGAATTTTGCCTTGTCCGTCCATCAGCAGCAATTTCACGGCCGATGTACCCAGGTCAACGCCAATGTACAAACCCATTTGAAATCCCTCCAAATTCGTTTTTCAGATTTCCTTGCTGTAAGCATACACGCTTTGGCCGGGTTTTTCTTGGCTAATTTTGGCTTTTTATTAGACTATTTTGCTGTCGACTGCATTTTTGGAGGAATCGTCAGTTTCACAAGGCTCCAATTGTTCAAGATAGCCAAGGCCTTTCAGATACTGGAGGCTCTGGTCTGTCGTATAAAAATGCTCCAGGGAGTGGAGGCTCCTTCGGGTCAGATTGTCCTCCCACAGGTGGGACGTTTCGCTGCGGCAGAATTCGTCTGGCGTCATGCCGCTGTACTGCCGGAATGCCCGGGTAAAGTAGCGGTAATCGGAAAAACCGGACTCCATGCACACATCCAGCATCTTGGTGTTCCCCGCCGCAATCTGCTGACAGGCGCTGTTGAACCGGACGGAGGTCACATACTCCTGGAAGGTCTGGTTCAGGCAGTCCCGAACAAAATGGCTCAGAAAGCTCACGGTGCACCCCTCCTCCCGGGCAAAGTCCTGGAGCCGGATTTTGTGCATATAGTTTTCGTCCACAAACTTCTGGAGCCGCAGAAGCCGGGCATTCCGCTTGTCCATATTCCGCACCTCGTCAACGGAGACATTGTGGGAGGGCATGGCGGTGAAGATGCGGTAAAGCACGCTGTTCAGGCTGCCGGTAACCTCCATCTCGTAGAAGCGTTCCCGACGGAAATACATGGCAGCGCACCGGGCCAGCTCCCGGCGGAGAAGCCCGGTATCCAGAAATTCATCCACCACATGGCCCTCCATAACCAGGTTCTCAATTCCCGGGGAAAAATCCCGGGATACCTGGACGCACAGGAAGGTACAGCCCCCGTCAATCTTCCGGAACTCGTGGGGCATATTGGGCGTCAGCAAAATCAGCTGCCCAGGCTCTGCCCGGAAGGAATGCTGCAGGGTAATAATCTGCATGGGATTTTCCAGAATCCAAAGCAACTCCCAGTCCGCGTGAAAATGGGCTGTACGGTACTCCACGGTATTCAAAAACATCCGGATCCCCGGCACATTCCAGCGGCGAATAATCTCCATTTCTTCCATGAGCCTGTCCCCCTCCGGTCTTTTTTCTTGGGCCCATTATAGTTTGCGCCGGAAGGATTTGTCAAGCTAATGGAATAATTCTTTCTTTTTTTGCATTTTCAGAACTTTTCGTTTCATGAAATCTTCATATTTGAAGAAAATTTCCATAAATTCACCACAAATCAAATGTAACAAAGTTCTTCTGAAAATCGGAGTCTCTCTCTTGTGCATCATGCATAAATACAGATATGTTCGATTGTGCGTTGTCTACAAAATGTGTCTTTTATTTGCACAGCCACTTGACAATCGGATAAAAAAGTGTTTAAACTAAAAACAACGCCGGACCCCACAGGCCCGGTGAAAACGAAAAGGAGATTGTAAATCATGAAGAAGATTCTCGCATCTGTCCTCGCCATTCTGATGATCGTCTCAATGGCAGCCTGCGGCGGCAGCTCCGCTCCCGCAAGCACTCAGGCTCCTGCCGCCGAAGCTCCGGCCGCCACTCAGGCTCCCGCTGCCGAAGCTCCCGCCGATGGCGGTCAGAAGACCATCGGCCTGTCCATGCCCACCAAGTCCCTGGAGCGCTGGAACCGTGACGGTGAATACCTGAAGGCCCAGTTCGAGGCTGCCGGCTACGCCGTGGAGCTGACCTACTCCGACAACGACAACACCAAGCAGAACAACGATATCGCCAACATGCTGGCCGATAAGGTTGACCTTCTGATCGTCGCCGCCATCGACGGCGAGGCTCTGTCCCAGACCCTGGCCGAGGCCAAGGATCAGGGCGTGCCCGTCATCGCCTACGACCGTATGATCAAGGCTGACGCCGTTGACTACTACGTATCCTTCGATAACTACACCGTCGGCGTCCTGCAGGCCAAATATGTCATCGACAAGATGGACCTGGCCAACGCCGGTGACAAGACCTACAACATCGAGTTCACCGCCGGTGACCCCGCCGACAACAACGCCGGTTACTTCTTCAACGGTGCTTACGACACCCTGAAGCCCTACATCGATGCCGGTACCCTGAAGATCCCCTCCGGCAAGAACACCTTCGAGCAGGTTGCTACTCCCCAGTGGTCCACCGACACCGCTCTGGAGAACTTCCAGAACACCCTGGCTTCCTACTACTCTGATGGCACCGTCCTCGACATCGCTCTGTGCTCCAACGACTCTACCGCCGCCGGTGTAGCCCAGGCTATCGAGTCCGACTACGCAGGCTCCAACAGCGTCCTCGTTACCGGCCAGGACGGCGATATCACCAACCTGCAGAACATTGTTGACGGCAAGCAGACCATGACCGTTTACAAGAACGTGGCTGACGAAGCCGGCGTTACCCTGGTTCTGGCCCAGGCCCTGCTGAACGGC
Source organism: uncultured Oscillospiraceae bacterium (assembly GCA_934565415.1). GTDB lineage: Bacteria > Bacillota > Clostridia > Oscillospirales > Oscillospiraceae > Faecousia. Next base: position 29,202 of record CAKTHQ010000012.1, read on the forward strand.
GACACCATCGACGCCTCCCTGTGCGATAAGTTCGCTGTCACCGCCGCTTTCGATACCGAGAGCTACGAGAACGGTACTCGCCCTGTCACCTCCTTCCTGCTGGTGCCTTGGTCCGTGGATGCTTCCAACCTGCAGAAGCTGGTCGATACCGGCAACTACAAGTGGGATGCCAACAACAAGTACCTGGAGTCCACCGCATCCTGATTTGACGTAAGCAGCGCCAAATCACTTCGACTGATATTCCGGGGGCGAGGTGCAAGCCTCGCCCCTTACTTTTTTCCCTCAGGAAATCGACTATGTAAAAGGAGGGCACCAAACATTGGCTGATTACATTCTGGAGATGCGCGGCATCACCAAGGAGTTCCCCGGTGTAAAAGCACTGGACAACGTGAACCTGACCGTGGAGCGGGGCGAAATTCACGCCCTGGTCGGCGAAAACGGCGCCGGTAAATCCACCCTTATGAATGTCCTGTCCGGTATCTATCCCTTTGGCACCTATACCGGCGACATTGTTTATAACGGAGAAGTTTGCCAGTTCCATACCCTGCGCGACAGCGAGGAGAAAGGAATTGTCATCATTCACCAGGAGCTGGCTCTGATTCCAGAGCTTTCCATCGGTGAAAATATGTTCCTGGGCAACGAGCGGAAGGGCCGCCTGGGCATCAACTGGGACAAGACCTTCCACGAAGCCAAGCTCCACATGGAGCAGGTAGGCCTGAAGGAGGACCCCCACACCCTGATTAAAGACATCGGCACCGGCAAGCAGCAGCTGGTAGAAATCGCCAAGGCTCTGGCCAAAAACGTTAAGCTGCTGATTTTGGACGAACCTACCTCCTCCCTGAATGAGGCAGACTCCAAAATGCTGCTGGACCTGCTGCTGAGCTTTAAGAAGCAGGGTATGACCTCCATTATCATTTCTCACAAGCTGAACGAAATTGCCTATGTTGCCGATAAGATCACCGTGGTCCGGGACGGCTCCACCATTGAGACCATCGACAACACCGGCCACAACATCGACGAGGACCGGATCATCCGGGGCATGGTTGGCCGTGAGCTTTCCGACCGCTACCCTGCCAGAGAGCATAACGTCTCGAAAGAAATCGGCATGGAGGTCAAGAACTGGACCGTCCATCATCCCGTTTACACCGATAAGGTGGTAGACGACAACGTCTCCTTCTACGTCCGCAAGGGCGAGGTGGTTGGCTTCTCCGGCCTGCAGGGTGCCGGACGGACGGAGCTGGCCATGAGCATCTTCGGCCATTCCTACGGTGCAAACATCACCGGCCAGGTATTCATTAACGGCAAGGAGGTCCACCTGCACAACGAAAAGCAGGCCATTGAGGCAGGCCTTGCCTACGTCACCGAGGACCGGAAGGGCAACGGCCTGGTACTGCCTATGACCATCGCCGTCAACAACACCATGGCCAAAATGTCCAAGATTTACAACAAGGGCGGCGTTCTGGATTTCCAGAAGGAAAACCAGGTGGCCGAAGAATACAGGGAAAAGCTGCGGACCAAAACCCCCACCGTTCAGCAGAACGCGGGCAACCTGTCCGGCGGCAACCAGCAGAAGGTGCTGCTGAGCAAGTGGATGTTCGCGGACCCCGAAGTCCTGATCCTGGATGAGCCCACCCGTGGCATTGACGTGGGTGCCAAGTACGAAATCTACGGCATCATCAACAACCTGGTTGCCATGGGCAAGTCCGTCATTATGATCTCCTCTGAGCTGCCGGAGATTCTGGGTATGTGTGACCGGATCTACGTCATGAACGAGGGCCGAATGGTGGCCGAAATGTCCGCCAAGGAGGCCTCCCAGGAGAAGATCATGGCCGCTATTCTGAAATCCGAGAAGAAAGAAGAAAGTGAGGGCGTTACCAAATGAAATTGCAAACCACTTTGAAAAAATATACCATGGTCATTGCCTTGGTCCTGGTATTCATTCTGTTCTCCATTCTGACCCAAGGCCGTCTGCTGAAGGCCCAGAATATGTCGAACCTCTTGCTGCAGAACTCTTACGTTCTGGTTCTGGCCTGCGGTATGCTGCTGTGCATCCTCACCGGCGGTAACGTAGACCTGTCCGTAGGTTCTACCGTGTGTCTGGTGGGTGCCCTGTGTGCCCAGCTGCTGGATAAAACCAGCGTCCCCGCCATCCCCACCGTCCTCATCTGCCTTGCCGTTGGTGCCGTTATCGGTGTGTGGCAAGGCTTCTGGATTGGTTATGTGCATATTCCTCCTTTCATCTGCACCCTGTCCGGTATGTTCCTGTTCCGTGGCATCGGCCGTGTTATCCTTTCCTCCAAGACCGTAGCCGTGAAGAATCAGACCTTCCTGAACATCTTCGCCTCCTACATCAATGTTCCCGGCCTGGATGGAGACGTGAAGTGGTCCGCCTTCCTGGTAGGTGTCGTTATCGCTGCCGTGCTGCTCGTTGCCTTCTTTATGGGCAGAGCCTCCAAGGCTAAGAAGGGCTACGGCGTTGACGCGCTGGCTCCCGCCCTGGTAAAGCAGGTCATTATTGCCGCTCTGGTCCTGTTCTACAGCTGGAAGCTGGCCAACTACAAGGGCATCCCCGTGATGCTGCTGTGGATTCTGGCCGTTGTATTCCTGTATGCCTTCATCACCAGCAAAACCGCTTTTGGCCGTTACTTCTACGCGGTAGGCGGCAACGAAAAAGCCACCAAGCTCTCCGGCATCGATACCAAGAAGGTCTATTTTATGGCCTATGCCTCCATGTCCTTCCTGGCAGGTCTGTCTGGCCTATTGATGGCCGCCCGTATCGGCTCTGTCAACGGTGATACCGGTACCTCCTTCGAGATGGACGCCATTGGCTCCTGCTTCATTGGCGGCGCTTCCGCCTACGGCGGCTCCGGTACGGTAGCAGGTATCTGCATCGGCGCTATCTTCCTGGGCGTCATCAACCAGGGTATGTCCATTATTGGTCTGGACAACAACTGGCAGTACATCGTCAAGGGCTTGGTTCTGCTGGTTGCCGTTATCTTCGATGTGGTTTCCAACCACAAGACCGGCAAGGCTTAACCCAATCTTCTCCCTTCCCCCGGCTCATAAGGCCGGGGGATTTTTGTTGCAAATCATTCTCCTTTGCGCTATAATAAAAACAAAATACAATTGAGAGGGTTGCTATGGATTACTCCATTCTCATTCCAGAATCCATGGGATATTATCTGGACGGCTTTAAAAAAACCGATTACCCCGTTTGTTTCCGGAACTACCGGGAACAAACGGAACAAATCTTCCGGGACATCGCCCAATCGGACCCAAGGCAGTGTGCCCTGGGGCTGGTTGACTGGATCGATGCCCATCCCGGCCGGTTTTTCCGGGCCCGCCGGATGATCGACCGGAAGATGCTGATGCTGCAATATACGGTTCCCGCCGCAATTCAGGCGGGCCAAACGGAATTTGCCAAGGAATTGTGCCGCTGCTGGAAAGAGCGGCACCCGGAGCAGGCTTTCCGCATGGGCACCTACGAAGAGCTGATGAAGGGCTTTAACAATACGCTTTTTGGCTTTCCGCTGCCAAACAAGGAGGACTGACCGTGAAAGAAAAACTCATCGCCTGGATGAATTCCCGCCGCTACAACAGCCACCTGATGCGTCTGCTGGTAGGCGGCTATGTCGTCTACATGGGTGGAAAGATTCTCTCAAACCTGTATCAGGACGGTGCCTTTCCCCCTGCCCTGACGGTTTGCGCCGTTCTGCTGATTGTACTGGGACTGCCCGTTGTTCTGCTGAGCCTCTGGGCCTGCCTGAACGGCTATAGCACCGAGTACAAGGGAAAGCCGAATTTTGGAAAAGGCAGACAGGACGAGCCGCAGGACGAACAGCAGAGCGAACAGGAATAATTTTTTCGCAAAACCCACCCAAAAGGAGGATGCGCCGTGAAATGCTGCAACCATCGCCGGACGCACAAAGCCTTACTGCCGCCGATCGCGCTGATTCTGGGGCTAACCGTGCTCAGCTCCATTTTGCGCTATGTCGACGCCACAAGCCGGGAAAGCGTTATGACCAAGGCCCAGCTCAACGCCGTCACCTACGCCAATCAGATGAAGGATCAGCTGCAGTAGGGTATCGCCATCACCGAGGCTCTGGAACAAATTCTCATCAGCCAGGATGGAAATCTGCAGCATTTTGAAACCATTGCCAAAAAGCAGATGACCGACTACATCCAGAGCATTCAGCTGTCCCCGGACGAGGTCTAGCCGGAAAAGGGGAATCTCTCTGCCAAGATGGACCTGATGAGCGACGGCCCCAGGACGCAAATCTGCGAATACGGCATTGAACACAATATGGTTACCTTCCAAAGCCCCTTTACCCTGAGCCAGGGTGGCCAGGGCATCGTCGTGCGAAATCCGGTCTTTCTGGAGGATCCGGACGGCGGGCAGCGCTTTTGGGGCTTTACCATTGCCATAATCCGGGTACCGGATATCTTCCGGGACACCATCGATTCCCTGACCCAATTTGGCTTCTACTATCGCCTTTCCGTGGCCACCATGCCTACGGATCTCAACTACAACCTGATTGACAGCTCCGGTGTGGCCTTTACGGATGCCGCTTCCTTTACTGTGGCCCCGGGCAATTGCAGCTGGAAGCTGGAGGTTATGCCCATTGACGGCTTGGAGGATGAAACACACCATAATCTGATTCTCTTCAGCGGGCTTACCATTGTTTTGCTGCTGACGGCCCTGGTTTCTACCCTGCTCTTCCTGGAGAAAGGCCGGAGGCGACTTCTTGGGGCTGATTCTACCGGAAGACCGCTCCGCTGCCGCGGAAAAACTTCGGTCCTTCCTGATGTCTGCAAAGCCCGGGGTGGAAACCAGCCTGCACCTGCGCTGTACCAAGGAGGACGGCAGCCATTTTACGGCACTTTGCCGCAGCCGCATGGTAGAAAACACCAATTATGGAATGCTTTTCTACATAGAGCTGCTGGATTTGGGCGCCCTGGAAGCAGTAGTCAATCATCCGGGATGTTAAAAAAGCTCCCCGCAGCGGTCATGGAATATGAACCGCTGCGGGGAGTGTTTTTCTCTTACGCCGCTCACAGCACCAATGTATGCCGAGCCTGCAGGCCAGGAGATGTATTCGTTTTATCCCATTCGTGGATCCGGTTCAGGAACTGCTCCTTCGGCAAAGGTTTGGAGAAGTAATACCCCTGGATCAGGTCGCAGCCTACCTCCCGAAGAAAGCAAAGCTGCTCACCGGTTTCCACGCCCTCCGCCAAAACCTCCATGCCCAGGCCATGGGCCAGGGCGATGATGTGCCACAGCACCTGGTCCCCCCGGGGGTCGCCGATATAATCAATCAGGCTCTTATCCAGCTTCAGCATATGAAAAGGCAAAGCGTTCAGATTCCCCAGAGAGGAATAGCCCGCACCAAAATCGTCCATATGCAGCGGGAAGCCCAGCTCTACCATTTTCTCGGCAAGCGCCTTGATCTGATTCATATTTGTTCCGGAGGACTCTGTCAGCTCGATGGGAACCATTTGCGCGTCCAGCCGGTATTCCTTCACAATCCTGGCATAGCGCTCAATCATGCCCGGATAATGGAGGCTGCTGCGGGAAAGATTGACGGAAATCGGCAGCACCCGACCATTGGAATCCAGCAAAAACCGCTGCATCTGGCAAACCTTCCGGAACACATATTCATCCAGCCGAACAATCAGCCCGTCCCATTCGAACAAAGGAATAAACTCACCGGGAGAAACCACGCTCCCGTCCTTCTTTCTCCACCGGACCAAGGCTTCCGCACCCACAAGCTGCTCGGAATGGGCATCGAATTTTGGCTGATACCAAACCACAAACTCCTCGTTCTGGATGGCATCCTCAAAACCGCCCTCCATATCCCGTTCCCGGCACAGCCTCTGGTTGATGGGGTCATCAAAACTGGCTGCCAGCTTATTGGCATCCTGCTTTATGCTGTTCAGCGCCAGGAAGGCCCGGTTGCAGATCACGGATACAGGCAAGGCCCTGTCATCGCACAGGCATACGCCGCACTTAAACCGGATACGCCGCACAGGCGACCGTTTGGAAATATCGTGCATCAGCTTGGACAGCTCCTCCAGGGAGCGGCCCACCGGCTCCATGAATACAAAATTATCCCCTTCGTAATGGGCAACCAAGCCGGTAGGAACCTGCTTTTTTAGCTCCTCCGCCAGAAAGCGAATCACATCATCGCCTACGTTCTCGCCGTAGATGCTGTTGACCTGCCTAAAATTATCAATGTCCACCAAAACGATCTGATACGTTCCCGGCGGATCGGTGTTTAGCAAAAGGCTTGCATGATGGGAAAAGGCCTGACGTGTATACAGCCCCGTCTGGCTGTCAAACTCAATCTCCGTCAGCATTGCCGTGGATTCCCGCATTTTAATCAGGTTCCGGATCCGCCCCTGAACGCCCCGAAGGCTATAAGGCTTGGTGATAAAGTCCATGGCGCCCAGCTCCAGGCACCGAGCCTCGTCCTCCGGCCGGTTGCTGCCGGTAGCGACAATCACCGGAACAGCTGCAAGCAGCGGATCGGACCGGGTTCTGGTTAAGAACTGGAAGCCGTCGCACTTTGGCATATACACATCCAGAATCACCAGGGACAGCTGGCGGTAGTTCTTCGACAGCAGCCGGATTCCTTCCTCCCCATCTTCCGCGCAAAGCAGATCATAATCCGGGGACAGCATCTGGCGCAGCATTTCCCGATTGAGAAAATCATCCTCCACCACCAGAATTTTTCGGCGCAGAGAGGGTGCCTCCGTAGAAAGCGCCAGTGCCGGCGATGCCTTCCGCTCGTCGTCCTCACAGGATACGGCAATCAACACATCCCGGAAGTTCTCCGCGTTCCCAACCCGGGCAAACCGGATCGCATAAAAATGGACATATTTTTCCCCCATCACCCGGCAATGGACCGTAAATCCAGGACGGGTTTTCAGGTCCTCTTTCACCGCCTCCGGTTCTGCAAACAATGTCAGCTTGCACCGGTCCTCCGGCAGAATCAACCGATCCAGCAGCAGATTCAGCACCTCCCGGTAGCCAAATTCCCCCTGAATCCGGGCCATAATGTCCTCCGGAAGGTTCCCCTTTATCCGGTAGGGCCGACACACTCCGGTAACACAGTCCAAATTAAAGATCAGTGTATACCGGTCTCCCAGCGTCTGAATCACATTCATAAGCCGCAGCTCGTTTCCCGTAGCGGAGGACGGCAGCGCCATTCCATCTTCCGGAAATCGGATCACCATGCAGTGTCCCATCGTCCCGTCCGGCAGGGGCATATCCAGTGCCTCTACCGTTTCCAGATAGCGGTGAACGGGATCCACATAGCTTCTGGGTTCCCGGATATTATTTTTTACCGGGCAAACGGAGCAGGGAGCCTCCTTGTTTTGCAAACAGCGGTAGCAATACTCCCCTGCCTTCAGCTGCGGGAATCGCCTCCCACAAACATCGTTAAAACCCAGAACCCTGTATTCCGCGTCAATAAAATATGCCGCTGATGAATCCATTCCGTACCATCTGCTCCTTCCAAGGCCCCCGGCTCCTGCCGGGGCTCTGCCGCCTTATGCAAGTTTTATCCATAAATTGCGGAAAAGTCCGTTTTTTGCGAAATTCAAACGTTTTTGTCCCTGATTTCTTTGACATTATAGCATATATACACAAAAAGTGCAATAGCATTCCCATCTGTTTTGTAAATTATTTTGATTTGTACACATTTCTATTCCGGGATTGCCAAAAGCTCAGAATGTGGTATACTGATAAGAAAACAATCCACTGTGGAGGCATCGATATGATTACCGTCGCCATTGTCACCCCCTTCCGTTTTCTGGAAACCATCAACAAGGTGATTACAGACCACGATTTTGACTGCTCCTTCCGCTCCTATACCTACGATAACCTGTCGGATATCGACGATATCTACGCTGCCTGCCAGGAAGACTGCGACATTATCCTTTTCTCCGGCGAACTGGGCTACCACTATATGCACCGGCACTACCCGGACTGTCCCATTCCCTGCGCCTTCACGGTTTATGGAACGGCAGATGTGCTGAGCATCCTGCTTACCTTTCACCTGCGGCACCCGGATATCCCCTTGAACCGGCTGTACCTGGACTTTGTCACGCCGCAGAACGGATATATGAACCTGCCGGAGTTTCTGCCGAAGGACCAGCTGCCCTATTTTTTTGAAGAAGAGGTATATGACTATGCCAACATTACCCAACGGGGAAATGCCCTGTGGCAGGCCGGGGAAATTGACTATGTGCTGAGCCGGAGCATCAACAATCTGGCCCAATGGGACCGTCTGGGCATTCCCTACGAGCCCATCAACCCCACGGAAAAAATGATTGTCGGCAGCATTGAAGAAGCCCTGAACCGGGAACGGCTTAAAAGCCTCCAGGACAGCAGCGTCATAACCTTCATCATCCATCTTCCGGCCGGCAGCGGCGTTTCCGGAGAAGAACGGGAATATCGAACCGCCACCCTGTATAAGCTGCTGGTGGACTTCCGGAAAGAGCATAGCCTGTCCTTCAGCATCGACCACAGCTTCGACCGGTTTGTGGCCCGGGCCACGGTATCAAACGATGCCTACAAGCAAATCAACTTCCAAAAGCTCCTGGGGCTTCTGCGGAAGAGCCTTGCCTTCCCCTTTGACCTTGGCATCGGCGTTCATCCCAGTGAGCAAACCAGCCAGTACCACGCAGAACGGGCTCTGCTGGAAAGCACCCGCTACGGAGAAAACGAGGGCTTTCTTGTCAGCGGAGAGCCGGAGGTCCTGACAGGCCCTCTAAGCCGCAGCCTTTCCCTGCGCTACAGCTATCAGGACACCTCCTCCGCTCAATTTGCTAGACGGCTGGGGATTGACAATACCAACCTTCTGCGTTTGGTTGCCCTGTACCGGAACAATCCGGATACCGTCCTTACCGCCGCGGAGCTGGGCCCCATTCTGGGCATCACCCAGCGGAGCACCCGACGGATTTTGCAGCATCTGTACGAGCTTGGCCTTATTCGCCCCGTTGTCGGCTCCGCCAATCCCGGCAGGGGGCGGCCGGTGAATAAGTATGTTTTTGTAAAAGATGCCATGGACCACAGCCTGGCAGGACGCGTATAAAAATGTGCGCTGCAAAAAGCTTGCAGCGCACAAATTATTTTGGAGCTATTTCAATCACAATCTGACCTGCACCATCTGGGTTACCTCCGACGCACGCTCTTCGATGGCACGCCGGTAGCAGGCCTCCACCCGCTCGGCAAATTGCTGGGTGCTGTAGGGCCGGGTGGCCGCTACGGCGTTTTTCCGAATCCGGCTCCCCACGGCGCTGAAGGAAAGGGTCAGGCTGTCCAAAAGCGCCTCGTCGGAATCTCCGGAAAGCACCGCACTGACACCGTCCTGAAAAACGCCCAGAAGGCACGGGTCGTTTACCGCACAGACACACAGCCCGGAGGCCGCCGCCTCGATATAGGTCAGGCCCTGGGTCTCGGAATGGGAAGCGCTGACAAATACATCCCCGATGGCATAGTACTTATCAATCTCCTCCCAGGGCTTGGAGCCGACAACGGACACACAGTCCTCTACCCCCAGCTCCCGGACCTGCTCGCAGATAGCGCTTTTCAGCGGTCCCTCTCCAATGATCACCATATGCACATCCGGGCATCTTCTGTGGAGCTCCGGGAACACCCTTACAATCTGCTCCACATTCTTTTCCTTGGCAAGGCGGCCGATGTTCAAAAGCACCCGTTTCCCCTGAGGGACACCGCACTCCACCCTTGTCCGGGCAATCTCCTCCGGGCCATGATTTTCCGGATAAAACCGGCGCAGCTCCACACCACTGGGGATTACCTCAATCGGCGTCTCCACCCCGTACTGCCGCAATAGATTTTCCGTCTTTTCCGTAGGAGCAATCACCCGGTCGAACCGCTCACACCACCATTCGGAGTACTTTCTGGCAATAGCCTGCGCGCCCTTATCCCCAATGCCGTGGGTGATATAGTAGGTATAGTCCTCCCAGGCCGTATGGTAGGTATGCACCCGGGCACAGCCGGTATGCCTGGCAATGAATTTGCCCAAAATACCCATAACGAACTCGCTGTTGGTATGTACCACATCAAAATGCATATCCAGGGCCTGGCGAACGGTTCCCACTCCCGGGAAGGCCACATTCCGGTCCTTCAAAAAAATGAACTGGGCAGATTCCAGATAATGGTAGTGCTCATTCTGGAAATTTTCCCACCCCTTGCACTTGGGGGCATACACATGAACCTCATGCCCGCGATGCTCCAGCTCCTTGGATAAATTCAGGCAGGATGTAGCCACACCGTTGATTTCCGGATAAAAGGTATCTGAAAAGATGCCGATTTTCATTGCTTCTTCCTCTCCGATTGCGGCACTGGCGCCACATTCCGCTTATTATTTGCTTCTATTTTGCAGAAGGATTATAGCATACCTTTTTCTTGATTTCAATTGACAATCTCAAAAATAAGAAATAACTAAGAATCGTCTTCCGGGAGCCGGCCAAAGCGGACAAATTTCCTTTTCAGGTTGCCTGTCCCTTCTGGGATACCTGATACGCTTCCCCCCAATTCCACATAGCATCCAGGATCGGCTTCAGACTGTATCCCAGGTCCGTCAGCGTATATTCTACTGATGTAAACAGTCTCTGCCCCATCCAGCCCGGGCTGTACCTGTGGCAGGGAGACATCACCACCTTAAAGTGCGATGCCATCGTCAATGCCGCAAATTCCGGGCTGACCGGCTGCTATGTGCCCAACCACCGCTGCATTGATAATGCCATCCACACCTATGCCGGTGTAGAGCTGCGGCTGGCCTGCGAAGCAATTATGAAAAAACAGGGCCACCCGGAGCCTACCGGGCAGGCAAAAATCACCCCCGCCTATAATCTGCCCTGCAAATATGTACTGCACACCGTTGGCCCCGTGATTACCGGCCAGGTAACCCGGGAAAAGCAAGCGCTCCTTGCCTCCTGCTACCGCTCCTGCCTGGAGCTGGCGGCGGCATATCGGTTGGAAAGCCTGGCCTTCTGCTGCATTTCCACCGGGGAATCCCGTTTTCCCAACGAGCTTGCCGCAGAAATTGCGGTGGACACCGTAAAAGATTTTTTGATAAAGAATACCAGCGTTAAAAAGGTGATACTGAATGTTTTTAAGGACTATGACAAAGAAATCTACCTCCGACTTCTCCGGCAGCGTTGATGCGCTGAAAAAGGTACTGCAGGACTGCGACGCCGTGGCCATCGGCGCCGGAGCAGGCCTGTCCACCTCCGCAGGCTTTTTGTATGACGGAGAGCGTTTTAGCCGATATTTTTCGGATTTTTATAAAAAATACCGTTTTTCCCATATGTATTCCGGCGGCTTTTATCCCTACGGTACCCTGGAGGAATACTGGGGCTTCTGGAGCCGGGATATTTATATCAACCGGTATATGAACGCCCCAAAACCCGTTTACGATCAGCTTTATGCGCTTGTAAAGGATAAGGACTACTTTGTTTTGACCACCAACGTGGACCACTGCTTCCAAAAAGCGGGCTTTGACAAGCAGCGCCTTTTCTATACCCAGGGAGATTACGGCCTTTTCCAGTGTCCCACCCCCTGCAGCCGGGAAACCTATGACAACGGGGACACCATCCGCAAAATGATACAGGCCCAGGGCTTTTCCATCGGCCCGGATGGCAGCCTGCTGCTTCCGGAAGGCGGCAGCTTGACAACCACCGTTCCCACAGAGCTGGTACCCCACTGCCCCCACTGCGGAAAACCCATGACCATGAATCTGCGCTGTGACGACAGCTTTGCAGAAGACGAAGGCTGGCACCGGGCCGCAGAGCGGTATGCGGAGTCCATCCGCCGCCACGAAGGAACGAAGGTCCTCTTTCTGGAATTGGGCGTGGGCTGCAACACCCCGGGCATCATCAAATACCCCTTTCTGCGCATGACCGCCAGAAATCCCAAGGCCGCCTATGCCTGTATCAACAAGGGGCAGGCCATTGCTGTAGAGGAAATTGCGGACCGGTCCATTTGCATCGATGGCGACATCGGTCGGGTGCTGCAAGAGCTTTGATTGGAAACGGGCCCATGCCCTCACTTCCAAATGGCAATTATAAAAAGCAGGTACGTTGCAGACAAAAACGCAGCGCACCTGCTTTTTTAGTCTTTCCCGTGGCCAAACGCTACCCGGAAAACGGTTCCACCTTGGGGGTTGCTTTCCGCTGTGATCCTGGCTCCCAGCTTCTCGGTCATTTCCCAGGTGATGGCAAGCCCCAGTCCAAAGCTGCCGGTCTCGTTTTGGCGGCTTTGGTCTCCCCGGTAAAACCGGTCAAATACATGGGGCAGGCTCTCTTCCGAGATGCAGCTTCCAAAATTCTGTACCTGCAATATCGCCTTCCGCTTTTCCTGCCTGAGCATCAGCAGCACCCGGCCGCCGCTGGGCTCGTACTTCAGGGCATTTTCCAGAAGGCTGCTGACGATCCGCAGGAGATAATCTCCATTCCCGCGGACAAGGCAGCTGTCCGGCAAGGAAGTATCCAGCGTTACATTTTTTTCGTAAGCCAGCGACTCTATTTCCAGCGCAGCCTTCATAGCCAGATTGGCCAGGTCCACCGTCTCCATGGCCACTGCCGCATCCGGGCGCTCTACCTCCGCCAGCGTCAGCATCTGGCCGATAAGCTGCTGCATCCGCTTGGCCGCGGTCTGTGTGCTGTCCAACCATCTCCCCAGGCTCCCCACCTTGGCCTCCGGATTTTCCCGTAAAATGGAGGTATTTGCCAGGATTACGGACAGCGGCGTTTTCAGGTCGTGGGAAGCATCCGCCACAAACTGCTTTTCCCGCAGAATCGCCTCCTCCATCGGCCTTGCCGCAATGCCCGACAGCTTTACGCTGATGATAAAGAAAACAAACATGGCCCCTGCCCAGATTCCCAGCAGCACCAATGTCAGGCTCAAAACAGAATGGGTGATGTAATCCGTAGAAGCCACGGCAATTTTGCAGGGATTCGAGCCGCTGCGGTAGTAGATGGCGTGGAACTGGTACAGCGTTCCAAAATCCTGCTCCTGGCTGATAATCACCTGTGCCAGAGTAGGAATGTTTTCTTCCAAAAAGCTTTCGCTGGAAGAAAGCACCGAGAAGCTTCCATCCTCCGGGGAATAAAAAAGAGTTAGAATATCCTTCTCTGCCCCCGGATCCCGGCGCTCCGGTCTGCTTTGGTTGGGCCTTTGCTGCTTTCCGTCCGGCATCTGAGAAAAGGAACGCAGGGGGGCCAGTACCTGCTCCATGGTCACCCGCAGGCCGGTATAGTAATCCCGCACCATATATCCTTCCACAATGCCCACCATCACCGTAAGCACAATACCGATGAGCAGCATATTAAACTGCACAAAACGCTTGCGGTACTGGCTCATGGCTGGACCTCCAGGCGATAACCAATTTTCTGTAAATTTCGGATGCTAACCTTGGAGCCCAGATACCGCAGCTTCTTTCGCAGAAAGGAGATATAGGCTTCTACGTTGTTGTCCGTGGCCTCGGAATCCAGGCCCCAGCCCCTGGTAATCAGCAGCTCCTTGGAAAAAGTCATCTGAGGTTCCGACAGGAGCAGCCTTGCAATCTGGAATTCCTTTGGACTCAGCTGAACATCCTTTGTACCACAGCGCAGAGTCACCGTGTTCAGGTCCAGAACCACATCCCCATAGGCCAGCTGGTCCAGAACCACCGTTCCCTTCCGCCGGGTCATCGCCCCTACTCTGGCCAGCAGCTCCTCCGGGTCGAAAGGCTTGGTCAGATAGTCATCGGCTCCTGCATTCAGCCCCGTAACCTTGTCCGGTACCGTGGCCCGGGCCGTCAGCATCAAAACCGGGGTGCTGATTCCCTCCCCCCGGATCTGCCGCAGGACGCTTAACCCGTCCAGTCGGGGCAGCATAATATCCAGCAGCACCAGGTCATAGGAAAAGCCCCGGATATAGTCCAGTGCCGTCTGCCCGTCGGCTACCCAATCGGTGGCGTGACCCGCCTTCTGTAAGATATGCTCCACCGCCCCGGCCAGAGCGGTTTCGTCTTCTACAATCAAAATGTTCATTTCCTCCGCACCTCCTTTTTATACTATACCATTCTACACGAAAATCTGAAAGCGTCCTGAAAAAAAATCTTTTTACACTTTCAGTTATTTTTCAGAACTCTGTGGATAATAAGGGCCATCCAAACCACAGGAGGAAACGAATATGGATGCCTTTCAAGCGGTTTTTAAGCGCAAAGAAATCAAATATCTGTTATCTGACCGGCAGCTGGATCGCCTGATTCCTATTTTAAGCAGCCATATGGAGCCGGATGCCTTTCCCCACAGCAGCATTCTGAACCTGTATTACGATACCCCGGACTATTATATGATCCGCCGCTCCCTGGAAAAGCCTCAATACAAAGAAAAGCTGCGCCTGCGGAGCTACGGCACCCCGGAAGACACAAGCATGGTCTTTCCGGAGATCAAAAAGAAGGCCCGGGGGGTTGTGTATAAGCGGAGAGTCAGTATGCCCTATCCGGACGCCGTCGGTTACCTAAAAGGAGACTCCTCCGGCCAGTCCGGCCAGATTTATCAGGAGCTTAACTGGATGCTCTCTGCCTACCCCAATCTGGCACCCAGAGTTTTTCTAAGCTACGAGCGGGACTCCTGGGCAGGGACCCAGGACCCGGGGCTGCGGCTTACCCTGGACCGGGACATTCTCTGGCGAAACACCGGCCTGGACCTGCGGCAGGGACCGTGGGGACTTCCGCTTTTAAAACCAAACCAAACCCTGATGGAGGTCAAGGTCCTGGGTGCCACGCCCCTATGGCTGTGTGATGCCTTTTCCCGACTGGGGATCTTCCCGGTATCCTATTCCAAGTACGGCCGTGCCTACCAAAATATGTGTTTCAAAAAATTCGACAAGGAGTTCAGACAATATGCTTGACGGAATCTTCTCTTCCCTGTATGCTACATCCGTAACGGTGCCCGCTTTTTTTGCTTGCAGCACAGTTTCGCTTCTGCTGGGCTTTGGCATCTCCCTGGTCTACAAAAAGGTAGGCGGCAAGGGCACCATGGGTGCCTCTCTGGCGGTACTGCCCTTCCTGGTACAGCTGGTAATCCTGCTGGTCAACGGCAACTTGGGGGCCGGTGTAGCCGTAGCCGGAACCTTCAGCCTGGTCCGGTTCCGGTCCGCCCCCGGCACCGCCCGGGATATCTGCGCCATCTTCCTGGCCATGACCGTAGGCCTGTGCTGCGGCATGGGCTACTTAGGGCTGGCGCTGCTGGCCGCCGTGGTAACCTGTGCTCTGTTCCTGCTGCAAAAGGACCCCGCCCCGGACCCCGGAGACCGGGAAATCCGGGTCACCGTTCCGGAAAACCTGAATTACAGCGACCTGTTTAACGACCTGTTTGCGGAATTTACCACCGTCTCTCAGCTGGTGCAGGTAAAAACCGTAAATATGGGCTCTCTTTACAGTCTGCATTATCGGGTAACACTAAAAGACATTACCCAGGAAAAGACAATGCTGGATGCTATGCGATGCCGCAACGGCAATCTGGAAATATCCAGCGGCCTGCCTGAACAAAAGGGGGATATTTTATGAAACGACTGTCTTCTATCATTGCCGGTGCCACCGTCCTGGCAACTCTTTTTACCGGCTGCGCCAAGGGGGGAACCCCCGTTCTGACGGTAACCACAGCTCCCGCGGTTTCCGCAACAACCGCCCAAACCACAGACCCCAGTAAGGGCGTTCAAGTGACTTTTACGGACTCCAATATCACCGCCTCCTCCGCAAACGGGCTGGATATTGACGGCACCTCTATGCGCATCACCGCCTCCGGCACCTACACCCTGTCCGGAAAATGCAAAAACGGCAGCGTCAAGGTCAAAAAAGGCGTTACCGGAGTGACCCTGATCTTGAACGGCCTGGACCTGACCTCTGAAGCCACCGCCCCCATCGTCTGCGCCAAAGGCTCGGAGGTGACGATTGAAATCGCCGCCGGTACGGAAAACGCCCTTACGGACACAGAGGCCAACAACGACGAAACCGGAAATGAAAACGCCGAAAACGCCGTCATCAAGTGCAAGGATGGCTCCCAAGTCACCTTAGGCGGTACCGGCGCCCTGAATATCCAAGCAAATGGCAAAAATGGCATCAAGTCCGGGGCCTCCACTCAGGAAGAGGGGGAAGCCAGCCTGACCATCCGGGACCTGACTCTGAACATTTCCGCCCCCAATAACGATGCCATCAACGCCGAAGCCACTCTGAACGTGGAAAGCGGCAGCCTGACCATCTCCGCCGGGGACGACGCCATCCATGCCGACAACACCCTGAATATCGGTACCGAGGCTACCCAGGGCCCCACCATTCGTATTGACACCTGCTACGAGGGGCTGGAAGGCGCCACCGTTAACATCTATTCCGGAGATGTTACGATCCTCTCCACCGACGACTGCATCAACGCCGCCAACCCGGACCTGCAGGGCTTTGACTACAGCCTGAACATCTCCGGCGGCACCATTTTGGCCTACGCTTCTACCGGTGACGGCTTTGATTCCAACGGCAGTATGTCCATTTCCGGCGGCACCGTAGCCGTGTGGACTGCCAATCAGGCAGACAATTCCCCTCTGGATGCTGACGGCACCATCACTGTTTCCGGCGGTACGGTTCTGGCCGCGGGGGGCAGCAGCGGCATGGGGCTCAATCTGGACGCCCAGCAGGCCTGCGTAGTTTTCAGCGGCAGCTCTGATTCCCAAGGCAAGGGCTTTGGCAGTGGATCCAGCATTGTGGGCGAAAACAGCAGCTTTGCCATTGCGGACAGCCAAGGAAACGTTCTCTATTCCGGCGACAGCAAGTGCAATACCGCCTTCCTTCTCTTCTCCGCTCCGGAAGCAGCGGATGGAGTCAGTTATACCCTTTCCTCCGGCGGCAGCAGCGCCACAGCCCAGGCCCAGTCCGGCACCATTTCCACCGGCAGAGGCGGGATGCTTGGCGGCATGGGCCGTCCCGGCGGAGACCGGACGGATGGCAATGGGCAGGGATCCAAGGATTTTAACCGGGGGGAAAAGCCCGACGGGCAGGACTTTGACCCCAGTCAAAAGCCGGACCGGCAGCCAAAGGGAGACAGCCAAAATGAATCGGATTTGTAAATTTCTGGCAGCAGTGCTTACCCTGGCACTGCTGCTATGCGGCTGTTCCGGCAGCGAGGATACATTGACCGTCCTGATCCCCAAAATTGGGAAAGCGGATTGCAGCATCCTGAAGCAGGGCAGCAATACATTGATGATCGACTGCGGAGAGGCGGAAAACACAGACACGATTCTGGCCGCCCTCAGGCAAAACGGTATCACCAAGCTGGACACCCTGATCATCACCCATTTTGACAAGGACCATGTAGGCGGTGCAGCCCAGATTTTGCACTCCCTGACAGTGGGCCAGGTTCTGGAACCGGACTACACCCCGGAAAATCCGGAATTGGAAAGCTATACCTCCTACCGGCAGGCCTTGGAAGAAACCAGTACTCCCGTGACAAAGGTTCTGAACTTCCTGGACCTGACCCTGGGCACCGCCACCCTGACTGTAACAGGAACCGGCGGAACCCTGTATTCCAAGAATATGGACAACAACAACTCCCTTCTGGTTACCGTATCCCACGCAGGAAATACGCTGCTTTTCGCCGGGGATATTGAAAAACAACGCATCCGGAATGTGCTGAAGGACGGGGTCGATACGGTCGATTTTCTGAAGGTCCCCCACCATGGCGTGTACAACAGCGCCTTACCGGAATTCTTTGGGTCTTTGGAAATGCAATACGCCGTCATTACCTGCTCCAATAAAAACCTGGCGGATACGGAAACACCGGAGGCACTGGATGCCCTGGGCGTAAAAACCTACGAGACCGTGGATGGAGATATCAAAGTCGTCAGCAGTCCCAATAGCATCCGCATTTATCAATAGGAAAAGCTCTGTCACCAGATTGAACCGCCCCTGTCAAGTAGACAGGGGGCGGTTCAGATCGCAGATGACAGAGCTTTTCCTTTTATCCGTTTTCCGTATACCTGCAGGCCGGATATCCGGTGCAGCCGTAGAATTTGCCAAAGCGGCCCCGGCGCAGAACCATGGGGGCCCCACACACCGGGCAGCACTTTTGCTCCGTTTCCGGCTCCCGGGCCAGCAGCTCAAATACCTGCTGATTCATCCGGCAGTCGTTCAGAGCCCGGTGGGCGCCAAAGGTATTCAGGCAATAGTGCTGGGCCAGGGCCGTCAGAGCGTAGCTGCTTAGCCCCGGCAGACGGCGGCGTGCATAGCGCAGGGTATCGATGTAGTCGTTCCCCGGCACCAGGCCGAAGTTCCGCTCACAGTCCCGATATAAAAAATTCAGGTCGAACCGGGCAATGTTGTGGCCTACCAATACATCGTCCCCCATAAATTCCAGAAACTCCGGCAGAACTTCCTCCATAGCAGGCTCACCGGCAACCAAGTCATCCGTAATGTGGTTTACCTGGCTGGCACCAAAGGGAATGGGGCGGCCGGGATTCACCAGGCTGGAAAAGCTGTCCACCACCTGACCGCCCCGAACCCGCAGGGCAGAAATCTCAATCACATCGTCGCAGCGGCAGGAGATTCCGGTGGTCTCCAGATCAAAGAGCACATAGTCCCCTATGTAGGCGTCTCTATTTTGTCCTTTCTGGCTGGTCAGCATTTAGCCCTCTTCTTTGTCGAACACCTCTGCCACCTGCTTCAATAACTTGCGGATGGGCAGATTCTGGGGGCAGATTTCTTCACACTGGCCGCAGCCCACGCAATCGGAGGCCTTGCCGTCCTGGGTGGTGTGGATGCCGTAATAGTAAATCCCGTTCCAGTCCTCATACTGCTTCCGGGTATTCATCACGGAAAACAGATCCGGAATGTGGATATGCATGGGGCATCCCGCCTCGCAGTACCGGCAGACGGTGCAGGGAATCAGATTCATCCCGGCAAACACCCGGCAGACCTGGTGGAGAGCTTCCGTCTCCTGCCCATCCAGCGGCTGGAAATCGGCCATAAAGCCCGTATTATCCTCCAGCTGCTCCAAGGAGCTCATACCGGAGAGCACCATCTCGATCCCCTCGAAGCCTGCGGCGTACCGAATGGCGTAGCTGGCATAGCTGCCCCCATGGAGCGCATCCAGAATCTTTGCCGCTTCTTCCGGCAGCTGCACCAGGCGGCCGCCCTTCACCGGCTCCATAACCAGAACGGACTTTCCGTGCTTCCGGCAGACCTCGTAGCAGCCCTTGCTCTGGACGGCAGGGCTTTCGTAATCCAGATAGTTAAACTGCAGCTGTACCGCCTCTACCTCCGGATGGTCCGTCAGAATTTTGTCCAGGAAGTCCGGCGTATCGTGGAAGGAAATTCCCAGGTGGCGAATTTTGCCCTCTTTTTTCAGCTCCATGGCGGTTTCGTAGGCCTTCGCATTCTGGTATTGGGAATAGTTCTTCCCGCTCTGGGCGTGCATCAGGTACAGATCAAAGTACTCAACGCCGCAGTCCTCCAGCTGTTTTTCAAACAAGGGACGGATGTCCGCCTGTGTTTTAAAAAAGCTTTCCGAAAGCTTGTCCGTCAGAATATAGCGGTCCCTGGGGTAGCGGCTGGTCAGGCAGGCTTTGATGGCCCCCTCTGCCTTTCCGTCCAGGTAGCCCCGGGCCACATCAAAGTAGCGGAACCCCTTTTCCAGAAACCTGTCTACCATTTTGCAGGATTCTTCTATATCAATTTCCGCACCCTGCATGGGCAGACGCATAAAGCCAAAGCCCAATTTTTTGTGCATTGTTGTCTCTCCTTTTCTTATTTCTTCCGGACCATTTCCAGAATTTCACGCATTTTTCCGGTAATTTCCGGATAATTCTCCCGGATGTGGGGCCGCAGGCAATTGGTACAGTCCTTAATGCCCTTTTCCGTATACCGGAAGTTACCCCCGCAGTTCTCCCCAAGGGCATACAGCGGACAGTAGCAGAACAGGCAGCTAAAGGTCTCCTTATTGGCCCCCTTGTGACAGGGGAAATATTCGCATTCGCTGTTTTGGAAAAAATCGTAGTGCTTCATGTATAAGCTCCTTCCGCTATCTCTAAACGACTGTCCAAGGATACACCATAGGCGGCTCCTTGTCAAATTCCATCCATTCCCCGCTTCCCGGATGGGTAAAGCCCAGGTGGGCAGACCACAGGGCAATCTCGCAGGGATCGTTCTGCTCGGCATACTTCCGTTCCCCTACCAGTGGCATCCCCCGGGAGGCAAACTGGACCCGAATTTGGTGGGTCCTGCCGGTATGGAGCCGCACCCGGACCCGGGTCAGATTTTCCCGACTATTTAGGCTCCAATAGGAAAGCCGGGCCTCCTGAATGCCCTTTCCAGGCTCCTTGGCAACAAAGGTCATCTTTCTTGCCTTGTCCCGGCCCAGAAGGTCCGTCAGGTCGTCGTTTGACTCCTCCGGGACCCCATGGACCACCGCCAGATATTCCTTTTGAAAGGCCCCTTCCCGAATCTGCCGGGAAATCTCCGAGGCGCTTTTGGCGTTTCTTGCCAGCACCATCAGTCCGCTGACCACCCGGTCCAGCCGGTGTACCGTCCGCACATCGGCATTTCCGTCCCCCAAAGCCTCCCGCACCAGCTCCGGCAGGCCGCCGGGGTCATCGGTAGAAAGGACCCGGGCAGGCTTGATACACACCAAAATATCCGGGTCCTGATAGAGAATCTCCATAGCTTCGTGACCTTTCTTTTTGTTTTTATTCTACCAGATATCTGCGCCTTTTTCAACCATTCGTTCTGCAATTCCCCCCGCCAGCACCAGGCCGCCGAAAAAAGGGTCCATCCGCCACACCCCCAGGGTCAGCAGCAGCACCACGGCAAAAACGATTTTCCGCATTCCCCATCCCCCCTTGGTAAGGAGTATATGCGTTAGAGGTGTGCGGAATGTGAAAGAGGGCTGCTAAAAACAATGTCGTTACGAACCAGTGACCGATGTCACCGGTTCGCAGCCTCCCGGTTGAACATTAAAGGCTAAAATAAATCGCCAAGAAGTTCAAATATCCGTGGGATTCCCACGCCAGTCCTATGCATAGCGCAGCCGACAAAATCGGCTCTTAGCGCGGAGCAGTGAGCACCGGCTCGGAATGACAGCGCTTTTTAACAGCCCTATTTTTACTTTGCGGGCTCCGGTACAACGTGCATAACCTTCCGCTGATACTCGGCAATGCCCTTGGCCAAAACTTCCATAGCTCGCTCCAGGTCCGGCTTTTTCAGCACATAAGCGATCCGGACCTCGTTGATGCCCTTGCCGGGAGTCTCGTAGAAGGGAGCCCCGGGAGCGAACATTACCGTGTCGCCCTTGTCGTCAAAGTGCTCCAGCAGCCAGTGCTGGAACCGGTCCGCATCATCCACCGGCAGGCTGGCCATCAGGTAGAAGGCGCCCATGGGCTCCTCCACAACCACACCGGGGATCTGGCGCAGCTTTTCAATCACCGTATCCCGGCGAATGCGGTACTCCGTCTTGCACTCCCGGAAAAAGGAGGGGTCCACGGTGTACAGCGCCGCCGCTCCCACCTGGTCAATAGTGGCCACGGACAGACGGGACTGGCAGAATTTCAGGATAGCGCTTTGCAGCTCTTTATTTTTGGTCACAACGCAGCCAACCCGAGCGCCGCAGGCGGAGAACCGCTTGGATACCGAATCGATGATCACAAGGTTTTCCTCAATATCCTTAAATCGGGCCATGGTGGGCACGCCGAACTTTTCATCGTAGCAGAACTCCCGATACACCTCATCGCAGATCAGGAACAGGTCATGCTCCTTGGCGATATCGGCAATCATCCGCATTTCCTTCTCGTCCAGCACCACGCCGGTGGGGTTGCCGGGATTCGTTATCAGAATGGCCCGGGTATTCTTGGTGATGAGGCTTTCGATCCGCTCCCGCTTGGCGTAGCGATAGCCCTCCCAGGGATTGGTGGGTAACGCCCGGATGACACCGCCGGCCGCATGGACAAAGGTGGTGTAGTTTGGATAGTACGGTTCCGGAATAATAACCTCGGTATAGGGGTCCAGAATACTCAGGCAGGTCAGAAGCAGGGCCTCGCTGCCGCCGGTGGTAATAAGAATATCTTCAGGGTCCAGCTCTACCCCCAGACGCTTATAGTAACCCTGCACCGCTGCAATCAGCTTGGGGTTGCCGGGAGAAGCATCGTAGGCCAGCGTCTTGTGGTCAAAGGCCCGGATGGCGTCGTAATAGGCGCCGGGGGTGGCAATGTCCGGCTGACCGATATTCAGGTGATAGATTTTCTTCCCCTGCTGCTCCGCTGCCACCGCCAGGGGGTGGAACTTTCGCATTGGGGACGGCTCGCATCGGTTGGCATTGATGGAAATTTGCATTTGTATCCCTCCATGGGCATTACGCCCTGTTTCTATATTGGAAGACCAATTCCCGCAATTTTCTGCGCAGGAACACCAGCGCGGTAAGATTGGGAACAGCCATCAGCGCATTGAATATTTCTGCCAGGAGCCAGATTTTTTCGCTTTCCAGCACCGCTCCCAGCACCACCCCGGCCATTTGCAGCCAGGGAAATACCTTTAAAAATCCGGGGCCAAACAAGTATTCTCCGCAACGGGCCCCATAAAGCCCCCAGCCAAGCACCGTGGCAAAGGCGAAGACACATAAAAAGGATGTCAGGGCAATGGACGCCCAGGGGCCCAGCACCGTCCCGAAGACGCTGGCCACCAGACTTCCCCCGGCGTCACACCCATAGGGAATCGTCTCGCTGCCGCATAGAACCGCCAGGGCCGTCAGGGTGCAGATCACCAGGGTATCTACGAACACT
Organism: uncultured Oscillospiraceae bacterium; assembly: GCA_934565415.1. Lineage (GTDB taxonomy): Bacteria > Bacillota > Clostridia > Oscillospirales > Oscillospiraceae > Faecousia. The sequence goes on from CAKTHQ010000012.1 coordinate 52,033, forward strand.
TCCACAAGCCCCAGTATTCCTTTTTCTACACTTTCCCCGGGGGCGGCAGTATAGGCCATAGAAGCCGTGCCCATGCCGGCTTCGTTGGAAAAAATGCCTCTGGCACAGCCCACAGACAGGCTCACCATCATGGAGCCCACCGCCCCGCCGGTAGCGGCTTTGGGAGAAAAGGCCCCCAAAAGGATGGACCGCAGGGCGGTCGGCAGCATTTCCCGCCGGGAGAATACCACCAGCAGGCACAGCAGGATATACCCAACGGAAGCCCCGGGCACCAGCTTTTCCGCCGCCGCCCCGATACGGCGGACCCCACCCAGCAGCACCGCACCTACGCAGGCCGCCAGAAAAAGGCCCAAAAGCAAGTCGAAAAATCCCGTTGGCGAAATCCCCAAAAAGCACTGCACCTGATGGACCCCGGAGACCACCGCACCAATCTGGGTGGCGTTCCCCACGCCAAAGGCGGCACCCAGGCCGAATATACAGTAGAGCACCGCCAAAAACCGGGCTTTTCCGGCCAGCCCCCGCTCAATGGTATACATAGGGCCGCCAATTTTGTTTTTGGCATAGGCCCCGGCCAGGGTCACCTCGGCAAACTTGGTAGCCATACCAAGGAATCCGGATACCCACATCCAGAATACCGCCCCCGGGCCGCCCAGACAGATGGCTCCGGCCACGCCGACGATATTCCCGGTGCCCACGGTAGCAGCCAGGGCGGTACACAGAGCCTGCCGGGCGCTGACCTCCTTTGGGCCCCTGGGCCGCGCCAAAATTCTTCCGGCCTTTCCCAGGAGCCTCAGCTGCGGAAGGCCGGTAGAAACCGTCAAAAGCGCCCCGGTGCCCAGCAGCACCGCCACCATCCCAGGCCCCCAAAGGAGCCCTCTCAAAAACAAAAGTACGTCCGTGACGATACCCCCATAGAATACCACGCCTTAGAAGAAAATGCAAGAATCGGTTTTGGATAATTCAAAAAAAGCAGCCCCCAAATTTGGGAACTGCTTTTGGTAACCTTATTTCCACTCTGCCCAGATTTCCGGGCAGTACCCTACGGTGGCTAATTTTCCGTTTCGCACCACCGGGGTCTTCATCAGCATTGGGTCGTCAAAGACCTTATCCTCTTTGGTCCGGCTGTCTGACATATATTTCATATTGACCACCTCTTGCTGCTTACTCTCCCAGTCGATGAGGTTGTCGATGCCGCCTACCGCTTTTAAGACGCTGTCGAACTCCCGCCCGGACATTCCGTAGCGCTTCAGGTCGATCATCTGGTAGGGGATCCGCCGCTCTTTAAAGTAGCGCTCCGCCTTTTTGGTATCGAAGCATTTGCTTTTTCCGAAAATCTGTATGTTCAATAGGATACCTCCATCAGGCACAGCCCCTGGGCCGGGGCCAGAAAGCCTGCCTGTTCTCGCTTGCCGCCGAAGAGCTCCGGAACGGATGCTGCCACCCGCTCTCCCCGGCCTACTTCTACCAGGGTCCCCACCAGAATGCGGACCATATTGTACAGGAAGCCGTCTCCCGTCACGGTGATGACCAGCTCTTTTCCCTTTCGGGAAATGTCCAGGCTGTCAATCCGCCGGACGGTAGACTTTTTCATCTTTTTGTTTCCGCAGAAGGCGGAGAAATCGTGCTCCCCCAAAAGAAGCGCCGCTGCCTGCTCCATGGCCTTTATATCCAGCTTTTCAGGGTTTGCCCACAGAAACCGCCGCTCAAACACGCAGGGGTCCGTGCTGTTCCAGATGCGGTAGCTGTAGGTTTTCCCCCTGGCATTGAGCCGGGCATGAAACCGGGGAGCCGCCTCCTGGCAGGAATAGATGCCGATGTCCTCCGGCAGGTATTTCCGCAGCTCCCCTAATATCTTCTCCGGGGGCATGGGGTTTTCGCAGTGGAAGGAGGCAACCTGGTGGGCGGCGTGGACCCCGGCATCGGTGCGGCCGGAGCCGGAGACCTCGATGGGCTCCCCTAAGATCCTTGTAAGCACCGTTTCCAGCTTTCCCTGGATGGTACTGTCCACCCCCGGGAGCCGCTGCCAGCCCCGGTAGCGGGTACCGTCGTAGCAAATATCAAGCCGCAGATTCCGCATAGTCTTCCATTTCCTCTCTGGCTTCCCGCTCATTGTCGGCGGAAAACATAAAATTCCCCTTCTGATCGTACACCTGAACGTGGCCGCCTACATATCGCATGGTAAACATATTCTTCGTCCCCCTGTTCGTTTTCTGAACATAGGATACCAGAATATGTGTCCGATAAACAGGACGATTAGATTTTCTTTTCCATCCAGCCGGAAATAAATTCAAAAATCTCCCGGCGGTTGATCTCGTTCAAAATTTCATGGCGGCACAGGGGGAACAGCCGGGTGGTCACATCCTCCATCCCCGCCTTTTTGAATTCCTCTGCAGCTTTTTTCACACCCTTGCCGTAGGCGCCCACCGGGTCCTCCCCGCCGGCTACAAACAGCACGGGTATAGCCTTGTCCATTTTCGCCAGATTCTCCGGCTTTTCGATATATTGGATGCCCCGCAGCAGGTCCCGCAGGAGACCCGCGCTGGCGGTAAAGCCGCAGCTGGGGTGGGCAATGTAGTCGTCCACCGTCTTTTTATCCCGGGTCAGCCAGTCGTATTCCGTTCTGGGGTGCTCCACATGGGCGTTGTAGCTGCCAAATACCAGGTTTTGAAGCTTTTCGCTGGGGTTCTCCTCCCCCACCCGGTTACAGACCGCCTGACACACGGCAATGGCCCCGGGCAAAAGTGCCCTTGGCTGCCAGCCGGTTCCGCAGATAACGGCAGCAGATAGCCCTAGATCACGGTATTTGCACAGCATGGTCCGAGCCATAAAGGAGCCCATGGAGTGGCCGAAGAGAACATAGGGCACATTGGGGTATTCCTGCTTTGTCTTATGCAGGAGACTCACGCTGTCCTCCACCGCGGCAAACCAGCCCCCGTGGAAATAGCCCAGCTTTCCTTCCTTGCCCACGGACTGGCCGTGGCCCATGTGGTCCTCTCCCACCACCAGGTAACCCAGAGAATTGAGATACACCGCGAATTCATCATACCGTTCAATATACTCTGCAATGCCATGGACGATCTGTACCACGGCCTTTACTTCCCCCTCCGGGGTCCAGCGGCACACATGGAGTCTGCCCACGCCGACGGAGGGAATGGTAAATTCTTCCCGCATAGGCTTACACCTGGTATCCGGCGTCAGCGATGGCCTTCTTCAGGGCCGCTTCCGCAGCTGTGCCGGTAACGGTGACGGTTTTTTCCTTCAGATCTACCTTAGCGCTCTGGGTGCCGTCCACGGCCATGCAGGCCTTTTCCACCCGGGCGGCGCAGTGGGTGCACATCATACCTTCTACATGAATGATCGTTTCCATAAGTTTCCCTCCGAAAATGAAAATTTGGAAATGGCGTCCCTCTTGACACCTTTCCCTTGGTATGGTACTATTTTACCATGTATTTGGGAGATTACAAGTGCTTCTTTTGCGCTTCGCCCCGATTGCCTCACGGAAAGGAAATGCACCATGAACATCAAGATCACCTCCGACAGCACTTGCGACCTGCCCAAGGAGCTGCTGGAACAATACCATATCGACCTGGTCCCCCTGATCGTGGTCAAAGAGAATGAGGAATTTCTGGACAATGTAACCATCACACCTACGGATATCTTTGCCCATGTGGACCAGGGCGGCGCATTGTGCACCACTGCCGCAAGGAGCGTGGCCGTTTACCAGGAGCTGTTTTCCAAGTACGCCGGTTCCTACGACGGCATTATCCACATCAACCTGGGCTCCGGCTTCTCCTCCAGCTATCAGAACGCCTTTATCGCCGCCCAAAGCTTTTCCAATGTGCGGGTAGTGGACTCCCGGAACCTGTCCTGCGGCCAGGGGCTTATGGTCCTAAAGGCCTGCCTTCTGGCAGAGTCCGCCCAGAGCCTGGACGAGATCGTCTCCGAGCTGGAAGAGTACGCTGAAAAGGTAGAAACCAGCTTCGTTCTGGACCGGCTGGATTACATGGTCAAGGGCGGCCGGTGCTCCATGGTCACGGCTCTGGGCGCAAATCTGCTGAATCTGAAGCCCTGCATTGACCTGAAGGACGGCAAAATGGGCGTGGACAAAAAGTATCGCGGCCGCTATGACAAATGCCTGGCCAACTATGTGAAGGACAAGCTGCAGAACCGGGACGACATCGACCGGTCTACCCTGATCCTGGTTTCCACCAGAGTAGACGACACCTGCATGGAGGCCGTCAAGGAGCAGATCGCCGCCAGCGGAGAGTTTGGCACTATCATCACCGCTACCGCCGGCTGCACCATCTCCTGCCACTGCGGCCCCAACACCCTGGGCGTGATCTTCGCCCGGAAGTAAGCATCCCCTCCGCACCCCTGGATTTTTCCGGGGGTGTTTTTCAGGATCAGCCTATGAATGAATTTTTGCTTTTAGACCTTGCCGCCGACCTGGGATACCGGATGGCCGTCAGCGGTGCGGAGACCTACCGGGTGGAGGATACGGTCCGCCGGGTGCTGCTGGCCTATGGGTTGGACCCCCAGGTGGCGGCGGTGCCGGGATACCTGATCGTCAGCATCCTCTCCCCCACCGGCGAACCCATTACCAGAATGTGCCGGATGGGCTTCCACGGCAACGACCTGGACGCCGTGGAGCGGCTCAACGCCCTATCCCGGAAGATCTGTGCCGAAACGCCCCCGCCGGAGGAGGCCGCAGCCCTGTTCCGGCAAGTCACTGCCTCCGTCCCCCACTACAGCACCGCAATGAAATTGCTGGGTCACTTCCTGGGGGCCGCCGGGTTTGGCGTACTCTTCGGCTGCGGCCTTCTGGACGCGGTCTTTGCCGGGCTCTGCGGCATTGTCATCTTCTTTGTGAGCGGCCTTTTGGACCGGCTGGACGTAAACCCCATTTTTGGCACTTTAACCTCTGCTTTCCTTATATCCTGGGTGGCCTACGGGCTAAACGCAGCGGGCATCCTTCAAAACAGCGACACGGTGATCATCGGCGCCATGATGATTTTGGTCCCGGGCCTGGTATTTACCAACGCCCTGCGGGACATGATTTACGGGGATACCAGTTCCGGCATCAACAAATGTGTCCAGGTGCTGCTCATCGCCTGCGCCATGGCTTTAGGCTCCGCCGGGGCCCGGAACATGGCGAGCCTAATCTGGGGCCTGCCGGAAAGTGCCCCGGCAATCACCCATGGACTTTTTGTCCAATGCCTTGCCTCCTTTGTGGGCTGCATGGGCTTCAGCATCCTCTTTAACATCCACGGCCCCGGCACCCTGCTGTGCGCTTTCGGCGGCATTGGGGCCTATGCCGTGTATGATGTGGCCCTGAAGCTGGGCGTAGGGACCGCCTGGGCCTTCTTCTGGGGCACCGCCCTGGCCGCCGTCTTTTCCGAAGTTATGGCCAGAGTCCGCAGGTATCCCACCATCTGCTACCTGGTAGTCTCCATCATTCCCCTGATCCCCGGCGCCGGCATTTACCACACCATGCGCCTGATGGTTGACGGCGCCATGACCGCAGCCGCCGCCCAGGGCCTGCTCACCGCCCAATCCGCCGGAACTATGGCCGCCAGCATCATTTTGGTTTCCAGCCTGACGAAGATCTTTACGGCCAGGCACCAGGGGCCCATAGCCGTGAACAGTAAATAAGAACGCATCCCCGTGAAATGGCACAAAACCATCCCGGGGATGCGTTCTTATCATTAGAGCTGGGCCAAAACCTTTCCCAAACTGTCGTGGATCACCAGATCCGCCCGGTCGTCGTAGGGTGTGGGGTCCCGGTTGATGAGGACCAGACGGTTCCCCTGGTAATATCGCAGGAACCCCGCCGCCGGGTACACCGTCAGGCTGGTTCCCGCCACCAGAAGCATATCCGCCTGACAGATGGCATTCAATGCCCCTTCTACGGTCTTGTCGTCCAGCCCCTCCTCATACAGCACCACATCCGGCTTTATAATGCCGCCGCAGCCGCACCTGGGTATGCCGTCGCAGTTCTTCACGAACTCCGCCGGGTAGAACCTGCCGCACCTTGTACAATAGTTCCGCAGAATGGACCCATGGAGCTCATATACCCGCTTGGACCCCGCCTTCTGGTGAAGCCCATCGATATTCTGGGTCACCACCGCGGCAAGATGCCCCTCCTGCTCCCACTTGGCCAGGGTATAATGGGTAATGTTGGGTTCAACTTCCAGGGGCATCATCTTCTCCCGGTAAAACCGGAAGAAATACTCCGGCCGCTGCAAATAAAAGCTATGGCTGATAATGCTCTCCGGCGGGTACTCGAACTTCTGGTTGTACAGCCCGTCCACACTCCGAAAATCCGGCACACCGGATTCTGTACTGACCCCCGCCCCCGTAAAGGCTACCATGCGCTTGCTCTCCTGCACCCACCGGCGCAGGGTTTTGATTGTGTCCATAGGGTCCACCTCCTGAGAAAATAGTAGCGCGGTTTTGGGGGCTTGTCAATATACATCCGATCATGGCAAGCCCCCTAATTTTGTTTTGCTTGATTTTACCCGCAATCACGGTATAATAAAATATCATTACCACTTTCCAATTCTTCCCCGCATTCAGGACATTTCATAAGCAAATCCTCCGTTCCCAAATGAATTAATGTAAGCCATCGTAACTGGTTTTACGAAATTCTAAACTCCATGGATGTACCTTGGTCTAACGGTTATATTGAAGTCTGCAACAACAAGACAAAAGTTTTGAAAAGAGACTGCTTTGGTATACGCAATTTTTCAAATTTTAGGAAGAGAATCCTATTCTGCCATACATAAAATCATGCCGAGAATCTCTCCTCGGCATGACCTAAAGTTATTTCACTTTTGTCCCTACCCCAACTATTGACATAGAGGCACAAAAAATTCGGCGCTGCTAGAAAACGCCCTGTCATTCCGAGCCAGTGCGCACACTGGCGTGGGAATCCCCCAGATTTCTGAACATTTTAGCATTGCATTTAAGCCTTTTTGTTCAACCGGGAGATTGCCACGCCAGTGACATCGGTCACTGGTTCGCAATGACACTGTTTTCTAACAGCGCCGAAGCATTTATTTACAGCTTTTCGTTTACGAAATCGTCCACCATTGCCAGGGCGTTATCGACCTTGATGAGGTCCTTGCCGCCGCCCATGGCGCTGTCGGGCTTGCCGCCGCCGGAGCCGCCGCAGGTGGCGCAGACCATCTTAACGAGCTCCCCGGCCTTGATGCCCCGGGCCACGGCTTCCTTGCCGCAGACGGCCAGGAAGGCGGGCTTGTCATCCTTGACGGAGGCCAGCACGGCCACCACGTTGGGCTCCTTATCCCGCAGCAGGTCGCCCATCTGGCGCAGCTTGGCAGGGTCAGCCTTGGGCAAGACGGAAGTCATGACCTTCAGACCCTTGACCTCGTGGGCACCGAAGAGGAAGCGGTCCACTTCTCCGGCGGCCTCCTTGGCCCGGTACTGCTCAATATTCCGGCGCAGCTCCTTGATCTCGTCCATGTGGAACTGGATCTTGTTGGCCAGCTCCATGGGCTTGACCTTCAGCCGGGAAGCGGCCTCCCCCAGCAGGGACCGGTTGGCTTCCAGCTTCTTCAGGCACAGTTTGCCGGTATAGGCCTCGATCCGGCGGACACCGGAGGCCACGGAGCACTCGCTCTCGATTTCGAAGGGGCCTACCTTGGCGGTGTTGTCCAGGTGGGTACCGCCGCAGAACTCTACGGAGTAGCCGCCCATATTGACCACACGGACCACATCGCCGTACTTTTCGCTGAACAGTGCGGTAGCGCCCATCTTCTTGGCCTCTTCAATAGGCATCTCCCGGGTGACGATGGGGTAGCCCTCCAGGATAGCGTTCTGGACGATGGAGTTGACCTTGGCCAGCTCCTCGGGGGTCATGGCGGAGTAATGGGTAAAGTCGAAGCGCAGGTAGTCCGGCTCTACCAGGGAACCGGCCTGGTGCACATGGTCGCCCAGGACGCTGCTCAGAGCCTTCTGCAGCAGGTGGGTGGCGGAGTGGGCACGCATAATGGCCTTCCGGCGGTCCACATCGATGGAGGCGCAGACCACATCATCCACATGGATGGTGCCCCGGTTCAGCTTGCCGTAGTGCAGGTACTTGCCGCCCTTGTCCTTCTGGACATTGGTGACCTCGAACCGGCTCTCGCCCAGCATAATGACGCCGTGGTCTGCCACCTGGCCGCCCATTTCGGCATAGAAGGGGGTCTTATCCAGCACCAGGATGCCGGTCTCGCCGCCGGAAATGGCACCGGAGACCTCGTCGCCCTCGCAGATGGCCAGGACCTTTGCCTCACAGTTGAAGCAGTCATAGCCCACGAACTGGGTGGGGGTGTTGTCCAGGCCCAGGTCAATGCCGGCCCAGGCCAGGTCGCCCAGGGCCTTCCGAGCCTCTCTGGCCCGCTCCTTCTGCTCCTTCATGAGCTTTTCGAAGGCTTCCTGATCCAGGGTCATGTCCTCGTCGGCCACCATTTCCAGGGTCAGGTCAATGGGGAAGCCGTAGGTATCGTACAGCTTAAAGGCATCGGCACCGGAGAACTCGGTCTCGCCCTTGGCCTTGTGCTCAGCCAGCATATCTGCAAAGATCTTCATGCCGCCGTCGATGGTCCGGGCGAAGTTCTCCTCCTCCACCTTGACCACCTTGGTAATATAGGCGCAGCGCTCCCGCAGGTAGGTGTAGTGGTTCCCGTTCTCGTGGACCACGGTCTCCACCACCTGATACAGGAAAGGATGGTCCACGCCCAGGAGCTTGCCATGGCGGGCAGCCCGGCGGAGCAGACGGCGCAGCACGTAGCCCCGGCCCTCGTTGCTGGGCAGGACGCCGTCGGCGATCATAAAGGTAGAAGCCCGGATGTGGTCGGTAATGACCCGCAGGGATACATCCATCTTCACGCTCTGGCCGTAGGAAGCGCCGGTGAGCTCCGTGACCTTATTGGTGATGTTCATAACGGTATCCACGTCGAACAGGCTGTTGACGTCCTGGCACACCACAGCCAGGCGCTCCAGGCCCATGCCGGTATCGATGTTCTTGTGGGCAAGCTCCGTATAATTGCCCTGGCCATCGTTATTGAACTGGGAGAACACGTTGTTCCAGACTTCCATATACCGGTCGCAGTCGCAGCCGACGGTACAGCCGGGCTTGCCGCAGCCGTACTTTTCGCCGCGGTCGTAGTAAATTTCGCTGCAGGGGCCGCAGGGACCGGAGCCGTGCTCCCAGAAGTTGTCCTCCTTGCCGAAGCGGAAGATCCGGTCGGCAGGCACGCCCACTTCCTTGTTCCAGATGTCGAAGGCCTCGTCGTCGTTTTCATAGATAGAGGGGTACAGCCGGTTCTTGTCCAGGCCCACCACCTCGGTCAGGAATTCCCAGCTCCAGTGAATGGCTTCCCGCTTAAAGTAATCGCCGAAGGAGAAGTTGCCCAGCATCTCAAAATAGGTGCCGTGACGGGCGGTCTTGCCGATGTTCTCAATGTCGCCGGTACGGATGCACTTCTGGCAGGTGCAGACCCGGTGACGGGGGGGCTCCACCTCGCCGGTGAAGTAGGGCTTCATAGGCGCCATGCCGGAGTTGATCAGCAGCAGGGATGCGTCATTCTGAGGGATCAGGGAAAAGCTGGGCAGGCGCAGATGGCCCTTGCTCTCGAAGAAGGAGAGGAACATTTCCCGCAGTTCGTTTACGCCGTAAGGCTTGGGATCCATGGTTATCTAACCTCCAAATATCTCTTTTATGCAAATAATAAACCCCGCCCCTACTGCTAGGGGCGGGGATAATATACCCGCGGTACCACCCTAATTATCCGCAAACACGGACATCTTAGCTGCTCTGTAACGGGAGCGCCCGCCCCGGTCCTCCCGGGGGACGCCGGAAATGGCGCGCAGTCCGTACTCCTAGGGGCTTACACCTGCTCCCCCTCGCTGAAAAGGCCCGGTCACTGCTTGGTTTCCGCATTGTCTTTGCATATTCCAGGTTATTTTATCCACTTTGCGTGGGTTTGTCAAGGGGGAAATTACAATTTTCTGGTCAAATCTTCTCCCGCAGCCAGAGAATCATTTCTTTTCTCCCCTGCTCTGTGAGGATGAAGGTCTCCTCCCCTTC
>CAKTHQ010000013.1 GCA_934565415.1 uncultured Oscillospiraceae bacterium
ATGTATGAGTATGCGGTCAATAAGAATTGACAATTGGCAATTGACAGTTGACAATTTGCGGCGGATGCGGTTTTTCACCTTGAAAAATTCTAAAATCGTCCTGAAGGGACACCGCAATTGTCCATTGTCAATTGTTCATTGTCAATTCGATGTTCCGCAAGGCTCTATTTTTATGAAACCATCATTATTATACAACGAACAAGGAGACAAGCAATGATTACAGTCAGCAACTTGGGGATGCAGTTTGGCGGGCAGTGGTTGTTCCAGCATGTGGATCTGCAGTTTCTGCCGGGGAACTGCTATGGCATTATCGGTGCCAACGGCGCGGGAAAATCCACGTTCCTGCGCATCCTCACCGGGGAGCTGGATTCTACCACCGGCTCCATTGAGATCGACCCCACCAAGCGGGTATCCGTTCTGAAGCAGAACCAGAACGCCTACGATGACTATACCGTCATGGACACCGTCATCATGGGCAACCAGCACCTGTACGATGTGATGAAGGAAAAGGACGCCATCTACGAAAAGCCGGACTTCACCGATGAAGACGGCCTGCGGGCGGCGGACCTGGAGGCGGAGTTTGCCGAGCTGGGGGGCTGGGAAGCGGAATCCGATGCCTCCCGCCTGCTGCAGGGCCTGGGCATCGGCACCGAGCTGCACTACGACCAGATGGCGAGTGTAGACCCCCGATTGAAGGTGAAGGTCCTGCTTGCCCAGGCACTCTTCGGAAACCCGGACATCGTCATGCTGGACGAGCCCACCAACAACCTGGATATTGAGGCCATCAACTGGCTGGAAGACTTCCTGCTGGACTTCCCCGGCATGGTCATTGCCGTCAGCCACGACCGGCACTTCCTGAATACCGTATGCACCCACACCGTGGATATCGACTACGGCAAGATCAAGATGTATGTGGGCAACTACGACTTCTGGTACGAATCCTCCCAGATGGTCCAGGCCATGATCCGGAACAAGAACAAGAAGAACCAGGAGAAGATTGAAGAGCTGCAGCTGTTCATCCAGCGGTTCTCCGCCAACAAGGCCAAGGCCAAGCAGGCCACCGCCAGGCGGAAGCTGCTGGACAAGCTGAGCGTAGAGGAAATGCCCTCCTCCACCCGGCGGTACCCCTTCGTAGGCTTTATGCCGGAGCGGGAGCTGGGCAAGGATGTGCTTACCGTCAAGGATGTATCCGTCACCGTAGACGGGGTGAAGCTCCTGGATAATGTGTACTTCTCCGTAGGCCGTACCGATAAAATCGCCTTTGTAGGCGAAAACGAGCTGGCCCAGACCGCCCTGTTTAAAATCCTGATGGGTGAGCTGGAGCCGGACGAGGGGTCCGTCAAATGGGGCGTTTCCACCATCCGCAGCTATCTGCCCAAGGACAATTCCCCCTACTTCGACGGCAACGAAGAGGAGCTGGTGGACTGGCTGCGGCAGTACTCCGCCAAAAAGGACGATGTGTACCTCCGGGGCTTTTTGGGCCGGATGCTGTTCTCCAACGAGGATGTGTTCAAGCATGTAAACGTGCTCTCCGGCGGCGAGAAGGTCCGGTGTATGCTCAGCAAAATGATGCTCAGCGGCGCCAATGTCGTCTTGCTGGACCAGCCCACCAACCACCTGGACATGGAGTCCATTCAGGCCGTCAACAAGGGCCTGGAGGCCTTTACCGGCGTGGTGCTGCTGGCCTCCCACGACCACGAGCTGCTGACCTCTACCTGTAACCGGGTGATCGCCTTCCAGCCCGACGGCACCATCGTAGACCGCTACGGCACCTATGACGACTACCTGAACTGGATGGCCGAACAGAAAAAGGCATAAGGAGGAACTTCTGTGGAAAAGATCCTGGATATTATTACGAAAAAAATGCAGCAGGCTTTTGAAAAAGCCGGCTACGATGCTTCCTACGGCCGGGTCACGGTGTCCAACCGGCCGGACCTGTGCGAATATCAGTGCAACGGCGCTCTGGCCGCTGCCAAGCAGTACCATTGCGCCCCCATCCAGATCGCCAAGGCCGTGGTGGAGCAGCTGTACGCCGAGGACTACAGCCTGGTAGAGGCGGTAAACCCCGGCTTCATCAACCTGAAGCTCTCCGGCCACTTTTTGAAGGACTATCTGGAAGGAATGCGGACCGCCCCCAAGTTCGGCGTTTCCCAGCCCGGAGAAGGCAAAACCATTGTGGTGGACTACGGCGGCGCCAACGTGGCCAAGCCTCTGCACATCGGCCACCTGCGGCCGGCCATCATCGGTGAAAGCCTGAAAAGGCTCTACAAGTACTTGGGCTATAACGCCATCGGCGATGTACACCTGGGGGACTGGGGATTGCAGATGGGCCTGATTATCGCGGAACTTTCCGAGCGGCAGCCGAGCCTTCCTTACTTTGACCCCAACTTCACCGGGGAATATCCCAAGGAAGCCCCCTTTACCGTTTCCGACCTGGAGGAAATTTACCCCGCCGCCTCCGCCAGGAAGGTGGATCCGGAGTTCTCCCACAAGGCCCACCAGGCAACCCTGGAGCTGCAGCAGGGCCGCCGGGGCTACCGTGCCCTGTGGCAGCACATTATGAATGTATCCGTAGCGGACCTGCGGAAGAATTATGACAACCTGGATGTCCACTTTGAAAAGTGGCTGGGCGAATCCGACGCAGATCCCTACATTCCCGCCATGGTAGAGGATCTGAAAAAACGGGGCATTGCCGTCCAGTCCGAAGGGGCATGGGTCATTCCCGTGGCCCAGGAGGGGGATAAAAAGGAAGTGCCCCCCTGCATCCTGGTAAAGTCCGACGGCTCCTCCATCTACGCCACCACGGACCTGGCCACCCTGGTCCAGCGGATGCAGGACTGGAACCCGGATAAGGTGCTCTACGTTACCGATAAGCGGCAGAACCTGCATTTTGAGCAGGTGTTCCGGGCCGCCCGGAAGGCCTGCATCGTACCGGAAGCCACTGAGCTGGAGCACGTTGGCTTCGGCACCATGAACGGCAAGGACGGCAAACCCTTTAAGACCAGAGACGGCGGCGTTCTGCGGCTGGAAACCCTGATTAAGGACATGACGGACTTCGTCCGGGCCAAGGTGGTGGAAAACAAGATCGTAGACGATGACGAGGTGGAGGCCACCACCGCCAAAATCGCCATGGCTGCCCTGAAATACGGCGACCTGAGCAACCAGCCCACCAAGGACTACAACTTTGATATGGAGCGCTTTGCCGCCTTCGAGGGCAACACCGGCCCCTATATCCTGTATACCATCGTCCGCATCAAGAGTATCCTGTCCCGCTACGGCGCCTGGGAGAGCTTACCCATCCAGGACCCGGCCAACGACTTTGCCAAGGACCTGATGCTCTCCATCACCAAACTGGGCCCCACCCTGGAGCAGGCCCAGAAGACCTCCTCCCCCAACCTGATTTGCGCCTACATCTACGAGCTGTCCGGCTGCGTCAATAAGTTCTACCATGAGACCCGGATCCTCAGCGAAGAGAACGAGCAGCTGAAGGCCGGATACATTGCCCTCATCGGCCTTTCCAAAAACATCCTGGAAACCTGCATTGATCTGCTGGGCTTCTCCGCGCCGGAGAAGATGTAAAGGCTCCCATACGGATGAAAATCCCCGCCCTGTTCCGAAAACATCGGAACGGGGCGGGGTCGTTCTTTTGTGGAGAATTGATTTTATTCCCAAAAATGATCCAATCCTGCTGTTTGCTTACAGATTTCACATCTCATGTTAATTTCCGTCCATCCGTTTCCGACGCTTCCGTCTGCCAGAATCGGGCCGCCGGATGGGTAATTGATTGTTGTATTCCATGCCCCTGTAAAAACAAAGTACCGGGGTTCGTCTGCCGCTACCGCAGGCTCCTTTACAAAATAATCCCCAAACCTGAGCGCTACATCCATATTGGCAGTGTCCCAGCCGGTAACCGTGTTGTCCTGTGCCAGGTTATTGTCTGATCTCAGGTTTTTAGAAGAATAAAATACCTGCGGATATTTTCCGTCCGTGCTTTGGGGCTTGTTCAACGGCACAAATCCGAACTCGTTCTCCAAATGGACCGTATCCCCGACATTATAGTGCTGCTTTGCCAGGTATATCTGCGTTCCGTCCTCGGACCGATAACGATGTCCTGCCAGAATTTCGCCCTCCAGTCTTCCGTATGCATCCAGCGTTGGGTAGATATGTACGTTGGACGGGGCACCGGGTTCCGGATCGGGGTTCGGGTCGGGATCCGGATCTGGGTCAGGGTCGGGATCCGGATCTGGGTCAGGGTCCGGATCGGGATCCGGCTTAGGCGTCGGGTCCGGGTTCGGCTTGGGGTCCGGATCGGGATCCGGCTTGGGCGTCGGCGTATCCGGCGTATCCGGCAGGGGCTTGCTGGAGCTTCCGGCGCCCGGGCCTACCACCCAGTGAACGTGCATAATGGGATGGTCGGTATCCGCGTTTTCGTAATAGCACACCACAACCTGGGTTCTGTAATCCACACCGGCAGATGCATAATGGTAGTCATCACAGCAGGACCAGGTGATGCCGGAATCCTTGGGCGTACCCTCTCCGTAGGCCTCGGGCTGCACCCAGGTCAGCTCTCCGGCAGGGTCGTAGTACAGGGGATGCTCGTTTGTCGCCTTCCGGGCAGATACCCCGTCAATTCGCAAGCCGGTGGCATAGGCCGTTTCCAGCAGGGCCTGGGCGCTCTGCATAAATACGATGTCCGCATTCTCCCGGTTCCGCTCAAAGGCACCGTTGAACTGCGGGTACCCGATGGCGACCAGCGCCGCAAGAATTGCCACAACAATCAGCATTTCCATCAAAGAAAAGCCTTTGTTCTTTCTCATGGAATCTTCCTCCCATCATCGGATGCTTTCCAGCAGATCGGGCAATTCCCTTATGGAGCCGATCTGCCAATCGGGGACAATGTTTTCCAGAGCCTTTTCCCCCCGGGGATTTACCCAGCAGGTTTTCATTCCCGCCCGGATGCCTCCCAAAATATCGGAGGACAGGCTGTCGCCCACCATCAGGGCTTTTTGCACATCATATCCCGGAATTTGCCTGGCGCAGGCCTCAAAAAAAGCCGGACTGGGCTTGTTTGCTCCCAGCTCCTGGGACACAAACACCTTTTCAAAATAGGGATACAGTCCCGCACTGGTCAGCCGCCCGTGCTGAACGGAGGCGGTACCGTTGCTGGCCAGAAACAGCCGGTATTTCCCCTTCAGAACATCCAGCGTCTCTTTGGCCCCGGGCAGGAAGAAGTGGCCCTGGCTTAAATTGTGCTCGTACTCTTTGGCCACGGCCTTTGGGTCCGCCGGGATGCCCATTCCGGAAAAGAGGACCTGGAACCGGCCAACAAGCACCTGGTCCCGGGTAATCTCCCCTTTTTCCAGCCGCTCCCAGTGCTGGCGGTTGATACGGTGGTAGGCATCCAACACCTGGTCCGTAGGCTCCAGGCCAAATGTGCGGAAGGTTTTGGACACGGCCAGGCGCTCTGCCTTATGGAAGTCCAAAATGGTATCGTCCAGGTCCAAAAACAAAAATTCGATCATTTTTCCCTCCGGGCCAGAATGGCATTGGCAATTTTTCCGAACTCCGGAATGCCTAAGGTTTCCCCCCGGACATTTTCCGGGAAGCCGCATTCCCTTAATACTTCTTCCGCCCCGCTCTTACCCAGCTCCGGAAAACCGGAGGCCAGGCCGTTGCTGAGCTTTTTTCGCCGCATGGCAAAGCTGGCCCGCACCACCCGGAAGAACGTATCCTTATCCCGGATATCCCAGGGCCGCTCTTCCCGACGGCGGAGAGTAATCACGCCGGAGGTCACCTTGGGCTGGGGCAGAAAGCAATGGGGCGGCACATCAAACAAGTACTGAGGCAATGTATAGTACTGGCAGAATACGGAAAAGGCCCCGTAGTCCGCCGTCCCGGGGGCAGCGGCAATCCGCTGGGCCACCTCCTTCTGGACCATAACGGTTACGGAATCGAAGCAATCCGCCTCTAATAGGGCCGATAAAATGGGGGTGGTGATGTAATATGGCAGATTGGCGCAGGCCATGGGCTTGAGCCCCGGGAACTTCTCCCTGACCAGAGCCGGGATGTCCTGCTTCAATATGTCTCCCCAGAGAATTTCCACATTCTCAAAGTCCCCCAGGGTCTCCTTCAAAATAGGCTCTAATCGGGTATCCACTTCTACGGCGCATACCTTGCTGGCCCGCAGGCACAGCTGCTGGGTCAGCGGACCAATGCCCGGGCCGATTTCCAATACCCCGGAATGCCCGTCCACTCCCGCCTCCTCCGCAATGGAAGCCGGAACCCAGGGGGCAACCAGGAAATTCTGCCCCTTCGCCTTTGAAAAATGGAACCCATGACCGGCCAAAAGGGGCTTCATCACAGAAATATCACACACGTTGACCATTGTAGTACCCTTTCTATCGCTGTCTTCTTCTGGTAGAAGATTCTTTCTGTTATCATACCACATTCCCTGCCCTTTTGACAATCCCGAAAAAAATTCCCACAGCCCGAAAACAGGCTGTGGAAGGAAATATGTTTATCGCTCGGAGCCGTAGAAAAACAGGGCCAGCATACCCGGGCCCACATGGGCCCCGGAGAAGGGCTCGTGGGGGACGATCACCAGCTGCTTGGGATTTGCCACAGCCTTTACCTTCTCTGCCAGGAGCTGGGCATCCTCCAGGCAATCGCCATGGGAAATGGCTACGATATGGTTCTGGGCATCCACCTGCTTCTGGGCGTATTTGGAAACCAGAGCCTCAATGGCATTTTTCCGGCCACGGACCTTGCCGCAGGCCACAATATGGCCGTCCGCCGTACCATACAGGATGGGCTTGATGTTCAGCACCGTGCCGATCATAGCGGAAGCTCCGCTGACCCGGCCGCTGCGCTTCAGGAAGTTCAGATCATCCACGGTAAAGTACTGGCACATATGGGGCACATCCTGGTCCAGGAGCTTCCCGGCCTCCCGGGCAGACAGGCCCTGGCGGTTCAGCTCCACTGCCCGGATTACCAGCAGGCCGCTGCCAAAGCCGCAGCCCCGGGAATCCACAATGTGCACATACCGGTCCGGGAATTCCTCCTCCAGCTCCTGCTTGGCAAGGAGCGCCGCCTGATAGGTGCCGCTGATTCCGGAGGCCATTGCAATGTACACCGCATCCTGACCCTGCGCCAATACGGGACGCATATGGGAAATAAACAGCTGGGTATTCAGCAGGCTGGTGGTAATTTTGCGACCGGAACGCAGCTGCTCATAATAGGCGTGGGCATCAAAGCTGTCCACATCCCCCATGTATTCCTTTTCGACTCCCTCAACATAGTAGCTGCAGGGAAGCATAGTTACCCCGTCCAGAAGGGATCCCGGCAGATTGGCGCTGCCGTCTGCAAACACGGTAAAAGACATACAAACCTCCAAAGAAGAAAGTGAACCCGGGGCCGGTAAACCTTCGCCCCGGGACGCGCTTTTGTTTTTTTCTTATTATAGAGGATGATGTCGTATTTCGCAAGAAAAATTGCTTCAAATTTGATATACTCTTCCGATTCTACCGCTCTACCCCCGGGAGTGGGGGGATCCTACCGGGAGTAGAGTCGGATTTTTGGAATTATTGTTCCGTGTTTTCTACGGATTTTATATATTTTTAGATAAATAAGTATATTTTCCAAATTCATTCAAGCAAGAGTCTTTCGCTTACCGCTCTATATCCAGCTCTGCCGTAACCTGATAGTAGTCGCAGGCGTGGGCGGTGTAGCCAGTGACATTGGCTTTCGAAATCATGTTCATCTGCAGGAAGGAGCAGAAGACAAAGGCATTGTCTTCCAGAATCAGCTGCTGGAGCTTCACGGCCATTTCGCCACGCTTGGCGGTGTCGAACTCCCTGGACAGTTCCTCAATCAGAGCTGTTACCTCCGGGTTGTCATAGGCACCGAAATTGTAGCTCATGCCGGGGACGCAGGAAGTGGTGAAGAAATACTGGGGATCACCGGAGGGAGCCGTCACCAGGGCGGAGGCATAGATATCAAAGCTGCTCATATCGGCCAGGAACTCCCGGCGGTTGGCGGTGCAGTTGATGTCCACATCCATACCGATCTCCTTCAGAGAGGCCTGGACGGACTCGGCCAGCAGGGGCAGCTCCTGGCGGCTGGGGTAGGTCAGCCAGCGGATCGTGAGCTTCACGCCGTCCTTTTCCCGGATACCGTCGCCGTCACTGTCCACCCAACCGGCTTCTTCCAAAACCGCCTTGGCCCCCTCGGGGTCATAGGTTTCCGTCTTTACATGTTCGCCACCGAAGGTGCTGAAGCCATCAGGGAAGGCACCGTTGGCGGGGACTCCGTGGCCATCCAGCAGGGTTTTTACAAAGCCCTCTTTGTTGATGCCCATGGCGATGGCCTTTCGGACGGCAGCATCCTGAATAATGGGGCTGGTCATATTCATGCAGCCAAAGAAAGCACGGGAAGTCTGGATGGCGGAGAACTGATAGCCGCCGTTTTCAAAATTGGGGTAAGCCTCGTAGGCCATGCCGTAGGCGGCATCAATGTCCCCGGCCTGGAGGGCGGCGGACAAGGTATCGCCGTTCGAAAGGGTGCGAATGGTCAGCTCGTCCAGCTTGGGAGTGCCGTTCCAATAGTTCTCGTTTTTCGTCAGAGTCAGATGGTCGTCCGTCACCAGCTCTTTGACGATATAGGGGCCCGTACCGGCCACGATGCCCGCGTCAAAATCGCTGGCATCCACATCGATGATGCAGCCGTAGGGGTCGCCCAGGTAGTTCATCAGGGCGGGGTTGGGCTCGCTGGTGGTAATGGTCAACACCTGGCCGTCGGCCTGGACATCCACGATCTTGGTATCGCTGGGGGCCCGGTCGTGGTTTTGGAGCAGATGCTCCAGGCACTGCTTGACGGCCGCCCCGTCCATTTGTCTGCCGGAAGAGAAGGTTACATTGTCCTGGAGGGTAACGGTCCAGGTGCAATCTCCGTCATTGATCCAGCTCTTTGCCAGCCAGGGCTCCAGCTCCATGGTGTCCGTATAATGCACCAGGGTTTCCCCAATGCCATAACGGATGCAGGCCCAGCCGTTGTAGGTGCGATGGGGATCTACGGTCTCTTCCCAGTTTTCGGAATTAAAGGTGGTGTCACCGATGGTCATAGTCTTCTTTAAAGCTGCGCTTTCCCTCTGCTTCCCGCAGCCAGTGAGCAAAGATATGGTCAGGAGCAGGGCGAGAATCATAGAAACGTTTTTTTTCATGGTGGGGTACTCCTTTTTTGTTGATAATATGGTAATCCCTAACGAATTTGGGGGAACGGAGTTTTGTCCTCTACAGAACACTGTCAACGAGTCTTTTGGTATATTCGTTTTTCGGATGCCCGATCACTTCATCCGGGGTTCCCTCTTCTACAATCTCCCCCCGGTACATAACCAGTACCCGGTGGCAAAAGGACTGAACCAGGGAAATATCATGGCAGATAAAGAGGATGGACAGGTCCTTTTGGGCTGCCCTCAGATCATTCAGTAAGTCTATAATCTCCTTCTGTACCGTCACATCCAGGGCGGAGGTTGCCTCGTCGCAGATAAGAAGCTTGGGTTCAATTGCCAGGGCCCGGGCAATGGCGGCCCGCTGGCATTGCCCGCCGCTGACCTGGTGGGGGTAGCGGCAGGCAAATTCCTTTGGCAGGCCGCACCGCACCAAAAGGGTTTCTACCCGCTCCCGGGTCTGCTGCCCGGACAGCCCTGCATTTCGCAGGCTCTCCCCAATACCGTCCCCCAGGGTCTTCCGGGAGTCAAAAGATTCTACGGGTGTCTGGAAAACCATCTGCATGGTCCGGTATGCCTGGCGGAGCTGTTTGCCCTTGAAGGCGGTAATCTCCTGCCCGTCCAGATAGATATGCCCTTCTGTGGGGTCCAGCAGCCGGGCAATCATATTTACGGCAGTGGTTTTGCCGCTGCCGCTTTCCCCGATGATTCCCAAAATCTCCCCGGGCTCCAGGGAAAAGGAAATGCCCTTTACTGCCGCCACATCCTTTTGGCCTGCCCGGGCGAAGGTCTTTGTCAGATTCTCTACTTTCAAAATCGGGGCCATGCTATGCCCTCCTTAATTTGGGGACGGCGGACAGGAGTTTTTGGGTATACGCCGCCTTTGGGCAGGTCAAAACCTGGTCCTTTGCCCCCAGCTCTACGGCACGGCCGTTCTCCAGCACCAGTACCCGGTCCGCCATAGCGCCAATCACCCCCAGGTTGTGGGTTACCAAAATAATGGCCGTACCAAAGGTTTCCCGAACCAGAAGCATTTCCTCCACGGCCTGTTTTTGCACGGATACATCCAGGGCCGAGGTAGGCTCGTCCGCAAACAGAATTTGGGGCTCCAGCAGCATGGCCGCCGCAATGCCCACCCGCTGCTGCATTCCGCCGGAAAGCTCAAAGGGATAGCTGTTTAAAATACGGTTCCCATCCTCAAAGCCCAGCTTTTCCAGCATTTCTACGGTGCGTTCCCGGAATTCCGCTTTTGTGATTTTCCCGTGGGCCTTCACGGTTTCGTACAGCTGCTGCCCCACGGTACGGATGGCGCAGAAGCTGCTGCCCGCGTTCTGAAAGATGAAGCCCAGCTCCGGGCCGCAGAGCTTTCGCATTTCCCTGGGCGGCAGCGTAAGAAGGTCCGTGCCCCGGTAGCGAATGCTGCCCCGGGTGACCCGGCCCTCCGGCCCCAAAAGACCCATAGCCGCCTTGATGAGGGTGGACTTTCCGCTGCCGCTCTCCCCCACAATGCCCAAAATCTCTCCGGGTTCCAAAGAAAAGCTCACATCCCGAATGGCCGGTGCTCCCTGGTAGGCAATGTCCACATGGTCGTATTGTAAAAAGCCTGCCATTTTCTCACCTTCCTTTGGCTTTTGGGTCCACATAGTCCCGAATGGCATCCCCCAAAAGGTTAAAAATCATCACCGACAGGAAAATGGCAACGCCGGGGCTGAAGGTAATCCACGGGGCGGTGGTCATCAGGCTCCGGGTATCACTCATCATGCTGCCCCATTCGGCAATGGGGGGCTTGGCGCCCAGGCCCAAAAAGCTCAGAGCGGCCAGCTCCATCATCATGGTGCCGATGTCCAGCATGGAGGTAACCAAAATCGGGCTCAGAATATTGGGCAGGATGTGTTTCCATAATATTTTCAGGGTGCTGCTCCCGGAAAGGCGAACCGCCTTCATCCACGGGGCTTCTTTCAGGGCTAATACCTGGCTTCTGGACAGTCTGGCATACTTTGGCCAGGAAATCGCAGCCAGCGCTATAATAGCGTTCTGTAAACCTCCCCCCAGAGACCCAGCCACTGCCAAAGCAAATACCAGCCCCGGGAAGGCCAGAAATACATCCGCAATACGCATCAGCACCGTATCCACCCAGCCCCCCAGCCAGCCGCCAAGCACGCCTGCCGCGGTGCCCAGCGCCGTAATGACCGCCACCAGCTCCAAGGTAGAAAACACGCTGGCCCGGCTGCCCGCAATCACCCGGGACAGCATATCCCGGCCGTACCGGTCCGTACCCAAAAGGTGCTGGGCACTGGGCGGCATCTTTGCCTGGCTCAGGTCCTGCAGATAGGGGTCATAAGGAGTCAGGGACTCGGAAAAGAAGGATCCCAGAATCAGTGCCGCCGCCAGAAAGGCCAGCAGAATCAGCTTTCTTTTCAGGCGTTTGTCTATCACCCCTCCTGCACCCCCAATCGAATTCTCGGGTCCAGCGCGTGATACAGCAGGTCCGTTGCCAGGTTGACCAGCACATAGATCATGGCCATCCACACCACATAGGCCTGGACCATGGGATAGTCCCGCATGGTAATGGCGTCTACCGCCAGCTTTCCCACGCCGTCCCACATAAAAATACTTTCCACAATGGCGGTGCCGCCCAGGAGGCTTCCAACGGACAGGGCCAAAAGGGTTAAAATCGTCAGCATGGCGGACTTCAGCACGCTTTTCCACAGTGTCACCCGCCGGGGGACGCCCCTGGCCTGAGCACCCAGTACATAGTCCTTACTCAGCTCCTCCAAAACCGCCGCCCGGACCTGCCGCAGATACTTGGCAGACATGGCAATGGCCAGGGTCAGAGTGGGCAGGAGCGCGCCTTGCAGGCGCATCCCGTCGGAAATTACCGGAAGCAGCTTCCATTTGATGGAAAACAGCTGCATGAGCAGCAGCGCTGCAAAGAAATTGGGAAGGGAATTTCCGATAAAGCTGCAAAATCGCAGCAGCCCATCCGTCAATTTTCCCTGCCGCACCGCCGCCAAAATTCCCAAAGGAATAGAGATGACCACCGTAGCCAGAATAGACAATCCCGTGAGCAGCAGCGTAGCCGGAAGCTTGGACACAAAGGTATCCAATACGTTCCTGCCGGAAACGTAGCTCACGCCCATATCCCCCCGGAGAAGCCCGCCCAGCCAGGAAAAATATTGGGTCAGAAAGGGCTTATCCAGCCCCAGCTCTGCCTGCCTGGCGGCAATAATCTCCTGGGAAACGGCTCCTTTGTCACCGTAAAGCTCCGTCACGGCATCGCTGCCCGCCAGGTGCATCAGGGCAAAGGAGAGAAACGTAATCCCCAGCAGCACAGGAATCAGCTGGAGCAGCCGTTTTCCGATAAATTTTTTCAAATCAAGTCTCCCAAAGGCCGGCCTTTTTGCCCTCCACCAGGAACATGGGGGTGGAAGCATTGTTAATCCGCTCCTCCTTGGTCCAAACCTGCCGCCAGATGCTTTCGTCGGCACTTGCCTGGATTCCCAGCTCCTTTAATACCTTTAAATCCCAGGCTGGGCGATGGACCATGGACAGGGGCGTCTGCCGGGCAATGCGCTCCATGGCATCCACATCCGTACCGGCATTCTCGTCCCGCACATCGGACTGTGCCAGGTTTTCCCGATCCTGGCTGTGGCCCAGTCTTGCCTCCTCGTCCCACAGGTAGCGGTACCAGTTGGCATCAAAGTTCAATAGCAGCCCGCCGGGGGCCAGAACCCGGGTCCAGTGGGAATAGGCCTTTTGGGGGTTATGGAGGTTCCAGGTCACGTTTCGGGTTACCAGAACATCAAAGCTGTGATCCTCAAAGGAGAGCTCCTCGGCGTTCATCTGCCGGAAATCAATTTTGGCTGCCATGGCCCCGGCGTTCCGGCCGGCCTCCTCCAGCATGGAGGCGGTATAGTCCACCGCCGTCACCTGATAGCCCATCTCCGCCAGGATAATGGCAAAAAAGCCCGGGCCGGTACCCACATCCAGCACCCTGATCTGACCGGGCTTTCTCCCAGGGAACCGGGCGGCGATGCGCTTTGCAATGGTCCTGCCCCATACGGTTTTCTGCCGGGAGGTCAGCTCCTCCTGGTTCACCCCGGAATAGCCGGAGGCACGGTTCGTCCAATAATAGATGTTCTCTTCTTCGTAGGATGCAAACTGGTTCATGTTGTCGTCCCCTTTATCTGCGGAAAAACGCCCTGCGGCGCGTAGGCAGGGCGTTTCCCTTTTTGGAGTAGGAAAGAATTACGGAAGTGTTTTCCCGTGATTCCATAATAACATATCGATTTCCCCCACGGAAGCCCCTGGGGGGGATAAAAACCTGCATAAAAACGGCCCGGCGGGGTTCTCCCGCCGGGACATTGCTCTGTGGATTGGCCCCAAAGGGCCCCTCCCCTTAAAAAGCAAGCCATATACGGTCTGCCCGTACATGGCTTGCGTCTTCTTCATCTTTTGGAAAACAGCGCCGCCGGGTAATCCTGCATACAAAGCAGGCCCCGCTGCGGACGGTTCCGGTTACTCTTCCATTGAGGCGGCCTGGCTGCCCACATACTCTGCGCTGCCAAAGCCCAAAATCAGAAGATGGATTGTATTGAATATCAGCAGTCCCAGGCCAAAAAGCTTACTCTTTCCAAAGGCCTTGGCCAAACGAAAGGGCAGCATCAGGCCCATGATGACGGCAGCCAGGGACAGCATTGCCCCAAAGGCCGTCAGCATTCCCGTATCGTCTACGCCCTGCAAAACCCTGGCCGCAATGGAGAGGAGAATTTGGAACCAGAAGAACTTCGCTTCCCAGCAAAGCTTATACAAAACGTGCATATTGTACAGAGGGATCAGGCTGGCCCAGCCCGGGGCACCGGCCTTCTCAAAGATCCGCCACAGGGCAACCACGGATGCCAGAACGATTGCCAAACTGAGGATGGCGATCCAAGCAGCAATTTTCATAGGGAACCCCTTTCTAAAAAAATGCGAACCGGCGCCTTGGCACCGGTTCGCAATGACAGTTTTTACTTGGTGCCGAAAATCCGGTCGCCGGCGTCGCCCAGGCCGGGGACAATGTAGGCGTGCTCGTTGAGCTTCTCGTCCAGGGCAGCCAGATAAATTTCCACATCGGGATGAGCCTCCTGAACGGCCTTGACGCCTTCCGGTGCGCCGATGATATTCATCATAATGATGTTCTTGCAGCCATGCTGCTTCAGGAAATCAATGGCAGCCACAGCACTGCCGCCGGTAGCCAGCATGGGGTCTACCACGAACACCTGCCGGTTGGCGATGTCCTCGGGCAGCTTGCAGTAGTACTCTACAGGCTTGTGGGTCTCGGGGTCCCGGTACAGACCGATATGGCCGATCTTTGCGGAGGGGATCAGGGCCACCATCTGGTCTACCATGCCCAGACCCGCCCGCAGCACGGGGACAATGGCCAGCTTCTTGCCGGAGAGCATACGGCACTTGGCGGTAGCCACAGGGGTCTGTACTTCTACTTCCTTCAGGGGCAGCTTCCGAGTTGCCTCGTAGCACATAAGGCCGGCAATTTCGCCTACCAGTTCCCGGAATTCCTTAACGGGGGTATCCTTGCTGCGCAGAATTGCCAGCTTGTGCTGAATAAGAGGATGATCCAAAACGTGTACTTCTGCCATAACCTTATACTCCTTTTTTCTATAGCTCATTGAGCCTGTGTCTGCCGCTCCAGCCGCTCCCGCTCCGCCTGACTCAGGCGCAGGTAGTTTGGCACCAGCTCGGCACCGGAGATCGTCTCCCCTGCCTTTGCCATCCGCCAGCCTTCCAGAGCCACGCCGGAAGCACGCTGATGCATCCGGTGCTCCGGGGGAAGGACCAGACCCGGCACGGTTTCCAACAATGTATTATAGCACAAAATGCTGCCGTCTCCAACCAAAAAAATGGGTTCCGACAAATTTTTTAGCTCTTCTCCCAATTCGGCCAGGGAAATGGCACGATCTTCCGCTACTCTTTGGTAATTTCCACAAGAAACGTGGTACAAAGCGTTATATACCTGGTTCCTTCTGGCATCCATCACCGGGCATACATAGCCCTGCCAGATGCCAAGGCCTACAGCCATTGCTCCCAGCGTGCTGACGGCGCAGCAGGGAATCTCCCGGCCCCAGGCAAAGCCCTTGGCCGCCGCCACCCCGATGCGCACCCCCGTAAAGGAGCCGGGACCGGCGGCCACAGCCATAATATCCACATCCGCCGGGGTCAGACCTAACTGGCTCAGCATATCCTGGGCCATCACCATCAGGGTCTGGCTGTGGGTCAGCCCCGTATTCTGGTAGCTCTCCGCCAGGAGCTTCCCATCCTCCAAAAAGGCCACCGACGCCGCCTTGGCAGAGGTCTCAAAGGCTAAGATCCGCATATTCCGTTCCTCCTTCTACGGTAATACGCCGGGCGGTATCCCCCAGCTTCTCAATGATCACCGTTA
The DNA here is from genome assembly GCA_934565415.1 of uncultured Oscillospiraceae bacterium. Taxonomy (GTDB): domain Bacteria; phylum Bacillota; class Clostridia; order Oscillospirales; family Oscillospiraceae; genus Faecousia. Next base: position 15,663 of record CAKTHQ010000013.1, read on the forward strand.
AGGCACCCGCCATGGCCTCCGGCACATTCTCGCTCCACTCCACGGCGCAGACCCCGTTCCTATCCAGGTAGTCCTCCCAGCCGATGTCCCACAGGTCGTCGTCGCTGCGGAGCCGGTACATATCAAAATGGAACAGGGGCAGCCTGCCGCCTAAGTATTCATTGACAATGGTATAGGTGGGGCTGGTTACCGCTTCCCTGTAGCCCAGGCCACGGGCCAGGCCACGGGTAAAGGCGGTTTTCCCCGCCCCCAGGTCCCCCCGGTAGGCCAGTACCGTACCGGGGCGCAAAACCTTTGCCAAGCGCTCCCCCAGGGCTTCCGTCTCCTCCGGAGAGTTTGTAATATATTCGATCATATATGTTACCTCATCCTGTCACTTCGCCATTTTCAGCTTTTCCGCCTGGTCGGCGGTGGCAAGGGCGTCGATGATTTCATCCAGGTCCCCATCCATAAAGGCGTCGATTTTATAAAGGGTCAGCCCCACCCGGTGGTCCGTCACCCGGCCCTGGGGAAAATTATAGGTACGGATGCGCTCATTGCGCATACCGGTGCCTACCTGACTGCGGCGCAGGCCCGTAACCTGGCTGTCTAAGCGCTCCTGCTCCTGCTCGTAGAGCTTGGAGGCCAGCATCCGCATACATTTTTCCCGGTTCTGGACCTGGCTCCGCTCTTCCTGGCAGGATACCACAATGCCGGAGGGCTTGTGAATCAGCCGGACGGCGGAGCTGGTTTTGTTGACGTGCTGGCCGCCGGCGCCGGAAGCCCGGTAAACCTGCATTTCGATATCGGCGGGATTCAGCTGCACATCCACCGCTTCCATTTCCGGCAGCACCGCCACGGTGGCCGTAGAGGTGTGGACCCGGCCGCCGGACTCCGTCTCCGGTACCCGCTGGACCCGGTGGACCCCGGACTCATACTTCATCCGGGAGTAGGCCCCCCGGCCGTTGATGACAAAGTCCGCCTCCTTTACGCCCCCAAGCTCCGTTTCGTTGTAGTTCATAAGCTCCACGGTCCAGCCCTTGGCAGCGGCATACATGGAGTACATCCGGAACAGGCTGTGGGCAAACAGGGCGCTTTCCTCCCCGCCCACGCCGCCCCGGATTTCCACAATGACGCTCTTCTCGTCGTTAGGGTCCTTGGGCAGAAGCAAAATCTGCAGCTCCCGGTAGAGCCGCTCCTTGTCCTCCTTGGCGGAAGCAAAGGTCTGCTGGCAGAGCTCCTTCATCTCCGGGTCCGCCATCAGCTCCTGGGCATCCTCCATTTCCCGCACAGCCCGATTGTAAGCGTGGAAGCTTTCCACAATGGGCTCCAGGTCGTTTTTTTCCCTTAGGAGCTTGGCCGCCTTTTGGGGGTCGGCATAAAAATCCGGCTGTTCTGATTTGGCGCACAGCTCTTCATAGCGGCTCGCCACCGCATTCAGCTTTTCCAGCATCCCCGTTCTCCTTCCATTGCAAATTTTTCCGGTATGGCTCCCCGAAAACGGGGAATCTTATTTTCGGTAGACATTCAGTACGCAGCTGGCCCGGTCCTGTAAAACCTCCGTCTCCTTCAGCCGCTCCGCCCCCGCCTTTCCGATGCGGAACAGGTGGGGCGTCATGGAAAACAGCTGGGGGATCTGCTCCCCGCGGAGGGTAAAGTCAAAGGCAATGTGCTCCGATCGGATCAGGGTCAGGCCGGGGTATTCCCTGGTGGGCTCCTTTTCCTTGTGGGTCAGTTGGTCGTAGATGATGGATTTCAGGCCCAGCAAATGGTCCTCCTCCGCCACCACCTGGATATAAAGGCCATTAGGGGCCAGAACCCGGCAAAATTCCTCCGGCAGGGTCAAAGCAAAGAGGCTTGTAAGCAGGCCCACGCTTTGGTCCTTTACCGGTAAGTGTGCCGCCGTGGCGCACAGCCAATTGGGCCCCTTGTACCGGCCTGCGGCCCAGCGCACCGCCTCCTTGGAAATGTCCACACCGGTCAGCGGCAGGCCCAGGGCCTGGGATAAATGGGCGCAGTAGTACCCTTCCCCGCAGCCCACATCCAGGATTTCCCCGGAAGCACCTTCCTCCCCGGCAACCCTGATCAGAGTCTCCAGAATGGGGGCATAGGTGCCAGTATCCAAAAAGGCCCGCCGGGACAGCACCTGCTCCCGGGTGTCCCCGGGATCCTGGGAATGCTTCTGCTGGACAGGCAGCAGATTCACATATCCCTGCCGGGCAATATCGAAGCTGTGTTTATTCTCGCAGGCAAGCGAATGTTCCTGCCGGTACAGACATTTGCCGCAAATGGGGCAGCAAAGCTCCATCGGTGCCCCCCCTCCTTTTCCGTTTTCATCCGAATATCATACCCGATTTTGGTGCGTGCGTCAAGAAAATGTGCAATGCACAATTGCCCGATTTTCCGGCAATTACGAAATGTGAATTGCCCAATCCCATTTTTGAGATACGAACCGGCTGTAACCATACCCCCAATTGCCAATTGCGAATTTGTTAAAACCTCATCTCAAGGAGTTTCCCATGAAAAGATTCTTTTCCATACTTCTCCTTTTATCTCTCCTGATTCTCCCCGTCTCGGCCCAGGCGCCTGCAATTGCCCTGACCTTTGATGACGGGCCCTCCGGACGATTTACCCGGCGGCTTCTGGACGGACTCCGGGAGCGGGAAGTAAAGGCCACCTTTTTTCTGTGCGGCTACCGTATCAAAGATTACCCCGGGCTGGCGGAACGGATGGTGGAGGAGGGCCATGAAATCGGCTGCCACGGCTTCAGCCACGGCTCCATGGAGGCCATGAGCCGCCGGGACATTGCCGAGGAGATTACCGCCACCCTGGCCCTTCTGCCGGAAAATGCCAGGGTCCGTTTTTTAAGGCCTCCTGGAGGTGCCAGCAGTGCTTCCGTCAGGCAAGTGGCCAAAGCCAAGCAAATGCCAATCCTTTGCTGGTCCGTAGACCCCAGGGACTGGGCCGTTCATGATGCAGGCGTGGTCAAGGCCCAGGTGGTAAACGCCGTCAAGGACGGGGATGTGGTACTGCTGCACGATATGTCCTCTTCCTCCGTCTCTGCAGCCCTGGCCATTATCGACACCTTAAAGGCCCGGGGCTTCCGGTTCGTCACCGTCTCCCAGCTGGCGGGCGGAAAAAACCTGCGGCCCGGAGAAATTTATTATGCCTTTCCGAGATAAAGCAAGCAGAGCCGGAAAAACCGACTCTGCCGCGATTTATGCGGTCTCCCGTGTTCCCCAGGCCCACAGGTAGCCGCCGGTCAAAATAAACAGGTCACCCAGGTGGACGGTGCAAAACAGGAATGGCTCCATAATGCCGATGGGCAGCATACACAGCACAAACAGTGCCAGCACCAGCTGCGCCTTGTTCCGGCAGAACAGAAATACCCGCGCCAGCGCAATCAGAATTTCCGCCGTCAGAATCAGGGAAAGCAGAAGCCCCGGGATCCCCAGGTATACCAGCATTTCCAGCCAGGAATTGTGGGAATGGGCCATATCCTCCCGGATATTCTTCCGGAACTGGCTGGTGCCGAAAATCCGCAGCTCCCGGTTATTCTTTACCGCATCCAGCACAATTTTCCAGGTTTCCGTCCGGCCGTTGAGGGAGCCCATATCCTCCTTCAGGGACCCCTGATTGGTGACCCCGTCGGTGATATAGCCCTGGTCGTTAATGTGGAATTCCGCCCCGGAGGCCTCCAGCTGACCGATCAGGTGCTGATTATTGGCATTGTAAACGGCCTCCGAAAGACCAAACAGTGCGGCTGCGGCGGCAATTCCCACCAGAGCCCAGGCAATCCGTTTTTGGATGCTGCCCTGCCCAAGGGCAAAAAAAGCAGTTCCCGCCACAAAGGCGCAGAGCACCAGCACCACCGTTCGGGAGTGGGTCATGCTGATAAAAAGAAACTGTACAACCGCAAAGGCCAGAAGCGCCGCCCTCTGCCAGAGCTTCCTTGCCAGGAAGCACCCTGCCACGCAAAGTGCAATGCCCGTAAACATTATCACGGCAAATATAATGGGGTTCCACAGCGGGTTCATCCGGGCCCCGGACCAATACACACATTCCTGCATTGCTCCCGGCACCAGGTTCAAAAACAGCAGCAACGCCCAGAAGCACAGATAGCCGCATACGCCCAGCGTCAGTACGCCGGCCCCTTTCAGCCCTTGGCAGCTTTTCTCATCCTGCATCAAGGCGCCAAAGGGCAGCAGTACCAGAAACCGCTGCACAAACACCCCCAGATACTCCCTGGGCTCCCCAAAAAGGCCGTGGAAGTACTTGGCAATCACCGCCCAGCCCACCAGGGCAATGCCAAGCCCCAGGTGCCATTTGGCGGTTTTGGACATAGGCCGCCGAATGGCCAGGGCCAAAAAGGTCAGCGCCGCCACGGTCTGAATGGGAGAGGTGTAGGGCTGAAGCTTTGCAACATTGTTCATGTACACCATCATATGCAGATCCGTGCAGAAGGTACACAGCATACACAGGAGGAAGCACAGCGTCTTCCTCTTTTGCGCATCCATTGATTTTTGTATCATTTTATCCCGGTCCTTTGATGTTTTTTCTATTTTACCCGATTGGGGCGGTAATGTCAAAGGAAATCCCCAAAAAGCGGGGCTGCCAAACGGCAGTCCCGCAAACTATACTCAGGCTTACTTGCCCAGCAGAGCCTTGGTCTGAGCCACGATGTTGTCCGCGCACAGGCCGAAGGCCTTCAGCAGGGCGGCAGCGGGGCCGGAGTGGCCGAACTCGTCGTTGACGCCGATGCGCTTGACGGGCACGGGGTAGTGCTCACTCAGGCAGCTGCAAACAGCCTCTCCCAGGCCGCCGATGATATTGTGCTCTTCGACGGTAACAATCTTGCCGCACTTCTTGGCAGCGGCCAGGACCAGCTCCTCGTCCAGGGGCTTGATGGTGGCCATGTTGATGACCATAGCGTCGATGCCCTGTTCTGCCAGAGCCTTGCCGGCCTCGATGGCCTCGGGGACCATAATACCGGTGGCGATGATGGCAACATCCTTGCCGTCCTTCAGCACCTCGCCCTTGCCGATTTCAAAGTGGTAGCCCTCCTCATGGAACACGGGGGTAGCGGCACGGCCGAAACGCATATACACGGGGCCTTCCATCTTGTAGGCGGCCTTGACCATAGCCCGGGCCTCCACATCGTCGGCGGGGCACATGACGGTCATGCCGGGGATGGTACGCATCAGGGCGAAGTCCTCGCAGCACTGGTGGGAAGCGCCGTCCTCACCAACGGAGATACCGCCGTGGGTAGCGCCGATCTTCACGTTCAGGTGGGGGTAGCCCACGGTGTTGCGGATCATTTCGTAAGCGCGGCCGGCAGCGAACATGGCAAAGGTCGCGGCAAAGGGCACCAGGCCCATGGTGGACAGACCGGCGGCCACATTGACCATGTTGGCCTCCTGAATGCCGCAATCGAAGAAGCGATCGGGATGGGCCTTCTTAAAGGTACCGGTCTTGGTGGCACCGGCCAGGTCCGCATCCAGGACCACAATGTTGTCGTACTCGTCGCCCAGCTCCTTCAGAGCATTGCCGTAGCTGTCACGGGTTGCAATTTTCTTTACGTCTGCCATGATTTAGCCCTCCTCAATCGCACTGCGGGCTGCGGCCAGCTCGGCCATACCCTGTGCGTATTCCTCATCGTTAGGTGCCTTGCCGTGCCAGCCGGCCTGGTTCTCCATGTAGGAAACACCCTTGCCCTTGACGGTGGTCATCAGGATGGCGGTGGGCTTGCCGGTGCCGTGGTTGGCATGGAAGAAGTTCATAGCCTTCTCAATGTCGTCGAAGTCGTGGCCGTTGATGCAGATGACATTGCAGCCGAAAGCCTCAAACTTCTTATCCACGGGAGCGGTATTCATAACATCGCAGGTGCGGCCGTCGATCTGCAGGCCGTTCAGGTCGGCGATGATGCACAGGTTGTCCAGATGATAGTGGGCAGCAAACATGGTAGCTTCCCAGATCTGGCCCTCGGCCAGCTCGCCGTCGCCCAGGACGGAGTAGACGTTGATGTCCTTATTCAGGAACTTGGCGCCCTTGGCCATACCGGCAGCGGCGGACAGGCCCTGGCCCAGAGAGCCGGTGGACATATCGATGCCGGGAACGGTATTCATATTGGGATGGCCCTGGAGATAGGAGTCGATGTGGCGCAGAGTGGCCAGGTCCTCCACAGGGAAGTAGCCCCGGTTGGCCAGAGCGCTATACAGGCCGGGCGCGGTATGGCCCTTGGACAGGACAAAACGGTCCCGATCGGCCCACCTGGGGTTCTTGGGGTCGATGCGCATTTCCTTGAAGTACAGATAGGTAAACATATCCGCAGCGGACAGGCTTCCGCCGGGATGGCCGGACTTGGCGCCGTGGGTAGCGGTCAGAACGCCTTCACGCACCTTGACAGCCTCCAGCTGGAGCTGCTTTCTTTCTTCTGAGGTCATAGTTATTTACACACCCTTCTTTGAATGGTCATAAAACGCAGGCTTTCGCCGCATCTACAGTGATTATACATGATATTACGCGAATAATCAAGGGTACGGCTTGTTGAAATTCCCTGCCGTTTATGTTCGTTTCAGCCCTTCAGCCTTGCGCAGAGCTTCAGCACATTCTCCGCCGACCGTTGGACCTCCCCCAGGGTAATTCCGTCCTGACGCTTCAGGGATTCCAGCAGGGACGGGTCCATGGTGGGATCCTCAAAGGCTACGCTTCCGGGCATCAATACATCCACCTGAGCCCGGACCCGGTATGCGTCATTCGTAAGCGCCGGAAAATCCGGGTCCGCGCAGGGCTGCATCCACCAGTCCGTCATTACAAGGCCGTCGTAGCCCCATTCCTGCCGGAGGATGCCGGTACACAGGTCATACTGGTAGTGGGCCCAAAGGCCGTTAATCTGGTTGTAGGAGCTCATCAGCGTCAGGGGGCAGGCGTTCGCAATGCAGATTTCAAAGCCCTTCAGATAGATTTCCCGCAGAGCCCGCTGAGACACCCGGGAATCGTTCCGGTTCCGGTTCTCCTCCTGGTTGTTGCAGGCAAAATGCTTGATGCAGGCACTGCGGCCCGGCACGGACTGAATGCCCCTTACCATGGCGGCGGCCATCAGGCCTGTGAGCAGGGGGTCCTCGGAGTAATATTCAAAGTTCCGGCCGCACAAGGGGTCCCGGTGGATGTTCATGCCCGGTCCCAGCAGAATATCCGAGCCCTTGCGGACCATTTCTTCCCCAAACAGGTGTCCCAGAGCTTCCACCTGATCCGGGTCCCAGGAGCTGGCCAGGGCCGTGCCGCAGGGAAGCAGCGCCGTATAGTAGCGCACCCGGATGCCGGAGGGGCCATCGGTAGTGGTGACCGTGGGCACGCCCTTTTCCCGGAGGGAGGGCACGGTGCCCCCCAGCATTCCGGCGTTTCCCGCGGTGCCGAAGGGGCTGTCCATCAGGCCCTCGCCTTTGGTCAGGCTGTTCAGCTCCCCGGGGGTCAGCTGGGCAATAAACTCCCGGAGGGTGGCATTTCCGTCGCACACATCCCGGAAGGCAATTCCCTTGTCCCCGGTAAAGGGGATATCCTCAGGCAGGTCTGCCAATACCCGCTCCTTCCGCCGGTTCTCCGCCCGGGGCACCGGCTCAAACGCGGCAGTCAATTTCCCGTCTTCCAGCCTGGGGTGGAGCCTTGGGAAGTCCACCGCCGGGCTGCACCGGCTTTCCAGCTGCTCTGCAACCAGCAGGTCCTTTAAAAATTCCTTGGCCACCGGCTCCGCGCTGCGGACATCCGTGCCCACATAGGCCTCGTATACCCCGGGCTCCAGCACATAGGCATAGGGGTGGCCGGTAATCCCGGAATCATCAAAAGAGGCCAGCTCCGATAGATTCACATCCAGGTACAGGCTCTCGCTCTCCCCGGGCTGCAAAAGCCGGGTTTTTGCAAAATCCGCCAGGACTCTTTCGGGCTTTCCCAATTTCCCTTGGGGGGCCCGGACATAAGCCTGAACCACCTGCCGCCCCGGCCGGTCTCCAATGTTTGTAACCTTCACCCGGAGCTGCCAGCCCAGGTCCCATTCCGTTTCCTGGGTTTCCACCCGGAATTTCGTATAGGTCAGGCCGAAGCCGAAGGGATAGAGCACCTTGTCTTTCGCCAGGGTCTCGTAGTACCGGTAGCCCACATAGATATCTTCCCGGTATTCGTTATAGTCCTGATCCCCAAAATGGCCGCAGGTAGGGGCATCCCCGTAGTGCCGGACGATGGTATCCGTCAGGTGGCCGCCGGGCTCCCGGTCCCCGTAGAGAATGTCAACGATGGCATTGCCGGATTCCATGCCGCCCTGGAAGGCATATACCAGGGCGCTGATGGGGTACTCCTCCGTCCAGCTCAGGTCGATGATGTTGCCTGCGTCTATTACCACTACCGTCTTTGCAAAGGCCTCCGTCACCCGGGAAAGAAGATTCCTTTCCTCCTCCGTCAGGTAGTAGCCCCCGGGCCGGAGCTTGTTGTCCATGGCCTCGCCCATGGCCCGGCCCAGAAGCACCACTGCCGTCTCGCTCTTTTTTGCGGCAGAAACAATCTGCTCATCGCTCAAAGGCATTTCCGGGTGGAAGCTGGGCCACTGAGCCCAGAGACTAGGGGCCTCTTGATGGCTCTCGCACCAGGCTTTGCAGGCATCCGCCAACGCCCGGTCAAAGCATACATTCCCGCTTCTCAGGGCATCCATAGGGCTCACCAGATAGTTGGCGTTCACATCTCCGCCAGAGCCGTAGCCCACATAGAAATAGTCATTCTGCACCCGGCCGAACCAGGCGGTGCTGCCGTCCTTTTTCAGCGGCAATACCCCGTCGTTTTTCAGCAAAACAATGCCGTCTGCTGCCGCCGCCCGGCAAGCCCGGCTCATCTCCTCCACCGGATGCGGCTGTCCCAGAACCGCCTGACCGATAGCCTGGGCCAGGTCCTCCGGGGCCATGGTATGCTCGTTTTCTGTCATCGTGCTGCCTCCCTTTTTTTCTGGAATCTGCTTCCATTATAAAAGGCCGCCCAGGGAAATGCAACCACATTTTGTACATTTTATCCAATTGTCCATTGCATTTTGGAGAATGCTATGGTATTTTGTTTGTATCCACTTTGGCTTACAAAGGAGTCCTTGGCATGAATAATGAGTTCATCTATATATTGCGCATCATTGTTGCCTCCCTCTGCGGCGCCCTGATCGGTCTGGAGCGGGAAAAGCGGGGGAAGCGGGCAGGGCTGCGGACCCATATTATTCTGGCCGCCAGCTCCGCTTTGATGATGCTGGTATCCAAATACGGCTTTGGCGACATTTCCAACAGTATGGATGTGGATGCTTCCCGGATTGCCGCGGGTATGATTGCTTCCATCGGCTTTCTTGGCATCGGCGTTATCCACTACGACGACAAGAGCACCGTGGGGCTGACTACCTCCGCAGGGCTTCTGGCTACGGTGGCCATCGGACTGACCATCGGCGCCGGAATGTACATCGTCGGCATTTTTACCGCCGTTTTCATCGCCGTTTTACAGGCGCTTACCCCATAAACCTATAAAGGCGCAAAGCCCCCCACTTCAAGCGTGGAGGGCTTTTAGATTAAAACGGGTTAAAATACCTGCCGCCGTTCACCGCCGTCAGTACAAAGGACAGGAGCATCAGCCCCAGGCAAACTGCCATGGAAAGCCAGTCCGCTGCCGCAAAGGGCCGGGCCGCGTACCAGGTCCGTTTTTTGTGCTTGCCAAAGCCCCGGAGCTCCATCGCGTTGGAAATGGTTTCGATGCGCTCCATGGAACTAAGCACCAGGGGAATCAGAATGGCACTGGCCGCCTTCAGCCGCTTCACAAGGCTCACCTTTTTGCTCATTTCCACCCCCCGGGCCTGCTGGGCCAGGGAAATCTCCCGGAACTCCCGCTGAATATCCGGGATGTACCGCAGAGCCAAGGCCACTGCATAGCTGATGCGGTAGCTGACACCGATCCGGTTCAGGGACGCCGCAAACTCCGAGGGATTCGTGGTGCACACGAACAGCAGCACGATGGGTATGGTACAGGCATTTTTGAGAATCACATTCAGGTGGTAGAACAGCTGCTCCGCCGTGACCACATAGGGCCCGGCAATACGGAACAGCTCCGTCCGGCTGCCGTACAGGGTACAGCCGTGGGTGGGGCTGAACAGGAAGATCAGCAGGTTGTTCAGCAGAATGTAGACCACCATAATCCCGGTGACAAAGGACACATCCTTTAGCTTCAGCTTGGCCCAGCGGAAGAGCACCACCGCCAGCACCGTCAATGCCAGCAGCAGCGGCGTATAGAAGCTGGTCATGGCTGCCACGCTCCAGGCCAGCAGGCACACCAGCTTGCTGGCTCCCGTAAGCCGGTGGATGGGCGAGGGCCGGTCAATATAATTAAAGAGATTAACCATGGCTGCGCACCTCCCGGTCCGCGGCGATGAATCGCCGGGTGAATTCCTCCGGCGAGGCGATGCCGCAGTTCTTCGCCAGATGGTAAAGTGAGGTCTCCTTCAGGTGGGCGGTCTCCACGATCTCCGGGGAGTTCAGCACCTCCGCCGCGGAGGTGTCGGCAATCACCCGCCCGTCGTGGAAGACGATGGCCCGAGGCGTGTACTCCAGCATCAGGTGCATATCATGGGTGATGAGCACCACGGTGGTGCCGCTCCGGTTTAATTCCGCCAAAAAGTCCATGATCTGGGTATAGTGGTACAGGTCCTGTCCGGCAGTCGGCTCGTCCAGGAGGATGATCTTCGGCTCCAGCACCAGGATGGAGGCAATGGTCACCCGCTTCTTCTGGCCATAGCTGAGAGCCGACACGGGCCAGTTCCGGAAGGGGTAAAGGCCGCAGGTTTTCAGGGCCTTCTCCACTCTGGGCTTGACCTCCTCCTCCGGCACGCCCCGGTTCCGCAGACCCAGGGCCACCTCATCGAAGATCCCGGTTTTGGAGATCATCTGGTTGGGGTTCTGCATGACGTAGCCGATGCGGTCCGCCCGCTCCTTGATGCTATAGTTTGAAAGGTCCTCTCCGCTCAGGGTCAGCGTTCCCTTCTGGGGGATCTCGAAGCCGCAGAGGACCTTGGAGAAGGTGGATTTTCCCGCTCCGTTGGTGCCCACAATGCTGAGCATTTCCCCCTCGGCAATGGAAGCGGAGATGCCCTTCAGGGCGTGGTGGCCCCCTTCGTAAGTAAAGTCGATGTTTTCCGCCCGGAGAAGTTCTTTTTTGGCTTTCTCCGCCTCCGGCTCCGGCTGGGCAAAGAACCAGTCCGCCACCCGGCGGCGATCCGCCTCGGTGAGCCGCAGCTCCGGCAGATAGCTCAGCCGCTGATCCCGGTCCAGAGGCACCCCGGCGTATTTCAGGGCCGTCACATACAGGGGCTCCCGGATGCCGCTTTTTTGCAGCAGGTCAGAGCACAGAAGGCTGTCCGGATCCCCGTCAAAGAGGATCCTCCCCTCCCCCATGAGGACCACCCGGTCCACAGGGCAGTGGAGCACATCCTCCAGCCGGTGCTCAATGATGATGACCGCGCAGCCTGTGCGTTTCTGGATCTCGTCGATGAGCTCCACCGCCTTTTTTCCGGCGGCAGGGTCCAGATTGGCCAAGGGCTCGTCAAACAGCAGCACATCCACCCCGGAGACCATGACACCTCCTAAGGCTACCCGCTGCTTCTGTCCCCCGGAGATCTCGTAGGGAGCGTGACCCAGCACACCGCTGACCCCCACCAGCCCGGCGACCCGGTCCACAAGGGCCTTCATGTCCTTCTGGTCCATGCAGTCGTTCTCCAGGGCAAAGGCCATGTCCTCCGCCACCGTCAGGCCGATGAACTGGCCGTCAGAGTCCTGTAGGACCGTGCCCACCACTTTGGACAGGTCAAACAGGCTCAGCTCTTCCGCGTTCCGGCCGCCAACGGTGAGGGTTCCCGTGGTTTTCCCCGGGTAGGAATTGGGGATCAGGCCGTTGACGCAATGGGCCAGGGTGGACTTGCCGCAGCCCGAGGGGCCGCAGATCAGGACCTTCTCTCCCTTGCGGATATCCAGGGAGATGTCATACAGGGTCGGCTCCGCCTGGGCAGTGTACTGAAAGCCGAAATGGTCAAAGGATATGATAGGCTCCAAGGTTGGACCCTCCTTTCATGGATAGATGCCGTAAAGGATGCCTCAGCAGTTTTCTGGAGCATCCTTTGCGGCACCGGGGGGTAAGCCCTCTCCTGCTTGGAGAGGGTGGCAGGGCGAAGCCCTGACGGGTGTGGAGGGGATCCTTATAGGCAAAGGGTGTGCCCCGATGAATGGGAAAAAGCGCCCCCACGGGCCAAAGCCTTCCCCTCCGGGGAAGGTGGCTCGGGCGTAGCCCGAGACGGATGAGGGGGCCCAGCTTTCCGAAAAAAGCAGGCCCGGTCTTAACCGATAGGTGTCCCCTCCACACCCGCCGCTGCGGCGGCACCCTCTCCAAGCAGGAGAGGGCTTATGGAATTACTCTTTCGTCAGGCTTCCCGCCTTGGTCTTGGTTGCGGCGTAGGCTACGCAGAGGAGAGAGCCTACGATGGCAGTGGTGACGGCGTTGGCCACACCGGCTACCAGGCCCTGGGCCAGAAGCTTATCCCAGGGCTCACCCATCATGTACACGTCCAGCACCGGGGCCACCAGGAACCAGCAGATCAGATGGCACACCACCTGGGCCAGGTTGAACTTGATGAGGCCCTTCTTGCCCATCTCGGCCTCGTCCATTTTCAGGACCTTGGCGGCAAGGCCCATCAGCAGGCCAAAGACGCCGGAAGCAATGACCCAGCTCCACCAGATGCCCCAGCCGGCGCTGAAGTCAATGAGGGCATGGCCGATCAGGCCGATGAGGGCTCCGGCCACAGGGCCGTAGACCACAGCCATAAAGGCCAGCAGGCCGTACTGGACAGAGATGGTGGTGTTGGGCACCGGGCTGGGGATGGCTACGTAGCGGCCCAGCACAAAAAACAGCGCCGCGCCAATACCGATGGCCACCATGGTTTTGACAGAAAACTTCTTCATGATTTTTCTACCTCCGTGAAATTTTTTATTTCCTAACCCTCTCCTGGGAGAGGGTGGCACGCCCCAGGCGTGACGGGTGTGGGGCGGCATCCAGGCCCAAGCCGGTTCCGCCCCTCATCCACCGCCGCGGCGGTCCCCCTTCCCCCAGGGGAAGGTAAGATTTTACATCCGAAACGGCTCCATGCGGATGCGCCAGGAATTGCCGGTGCCGATGTTATAGGCCCGGGCAAAGGAGCCCTGATTGATGGCGACGGCCATACAGTCCAGGCTGTTGACATAGGCCAGAGCTTCCCCGATGTAGACATCGGCAAAGCTTTTTGCCAGGGTGATGATATTCCGGTACACCGTCCGGGTATCGTTTTCAATGGTGATGCTGAGCCTGTCCCCATACCGGGCACCGGTTTTCAGGAACAGCTCCCGGGGGATATTGGTCCAGAGGGAGCCGAAGCGGACATCCAGCACATCCACCGTGCCGCAGACAGCATTGCCGTCTAAGTAGGGCTCCACCACACTGAGCTTTACCAGGGACTCCACAGGGATATCCGGGCCAACCTGGTCAAAGGAGATGACACCGGCAGCCAACCGGGCCCCGGTGTAGGCGTAGACATCCCGCCCGTAGAAGGTGTAGCTCTCGCCGGAATTGGGCAGACGGTTGACCTGCTCATCGATCTGCCGGGCCGCCACCACGCCGTCCAGGCGGAGAACATGGGTCAGTGTCCCATTGTCCGGGGTAACGATGTACTTTCCGGACTCTGTGCGGACCGCAATGCTCCGCCGGTCCGTCCCCACCCCGGGGTCTACCACGGAGACAAATACCGTCTCCTCCGGCCAATAGGAAATGGTCTGGATCAGCCGATAGCTGGCCTCCCAGATGGAGTAGGGCGTAATATCATGGGTCAGATCGTGGATCTTCAGCTCCGGGTCTACGCAGTAGGCCACGCCGTACATAGCGCTGACCGCCCCGTCTACCAGGCCAAAATCCGACTGAAATACCAAAGGTTTCACGGTAATTCCTCCTTTTGGAATATCATAGCGCCTTGGTAGGAAAAAGTCAACAAAAACCCTCTCCTTACGAGAGGGTGGATCGCCGCAGGCGAGACGGGTGTGGGGCGGGACGCAGAACCAGATCTGCACCGCCCCTCATCCGGAGAAAGCGGGGCCACCTTCCCCCAGGGGAAGGTCAGGAGTTGCTTTCTTTTTCCTCTTCCTTTGCCTTTGCTTCCTCCGCCAGACGCTTTTCATATCTCCGCTCCGCCAGGTTCTCCCGGTCATGGGGCTTGAAGTTCAGGGCCAGCAGCGCCGCCACCGCCGCAACGCAGCTGGTTGCCGCCAGGAGCTGGCTGACCCGGAAGGCCCCCCAATAGAGGCTGTCCACCCGCAGGCCCTCGATCATGGCCCGGCCCAGGCCGTACCAGGCCACATAGCCCAGGGCAATCTGGCCGTCGTAGGCCCGCTTGGGATACAGGTAGTTGAGAAGCAAAAAGCCGCACAGGTTCCACAGACTCTCATACAGGAAGGTGGGATGGTAGTATTCCCACTGGCCCGTCACGGTATTATACAGGCCCATCCGGCTAAAGGCCGTGGTGGCTGCGCCGAAGGCCTCCCGGTTGAAGAAGTTGCCCCAGCGGCCCACCAGCTGGCCGATGAGGAAGCCCATGACCACCAGGTCCAGCAGCGCCGGCAGGGAGCATTTTTTGATCTTGCAGTACACCACGATCCCCACAAAGGCCCCCAGCACCGCGCCGTAGATGGCCAGGCCTCCGTTCCAGATGTACAGAACGGATATGGGGTTATCGGCATATTCACTCCAGCTGAAGGCGCAGTAGTAGGCCCGGGCGCAGAGCACCGCAAAGGGGGTGATCCAGAGGATGCCGTCTAAGATATCGTCCTCCGTCAGCCCCGCCCGCTTACTTCTGCGGCTGCAATAGAAGCCCGCTAAAAACAGGCCCAGGGCAATCACCGCACCGTACATATGGATGGTGAGCGGACCGATGGACAAAGTCCTGATGGGGTCCACCTCAATTCCCAGCAAGGGGAAGGAGATGGCAGAATAATTGGCAGGATTGAGATACATTTCTTTATGCCTCCTTGGAAATGGGATCGATGACGGACAGGGCGGCCCGTTCCTTTTTGACTGCCCGGCGAAGGAAGCCTTCCACATCCTGCTTTTCGATGCGGCCGTAAATTTCCGGGAACCGGAAGTAGTCAAAGCCGCCGAACAGGTAGCTGCACAGCCGGAAGCAGGTGGCATCGAAGGAGTCCAGGCTCTTGATTCGCCGGCCCTGGGCGCTGCGCTTCATTCGCTGGAAATCCGGCTCGGTAATGCGCAAAGTATCCGTCCGGGCAATGATGGCATCCATGGCCTTTTGGGAGGCATAGCTATCCCCGCCGCAGGTTAAAAGGGCACAGCCGTCTACGGTTTCGAAGCCGCCGCCGAAGGAGCTGTCGATGGTCCCTTCCTCGTAGAGCTTCAGATACAGATCGGAGGATTCCCCAAACAGGGCCTCCGCCGCCAGGTCCGCAATCATCTCCTGGCGGATGGCCTCCTCCCCGGTGCCGGGGCACTCGCACTTAAAGGCCAGGGTAAAGGTGGGCATGGCCACCTCCATATTCCGGTGAACAAAGGTCTTTTCGGGAACCATCTCTTCGTCCCAATACCTGATCTTTTCCGCCACTTCCTTTTTTTC
The DNA here is from genome assembly GCA_934565415.1 of uncultured Oscillospiraceae bacterium. Lineage (GTDB taxonomy): Bacteria > Bacillota > Clostridia > Oscillospirales > Oscillospiraceae > Faecousia. The sequence goes on from CAKTHQ010000013.1 coordinate 31,339, forward strand.
ATCCCCCAGGATCTGGCGGGCAAGGCAAACCACTTCCTCCGGGGCTACATCTCCCAGCACGCACAATGTCATATTGCCGGGGGCGTAAAAGGCCCGGTGGCACAGATAGAGAATTTCCGGAGTGATCTTGCGGATGGTTTCACTGGTGCCCAGAATGGGTACCCGGATGGGATGGTTCCGGTACATGGCCGAAGCCAACTGTTCAAACACCACGCTGTCCGGCGCGTCCTCGTTCATGCCGATCTCCTGGTCGATGATGCCCCGCTCCTTGTCCACGCTCTCCTGGGTAAAATAGGGGGTGGACACAAATTCCAGCAGCAGCTTCAGGCACTCCCGGAAGTTTTCCGTACAGGAAAAATAGTAGGCGGTCATATCGTAGCTGGTAAAGGCATTGGTGCTGGCCCCCAAGGCCGCAAACTCGGCGGATACATCCCGGTTCCCGGGCAGGTCGAACATTTTATGCTCCAGGTAGTGGGCTACCCCGGCAGGGACGGTATATTCCTGCCCATCCAGGCGGAAATCGGTGTGGATGGAGCCAAAGTCCGTGGCAAAATAGGCAAGCTTCTTCTGGAACCCCGGCCGGGGCACCACACATACCCGCAGGCCATTGGGCAGGGTTTCCCGGTAGGCGGTCTCATCCAGGGCAGGATAATAGGTTTTGGTCATTTGCTTTCTCCTTCCAGGAAGTAGGTGCTGTGCAGCTCCAATCTTTTTGCGCAGGCCGCCACATCCTCTTTGGTGACGTTCACCAGGGCGGCCATATGCTGGGAATAGCTTCTCCCGGTAAAGGCCAGCTCTACGGATACATAATAGTTTTCGATAGCGGCGGGAGAATCCGGCACCCCCCGCAGGGCGCTGAGCAGCGCCTCCTTACCTGCAGCCAGCTCCTCGTCGGAAATTTCTCCTCTTTGGCAGGCCTCCAGCTCCCGCAGGACTTCCTGCCGGACATGGTCCTCCTGATCGAAGTCGATGCCGGCGGACACCTGCATCAGGCCCTTGGCTCCGTAATAGCTGGAGCCGATGCTGTAGCACAGGCTCTGCTTTTCCCGGATGTTCTGGAAAAGCTTGGAGGTCATGCCCCCGCCGAAAATGCAATTAAATACCTGCATGGCAGGAAACTCCGGGTCCGTATTCCGGATGCCGCTGGTAAAGCCCATGCAGAGCTTTCCCTGGGCCACCTCCATTTTTTCCCGCAGGTCCTGCTTTTCCCCGCCGGAGAAGCAGGTCTGGGCCGGAAGCTCTATGGGGCTGCGGACCTCCCGGGCAAAAATTTTCTTCACGAATTCCGCCACCGTCTCCGGTGCGGCAGAGCCCACATAGTAAATGAGGATGGGGCTCTCCCGCCGCAGAAGAAGCCACTGCTCCAGCAGCGCCTGGGGGGGAATGGCCCGCACCTGCTCCACCGTGCCCATTCTGGGCAGCCCGAAAGGATCCCCGGCGCACATGGCTTCCATCAGCCGCTGGGAGGCATATACCCGCTTGTCGTTGAGCTCAGACTCGATGGCAGCAATCTGGTTGGTCTTTTCCCCCTCTACAAAATCCGGGAGAAAGCCTCCGTTTTCCGTAGGGTAGTCAAACAGCAGCTCCTTTACAAATTCCAGGGTAGGCTCCAGGACCCGGTCTCCCTGCAGGGCGAACCGGTCGTCCATCAGGCTTACATAAAAGCCGGTGGTCTGGTAGTCTCCCGCCCGGCGGGAAATGGGGCTGACGGAAGCGCCGTACAGGTCGTCCAGCCGCAGGGTAATCTCCCGCAGGTCCGGGGCGGACTTGGTGCCCCGGAGAAGCACGCTGGGGATCAGGGCGTTCATAGCGTTCTCCCCCGGCCGCATTTGCCGGATATACTGGATGCTGACGCAGTTCTGCTTAAATCGGCTGTCCGTAACCGTAGTCAGATGGATGCCGGGATACAATTCGGTTCTGTGGATCATATCGTTCTCCTTTGCGCACAGATAGGAGTATTATATACCATTTGCGCGGAAATAGGAAGCGGTATCTGAAAATTTCCCAAAGGAAACGCCCTGCCGGTCGGCAGGGCGCCATGTTTACTTTTCTCCCACCGGCAAAGGAGAGATGACCGGCTTGCCCTCCCGGTCCAGAAGGGGGGTCAGGCCGCCGGCATACCCTTTCTGCTGAAACAGGTAGTTGACCCCGGTTTTGGTATCCACCCAAATTTCCGTAAGGGTGATTGCCCCTTGACTATAGGTACGAATAAACCGTTTTTCCATCTTACTTTTTTACGCTTTCGGTAATGCCCTCAGCAAGACCCACAAGGCCCTGCATTTCGGAGGGAATGATGATCTTGGTGGCCTGGCCGTCGGCAATCTTCTGCATGGCCTCGATGGCCTTCAGCTTCAGTACATTGTCGTTGGGGGCCTTTTCGTTCAGCATTTCCAAAGAGTCGGCCAGGGCCTGCTGGACGGAACGGATGGCCTGAGCCTCGCCGTCGGCCTTCAGGATGGCGGCCTGCTTCTCTGCCTCGGCTCTCAGAATGGCAGCCTGCTTTTCGGCATCGGCCTTCAGGATGGCGGATTCCTTTTCGCCCTCGGCAATCAGAATGGCGGACTTCTTCTGGCCCTCGGCCTGGAGGATGGACTGACGGCGGTCACGCTCGGCCTTCATCTGCTTCTCCATAGAGTTCTGGATGTCGGCGGGAGGCAGGATGTTCTTCAGCTCCACCCGGTTGACCTTGATGCCCCAGGGGTCGGTGGCATCGTCCAGAATGGCCCGCATCCGGGTATTGATGACGTCGCGGGAAGTCAGCGTCTGGTCCAGCTCCAGGTCGCCGATGATGTTCCGCAGGGTGGTGGCCGTCAGGGTCTCCATAGCCATCATGGGCTGCTCCACGCCGTAGCAGTAGAGCTTGGGATCCGTAATCTGAAAGTAGACCACGGTATCGATCTGCATGGTTACGTTGTCCTTGGTGATGACGGGCTGGGGGGGATAGTCCAGAACCTGTTCCTTCAGGCTCACCTTCCGGGCAATCCGGTCGATGAAGGGAACCTTAAAATGCATACCCACGCCCCATACGCTGTGGAAAGCGCCCAGCCGCTCTACCACATAGGCCCTGGACTGCTGGACCACGGCAATATTGCTTACGAGAATGACAAACGCGAGAACCAAGAGAATCAGAATAACAATGCCCATAAATACTTCCTCCTTCTAAAATATCAGACAACTTCCGGAACGGATACCGGGCTGACCATCAGCTTAACGCCCTCGACCCGTTCAATTTTTACCACAGTTCCTTTGGGAATGTCCTTCCCATCGGTGCTGCGGGCACTCCAGACCATACCGCCTACCTTCACCTGTCCCTGGGAGAGCAGGTTCCGGATATCCTCCGTCACCGGGCACTCCTTTCCGATGAGGGTATCCACGTTGGTCTTCTGAATGGATGGCGCAATGTACTTTTTCAGGAAGGGCCGCAGCAGTGCCAGCAGAATGGCCGACACCCCCGCAAAAAGCCCAACCTGCACCCACAGCCCCGCCCCCAGCAGTGCCGCAATAATGGCAGCCAAACAGCCGAAAGCAAACCACAGGGAAACCAGCGCCACGGTGGAGCCCTCCACCAGCAGGAAAAGGATCAGCAGCCCGATCCACATATAAGCAAAAAAGCCCATGTCCGTACCTCCTTCCGTCTCCTTGCTTATGTACATACTATACCAGTATGTGCGAAAACCGTCAATTGTTTTCGGAGCAAAATAGGGCGGTTTATTTTTCCGGAAGAAACAGAAAACCGGCAGGGGCCGTCGCAGCCTCCTGCCGGAATGGATATGTGGGATTACTCCTTCGCCGCGGCCTTGGCTTCCCGCTTGTCTTCCATGTTGGAAACCACGATGGCGCAGGCGGCGTCGCCGGTGATGTTGACGGTGGTACGGCCCATATCAAAGATCCGGTCCACACCGGCAACCAGGGCGATGCCATCTACCGGCAGGCCCACGGAGGTCAGCACCATGGCCAGCATCACCATGCCCGCGCCGGGAACACCGGCGGTGCCGATGGAGGCCAGGGTGGCAGTCAGAACGATGGTCAGCATCTGGGGCAGGGTCAGCTGAATGCCATAGCAGGAAGCAATGAAGATGGCGCAGACGCCCTGATAGATGGCGGTGCCGTCCATATTGATGGTGGCGCCCAGGGGCAGCACAAAGGAGGCAACCTCTTTCCTGGCTCCCAGCTTCTGGGTGCAGTCCAGGTTGATGGGCAGGGTGCCCACGGAGGAGGCACTGGAGAAGGCAAACATAATGGCAGGCATCATACCCTTAAAGAATTTGACCGGGCTCATACCGCCCATGGTCTTTACCGTCATGGAGTACACCAGCACCGCATGGAAGATGTAGCAGATATAGGCCGTCAGCAGTACCATAGCCAGAGAGCCGATGATGGCAGGGCCGTTGGTGGCGATGATGGGGCACAGCAGGCAGAACACACCAACGGGGGACAGCTTGAGAATCAGCTCCATGCACTTCATGAAAATGTCGTTCAGGTCGTTAAAGGCAGACACAACCCGGACATTCTTCTCGCCCACCAGGATAATGGAGAAGCCCATCAGGATGGCCATAACAATGACCTGCAGCATATTGCCCTCCACCAGGGGCTTAAAGAAGTTGGAGGGGAAGATACCCACCAGGGTATCCATAAAGGATGTGGCAGCGCTGGCCTCGTAGGCCAGATCCGTAGTGGCGATTTTCGGGAACATCCCTTTAAACAGGCTGCCGCCCACAAGGCCGATGGCCACGGCAAAGGCTGTAGTGCACAGGTAGAAAATCACCGTTTTCAGGCCGATGACTCCCACCTTGCGGATATCGCTCATGGAAATAATGCCGCACATGATGGAAAACAGCACAATGGGCACTACGATGAACTTAACCAGGTTCAGGAAAATGGTGCCAAAGGGCTTGATGAAATTGTTTGCAAAGTCTGCCTGACCCTGGAGCAGGATACCGGCAAAAATCGCAAGCAGCGTGGCCACAAAAATCTGGGCCGCCAGGGACATTTTTTTCTTTTTCTCCATAGCAATGCACATCCTTTGAATTTTTGTTGAACAGCTCTTGCATCTTGCAAGGGTGTTCTCATTATAGCGCCATAGAGTCGGTAACGCAAGGCCTTTGTGAATTATTTTTGAATTTTCTTTGAAAACATCCTGCAAAATCAGGATATCCCCGCAAACAGCTCCTGCAAAGAGCCAAAGCGGTAGCCGGCCTGCTCCCAGTGGGTCAGCAGGTCATCCAGAATTTCCGCATTGGTCCGGGAGGTGGAGTGCAGCAAAACCACCGCCCCGGGATGGGTCCGGGGCAGAAGCTTCCGGAAAGCCTCTTCCCGGGTGGGCTGGGCATCGTTTTTCCAGTCCACATAGGCAAGACTCCAAAATACCGTTTTATAGCCCAGCTCCTTGGCCATGCGCAGGTTGTCCTGGCTGTATACCCCCTGGGGCGGGCGGTAGTATTTGGGCAGATCCTTTCCGGTGGTCTCCCGGAACAGGTCCTCCAAATCCGTCAATTCTTTTGAAAAGGTCTCCTTGTCCGATAGTTTGGACATATCATAGTGGTGCATGGTGTGGTTGCCTACGATGTGGCCCTCCTCCACCATTCGCCGGACCAGGTCCGCATTGCGCTGGATGTAGTTCCCCACCAGGAAAAAGGCGGCGGATACCCGGTGCTTTTTCAGGGTATCCAGTATTTTCTCCGTGGAGCCGTTTTCGTAGCCCGCGTCAAAGGTCAGGTACAGTACCTTTTCCCGGGTATCCCCCAGGTAGACCGCATCGTACTGCCGCAGCTGCTCCGTTCCCGCATTGCCTACAGGCGCCGTGCCCTCCTGCCGGAAGCTCAGGCCCCAGGCCGCGGTAGGCACCACGCTCTCGTAAAATACCCGCACCACCCCCAGCATCGTCAGCGCAATCGCCGCCAGAAAAATTGCCGTGTCCCGTTTGCCGATTGCCATACGCCTTCCCCCTTTGGGCACAGCCTATGCATTTCCACCGCCCCGGTATGCGCGAAAATTTTTTGAAAATTCCCCTAAAATCCTATTGACAAAATAGGCATTAGGTGGTATCATACAGCCATCCAATCCCACGGAGGATGATAACCATGAAGCATCCCGAATTTCGATGTTGACTTCCCAATCAAGAAACCAAGCACCACACTTTGATTGAAAATTTGAAAGGAAGTAATCTTATGTCTAACATTTATACCTCTGCTGACCAGCTCATCGGAAAGACCCCCCTGCTGGAGCTGACCCATATCGAAAAGGAAGAGAAGCTGGAGGCCAAGATCCTGGCCAAGCTGGAGTACTTCAATCCCGCCGGTTCCGTGAAGGACCGGATTGCCAAGTCCATCATCGACGAGGCCGAGCGCTCCGGCGCCCTGAAGCCCGGCGCCACCCTGATTGAGCCCACCTCCGGCAACACCGGCATCGGCCTGGCCTCCGTGGCAGCCGCCCGGGGCTACAAGCTGATTATCGTCATGCCCGACACCATGAGCGTGGAGCGCCGTCAGCTCATCAAGGCCTACGGTGCCGAGCTGGTCCTGTCCGAAGGCGCCAAGGGTATGAAGGGGGCCATAGCCAAGGCCGACGAGCTGGCCGCCCAGATCCCCGGCAGCTTCATCCCCGGCCAGTTTGTGAACCCCGCCAACCCCAAGGCCCACTTTGAAACCACCGGCCCCGAAATCTACGAGGATACCGACGGCCAGGTTGACATCTTTGTAGCCGGTGTCGGCACCGGCGGCACCATCACCGGCGTGGGCGAATATCTGAAGAGCAAGAAGCCGGAAGTAAAGGTTGTGGCCGTAGAGCCCGCCACCTCCCCCGTTCTGTCCACCGGTGTGGCCGGCCCCCACAAGATTCAGGGCATCGGCGCAGGCTTTGTCCCCAAGGTTCTGAACACCAAGGTCTACGACGAGATTATCCCCGTAGCCAACGAGGATGCCTTCGCTAGCGGCAAGCTGATTGGCAAAAAGGAAGGCGTGCTGGTGGGCATCTCCTCCGGCGCCGCCGTGTGGGCCGCTATCGAGCTTGCCAAGCGGCCGGAGAACAAGGGCAAGAACATCGTGGTCCTGCTGCCCGATACCGGCGACCGCTACCTGTCCACCCCCTTGTTTGCGGACAATAAGTAAATTTGTTTTTCAAAAGGACGCACTGCTTAAAAGGCGGTGCGTCCTTTTTGCGGCGGTGCGGCAGAGGGGCGCCGCATCTCCGGCCGGGAAATATTTCAACTTTTTTTGTATATGTTTATTTTGAAAAAGGCTTGCATGGACCTCTTCCCCATGGTATAATGCCAAGTAGACTCGCACAGACGGGTCTTTTCTTTCGAATGGAGGTTTTTCGCTATGGAATATCTCGGCGTTTCCTACGAATATAAAAATGCCCCCAGGCTGGACCCGGGGTTTATCCCCTTCGGTGTCTGGCGGGAAAGCTATCTGAAAGGGGCGGAGCAGCCCCTGGCCATCGCGGTGGAGCGGAACGAGGGAAAAATCACCGTCCGCAAAACAAAGATTCACGGTACCCCGGAATTTGCCCAGGCGGATTACCGGTATGTAGAGCGGATGGTTAAGTTCCTGCTGTGGTCCATCGGCGGCTTCCGCATTTATATCTGCGGCTGCCCTGCCATCGCCAAGCAGATGCAGGCAGACTATTGCCCCGGGGGCAAACGGGCCTTTGACTTTGATTTCTTCCAGAAGCTCTATGAGCGGGACCTGGAAATTCTGGATTTACCTCTGGACCAATGCCCCCGGCCCAACGAGGCTCCCCGGCCTCTGGGCGGCCATCTGGACGGCTGCCGCATCGGCTTTGATGCCGGTGGCTCGGACCGGAAGGTCTCCGCAGTCATCAACGGGGAATGCGTGTATACCGAAGAAGTGGTATGGTTCCCCAAGCTGAACGAGGACCCCGGTTACCAGTACGGAGAAATCGTGAAAGCCTTCCGCACCGCCGCATCCAAAATGCCCCGGGTGGACGCCATCGGCGTATCCTCCGCCGGTGTGTTTATCGGCAATGCCCCAATGGTCTCCACGATTTTTTACAAGGTTCCCCGAAGCCGGTGGAGTGAAGTAAAAACCTGCTACGACCGGGCAGCAAAAGAAATCGGGGATGTGCCCATCATCGTCGCCAACGACGGGGATGTATCCGCTCTGGCCGGCGCCATGGGCTTGAACGCAGGCCGGATTATGGGCGTAGCCATGGGCACCAGTGAAGCCGTAGGCTATGTGGATAAGGATAAAAACGTACTGGGCTGGGTCTCCGAGCTGGCCTTTGCGCCGGTAGACCTGAACGAGGAGGCCATGCGGGACGAATGGTCCACGGATATTGGCGCAGGCTGTAAGTATTTTTCCCAGGATGCCGTTTCCAAGCTGGCTCCCAGGGCGGGCATTCGGCTGGACGACAGCCTGTCCCCTGCGGAACAGTTAAAGGTGGTTCAGGCCCTGGCCGAGGAATCGGACCCCAGAGCCCTGCAGGTATTCGAGGACATTGGCGTGTACTTTGCCCATACGGTGGTGCTGTACGCCCAGTTTTACGACATTGAAAAAATCATCCTCATGGGCCGGGTCATGTCCGCCCGGGGGGGCGAAGTGATTCTGGAAACCGCCAGGAGGGTATTGGCCGAGGACCATCCGGAGCTGGCCCGGCGCATCACCCTGATGCTGCCGGACGAGAAGACCCGCCGCATCGGCCAGGCCGTAGCAGCCGCCAGCCTGCCGGAGATCAATAAATAAACTGGAAAGGGACTGTTGCAAAAACAGCCCCTTTTCTTTCTCCGCCACAGCGTTTTCGCATGGCGGAAAGCCATATTTTTTACCGCACAGGCGATATTTCCCCCGTCCAAAGGGCGGATTTCTCCGGGACTGCTGCACAGCAGCCCCGTTTTTATTGCTCCCCCTCGTGCAGCAGCATAGGGGTCATCAGAGGCTTTTGCATCATCTCCGAAAAATGGGCGCACTTTACAAGGAATGCATAGTAGATGTTTTTCCCGCAGCCCAGCAGGGTTTCCGCGTTGCCCATGCCCTTGGAGAAGATCACATCGGAATGCTCAAAGGCCTCCTTAGCTTCCTTGCCCAAAAGCTCCGGATAGGTGCCGGTAACCAGATTGCCGTTGTCAATAACCGGGAAGGGAATCCCGGCTGCGGCGGCATCCTCCCGGGTAGCATCGTTGGCGGCAATCCCGCCCCGGACGCAGAAGGTAACGGAAAGCTCCGGATAAGCCTTGTGCAGTTCCTCGGCCAGTACCCGGTCGAAGACAATTTCTCCGGCGTTGTCCGTCAAGTAAAGAAGGGTCTTGCTCTTTGCCAGGCAGGCCCGGAAGGAAGCATAGGTATTGGCATCGACGGAAATGTCAGCCGCCTTGTCCAGCATCTGCTGCAAATCCTGAAAGCTGACCTTTCCCTGCAAAGCGGAAAAATCCAGATAATTGCCCAGAATGGCAAACTGCAGTCCGGCGTAAATAGGATCCTGCGCCTGCTCCACCCGCCGGCGGACATCCTCCAAATGGGCCAGAGCGAAGGCGTTTGCCTGCTCCTTTTCCGCCCGATAGCGGTCCAGAGGCACGCCATACATATCGTAAAGCAGCTGGCTGGTTTTGGGGTCCATACAGGGAGACGGTGCCTCCGGCGGCTGCTCCAGAAGGAAGCCCATCCAGCGGCGGATAAATTCGGTAGCCTTTTCTTCGCTGCCCAGGGACCGCACCAGCTTCAGGTTCCGCTGCAGCTGGCAGTCCATGCAGTAGGTATCCATAGGAATGCTCATATCGTCTTCTCCTTTGCAAGGGCCGCCAGCTCCCGGAGGCTGCCAATGCGGTAATCATATTTTTCCGGAGTGCCAAAGCCGTAAGCGGCCCATACAAAGGGCAGGCCCGCAGAGTATGCGGCTTCCATATCCCCCTGGGTGTCGCCAATGTAGCAGGCCGAGGAAATCCGGTATTTCTCCAGCAGGCGCCGGATCGTCTCCCCCTTGGGGGCATGGGTATCTCCGTAGCACAGGAAGCCGGAGAAAAAGGGCCGGATGCCCAGCTTCTCCATGCACAGCTCCGGGTAGCCCTTCTGGCTGTTGCTGACAATAAAGAGGCGGTGGGTTTTGGAAAGGGCTTCCAGGGTTTCTGCCACACCGGGATAGCCAATCCGGCAGGGATTCTCCTCCAGATGGCGGTTTTCCCGGTCCATACACCGCTCCATCAGGGGATAGCGGCGGCTTTCCGGCAGGTCCGGGAACATCCGGTCCGCGATCTCCGCCATGGTTTTCCCAAACAGGGGCTTCAGAATCTCCGCATTTACAAAGTACCGCTCCAGGCCCTCGTCTTTTAATTGCAGGTTGTAGCCCTCGGCCACCAGAGCCCGGGAGTCCCACAGAGTCCCGTCAATATCAAAGATCAGACTTTCCAAGGGTATCCTCCTTCAGGTGCCAGCGGATCCGGCTGATAATCATATTCAGGGCCACCAGGTTTCTGCCGCCCTCGGGTACCACAATATGGGCAAACTTCTTGCTGGGCTCCACATAGCGCTCGTGCATGGGCTTTACGGTTTCCTGGTACTGGGTCAGAACGCTGTCCAGAGAGCGGCCCCGCTGGTTTACATCCCGGGCAATCCGGCGGCACAGGCGAATATCGGCATCGGAATCCACAAAAATACGGATGTCCATCAGGTTCCGGAGCTCTTCGTTTTCGAAAATCAGAATGCCTTCCACAATGATGACCCGCCGGGGCTCTAAATGAATGGTCTCCTCGCTGCGGTTGTGGACGGTAAAGTCGTACACCGGGCACTCGATGGCGTGGCCGTGGCGCAGCTGGTCCAGGTGGTAAACCATCAGGCTGGTATCAAAAGCATCGGGCTCGTCGTAGTTCAGGCGGCTTCGCTGCTCATAGGTCAGCTCGTCGTGGCGCTTATAGTAATTGTCGTGGCTGAGGACGGTGACCTCGTCCTCACAGTCTGCAATCAGGTTCCGCATCAGAGTGGTTTTGCCGCTGGCAGAGCCGCCGGCAACGCCGATGACCAGAATATCGTTTTCCATAATTTATCTCTCCGTTTTTGCGGGCTTCCCCAGCAGTCGCCAGGACAGCTCCAGAATTTTGGGGGACGGGCAGCTGTTTTCAATGAGAATCTCTCCCGGACCCTCCCGCAGCAGGCCGGCCTCCCGGAGCCGCCGCCGGGTTTCCCGGGCGGTGCCGTCGCCGCCGTCCAGAATTTCCACCTGGGAGCCCAGAATTTTGCCGATGGTGTGGGAGGCAAAGGGATAATGGGTGCAGCCCAGAACCAGGGCATCCAGCCGCCCCCGGTAGGGGTAAAAAAGCTTTTGCAGCAGGTCCATATTGGCCCGGGTATCCACCAGGCCGTGCTCCACCACCTCCACCAGCCAGGGGGCGGGGATTTTATAGATGCTGCACTCCGTCTCGTATCGGTGGAGCAAATTGGCGAATTTCTCCTCCCGCAGCGTCATAGGGGTGGCCATAACACCGATGCCGCCGCCGGGGAACCGGTCCGCCGCCAGCTTCAGGGCCGGCTCGATGCCCACAATGATGAGGTCGGGATATTTTTCCCGCAGGTCCGCAATGGCCGCCGAGGTGGCAGTATTGCAGGCCACCACCAGGGCCTTGAGCCCCCGGGCCAAAAGCTTTTCGGCCACGGCAAAGCTGAGGGCCTCTACCTCCTCCTTGCTCCGGGTACCGTAGGGGGCATTGGCGGAATCGCCGTAGTATAGGAATTTCTCGTTGGGCATTACCCGCCGCAGGTGCCGCAGGACGCTGATCCCGCCCACGCCGGAGTCAAAGACCCCGATATAGTCCTCTTTGGTATTCATGATTGCACCTGCTTTCTATCTTTCTATAAAGATGGGCTTTGCGCCGTCTCTTCTATCATAGCAAAAACAGGAGAAAAATGCAATCGCCTTTGTGGAAGCTGCCCCCAAAAGCCAGCGCACCTCCCCGAAGCAATCCAGATTCTCTTTTCCTTGACATTCTCCCCCCAAACGGTATACTTATAGGCAGAGAGGAGGCAGATTTATGCCTGAAGCACTGACATCTGTCCTGCCCCGGTTTTTTCCGGATGGGGTAACATCCTGCACCCGGTATGGCTGCGGGCACATCAACGAGACCTACCTGGTTACCGCCCAGAATGGCAAGCGGTATATTTTGCAGCGCATCAGCAGCCGGGCCTTTCCGGATGTAGCCGGCCTGCAGGAAAACATCGCCGCCGTTACGGAGCACCTCCGTAAAAAGAACCCGGACCCCCGGGCTACCCTGCACCTGATTCCCACGGTGGAGGGCCAGACCTGGTTCCACCTGGGGCCGGACAGCGACTGGCGGGTATTTGACTACGTAGAAGGAAGCCTCTGCCTGGAGGCCCCCCGGTGCCCGGAGGATTTTTACCAGAGTGCCCTGGCCTTCGGCACCTTCCAGCAGCTTCTGTCGGATTTTCCGGCAGAGACCCTGCACGAAACCATCCGCAATTTCCACAACACCCCGGACCGGTACCGCATCTTCAAGGAGGTGGTTGCCCGGGACCCTATGGGAAGAGTCTGCGGCGCCCAAAGGGAAATCGCCTTTGCCCTGGACCACGAGGCAGTGGGCGGGAGCCTGACAGAGCAGCTGAAAAGCGGTATTCTGCCCCTGCGGGTAACCCATAACGACACCAAGCTCAATAACGTTATGCTGGATGCGCAAACCCACGCTCCCCTGTGCGTCATTGATCTGGATACCACCATGCCCGGCCTCAGCGCCTACGACTTTGGAGATTCCATCCGCTTTGGCGCCGCTACAGCGGCGGAGGACGAGGTGGATTTCCGGAAAATGGACCTGAACCTGGACCTGTACCGTACCTTTGTAAAGGGCTTTTTGAAGGCCTGCCCGGGGCTGACCCAGGCCGAGCGGGAGGCCCTGCCCCTGGGGGCCCTGGTCATGACCCTGGAATGCGGCGTCCGGTTCCTGACGGACTACCTGGACGGAGATCACTATTTTGGCATTTCCAGGCCTGCCCACAACCTGGACCGGGCCCGGACCCAATTCCGGCTGGTGCAGCGTATGGAAGAAAAATGGGAAGACATGAAAAACATTGTTGAAGAGGAGTATCAAAAAATGGAAAAACCCGTTCTTGTCGTCATGGCCGCCGGTATGGGCAGCCGATATGGCGGACTGAAGCAAATCGACCCCGTAGGCAGCCACGGCGAAGCCATTCTGGACTATTCCCTGTATGATGCCCACGAGGCCGGGTTCGAAACCGCTGTAATTATCATCAAAAAGGCCATCGAAAAGGACTTTATGGAAACCGTAGGTGCCCGCCTGAAGCACGCCCCCATGGAAATCCGCTACGCCTTCCAGGAGCTGGAGAAGCTGCCCCAAGGGTACACCGTCCCCGAGGGCCGTACCAAGCCCTGGGGCACCTGCCATGCAGTTTGCTGCGCTGCGGAAGCCATTGGCAGCGCCCCCTTTGCCGTCATCAATGCCGACGACTACTACGGCAAGGCCGCTTTCCGGGAAATTTACGGCTATCTGAGCACCCACCATGACGACGACAAGTACCGCTACTGTATGGTAGGCTATGAGCTGGGCAAAACCGTTACCGACAACGGCTCCGTTGCCCGGGGCGTGTGCCAGGTTACCGAGGATGGCTTCCTGGATGCCGTCATCGAGCGGACCCGCATCGAGCAGTATCCCGGCGGCATCCACTACACGGAGGACGGGGGCAGCACCTGGACGGATGTTTCCGCCAAAGCCACCGTCTCCATGAATATGTGGGGCTTTACCAGAAGCTTTGCGGAAGAAAGCATCCGCCGCTTCCCCGCCTTTTTGGACAAAGCCCTGGCCCAGAACCCCATGAAGGGGGAATACTTCCTGCCCTCCACCGTCACGGCCTTACTCACCGAGGGCAAGGCCACGGTGAAGATGCTCTACTCCCCGGACAAGTGGCACGGCGTCACCTATGCCGCCGATAAGCCAATGGTTGTCAAGGCCCTGGCCGATATGACCAGGGAGGGAAAATACCCCGACGGGCTGTGGGGATGAGTTGCAATGAAATCCGCCCTTTGGGCGGGTGAAATACCGCCTGCGCGGTAAGAAATATGGCTTTCCGCCATGTGAAATCGCTGGGCGGAGATGATTTTCTTCCGCGCACGCCAAGGGAATACTTCTTTCAGAATAGCCCCAAAAGTGTGTAAAAAGCCTCCTTTGATGTATGGAATGAACCATGTATCAAAGGAGGTTTCTATATTTTACCGCACCTTCATCTCAAAATAGATGCCGAAGGCCTCAAACCAGTGGCGGCCCTTGCCGCTTATGGACCTGGCACCGAAGCGGGCGGCCCGGGAAAGGAGCTGGTCTACATCCTTGCAGGCGAAGGCCAGGTGCTCGATGCGGCCGCAGTCTTTGGCATGACGGTCCACCTTCCGCAGCTGAATACCGCCGTCCAGCCAAAGGTTGGTGACGGAGCCCTGCTCCTCCTTCTGCCGCACCGGGGTCATGCCGAAAACCTCCCGGAAAAATGCTTCCATGGGGGCAATCTCCTTCACATCAATAGACACATGATCCAGGGGGCAAAAGCTTTCTGTACATTCTTTCATATGGGCTCCTTACAGCTCAATGGTCTCCATATCCTCCGGGACGAAGATGTTGCCGGAGTAGACAGAGGCGGCTTCCTGGGTCATCTTCTCCCGGCGCTCGGGGCCGTAGTCCTCGGTGTGGTAGATGACCATGTTTTTCACATTCATATCCTTTGCCAGGTTCCCGGCATCCAGGCTGGTTACATGGCTGCGCTCGTAGGGCTTGTAGATTTCCCGGTCGGCATACAGGCAGTAGGCCTCGCTGAAAAGCCACTTTGCCCCTTTGGCATACCTTTCCGTCGTGGGCTTGACCGGCTCATCCCCGGCAAAGCACAGCTTTTCCCCATCGGTTAGCTCCAGCAGAAAGCCGAACTGCTTCATCTTCTTGGAACCAATATCGAAGGCGGTGATCCGGAACCCCGCCAGGTCCAACATTTCCCCGTCGGAAACCTCCCGGAAAAGAATCTGGCTGTCAAAGTAGCGGGTCAGCTTTCTGCCCAGAATCATTTCGCAGATGGTGCGCACATCGCTGAGGGTTTCCTTGCAGGCCGCCACGGTAAAGGTGCCGGTGTAGCCCTGCTCCGCCATAGCAGTGGCCACCGCCCGGATCACCCAGGGAGTGCCCAGAATGTGGTCACTGTGGCTGTGGGTCACATACATACCGCCCAGGGCGGTGACGGGGACCCCCAGCTTATCCAGCCGGACCAGAATTTCGTTTCCGCCGCCGGCATCTACCAATAGCTTCCTGTCCCCCTCTTCCAGCAGGAAGCAGGTGTTATAGCGCTTCAGCACCAGGGCGCAGCCGGTGCCGAGAAAGGTTACCTTCATTGCAGTTTCTCCTGTGTTTCTTTCTCTCTATCCAGCCGGAAGGCCACGGAGCGCTTCAGATAGGACAGGTATTCGTCGTCCTGGCACATCTCCTTGCCATGGGCATCGGAGAGCTTGGCCACGGGACGGCCGTTGACATATTGCAGCTTGATGACGATGTTCAGGGCCTGCTCGCAGGTGTCGTTGGTAACAAAGGTGCCGATGCCGAAGGACACCCGGGCGCGGTCCTTAAAGTAGTCGTAGAGCTTCTGGGCATGGTCAAAATCCAGGCTGTCGCTGAAGAGCAGCACCTTGGTTCTGGGGTCCACGCCGTACTTCCGGAAATGGCGAATCATCTTTTCGCCCCACTCGTAGGGGTCCCCGCTGTCGTGCCGCACGCCGGAGTAGTTGTTCACCATAGACCGGTCGAAATCGTACAAAAACAGGTCCGTAGTGATGGTATCCGTCAGGGCGGTGCCGTTGTCCCCCCGGTACTCGTCGTACCAGTCGGCCATAGCGTAGTGATTGGTGTAGGCCAGGGGGATGGAATCAATGCCCTGATACATCTGGACGAACTCATGGGCATAGGTGCCGATGGGAGTCAGGTTATATTTCATGGCCAGATACACATTGGAGGTACCGCCGCAGTTTTTGGTTTCCTGAGAAAGCCGCCGGACCACCTCGTCCTGCCAGGCCCGGGACAGTCTTCTCCGGCAGCCGAACTCCGCAAAGGAGAAGGTATATTTGCCGGAATTGAAGTCCTCAATCTTCTGCTCCAGCTTCTCCCGGGCAGAGGCTTCCAGGACGGCATAGTCGTAGTGCATCCGGAAATAGACCTCGTTGACGATTTCCAGCAGATAGATTTCAAACTGCATGGCGGAGAACATGGGGCCCGTCACCGTCAGAATCAGCTCCCCATTTTCCGTCAGGCCGGTGTGGACATACTCCCGGATGGGATGCCACAGCCGCAGAAACTCCACATAGTCCCGCTTGATAAACCGGATGGACCGGAGGTAATTGAGCTCCTGCTTGGTAAAACGCAGGGAGCACAGGTGGTCAATCTGGGAATTGATCTCACTTAGCATTTCCCGGGTGAACACAATCCCCTCGTTCCGACACTTAAAGCAGTATTCGCCGATGAGGTCCGTGTGCTTGTGGAAGATCACCTGATCCATGTTGAACTTGTAAAGGTCCGTATCCAGGAGCGAAGTGACAATAGGTTCCAGTAACATAAAAATAGCCTCTTTTATTATATACTTTGGGTCTGCTGATTGTCCTTGGATGCCATTGCCAGCTCCCGGAGAACGGGATACAGGCAATGGTTTTTAGGGTTTACATAAGATTCCCACTGCTGCCTGTCGTCCGCCAGCAGGAAGGCCCGCATCCGGGAGGCGGATATTTCGACGGTTTTCGGGATATACAGCTCCGCAATGCCCACGCCCCGGGCAGAGTCGAACCAATCCAGGCGCCGGGATTCCTTACCGGAAACCAGCAGATCCGGAAGCCTTCCAAACCGCTTTTGCACATTTTCCAGCACATAATCCCCCCAGGCAGTGGTATTTCCCACGCCGATATCCGGCAGGGGGTAAATTTCCACTCTGTCCCCGAAGAGGTTGGTCAATAGCTTTTTGCGGAGCGCGTAGGGAAACGGATTTTTGCTGGTACCGCTTTCCTGGGAGGAGCCGATAAAGAGCCCCACCCGGTCGCACAGGGAAACCGCCGTTTGGATCATCTGCTCATGCCCTGCATGGACCACCTGAAACCGTCCTACCAGGATCCCCAGAGAAAAAGGCTTTGCCAACCCACTCACATCCTCTCCAAGACATTGGAACTATTCTACCAGAGGTTGGAGTTGGAGTCAAATAGAAAGATGACAAATTGCCGAATTCCTTTGCCAAAAAGGAGGCTGCCGCAAAATGCAATTTGCGGCAGCCCCAAGGCTCACATATTCGCTTTGACGGTGCTGATGAGAATGTCCCCCGCCACCACCCGGTCCTCGGCGGCAAAGCCGTCGGAGAAGTTGTCGGAGTAGAGCACCTGGGCATTGGGCGGGAACTCATCGTCCCCTTCCCATACCAAAATTTGCATCTGGTAGGGACCTATCAGATCGAAGAGGAACCCTGCGTCCCCGTGGGGGAGCTTCACGGCCCCCATCTTTTCGGCGGCGGCCCGGAAAGCCTCCACCCGGGTACCGAAGGTAAAGGCAGCCCGGGTCAGGACCCGGCCCGTATAGGGCTTGATGTACATTTCCCCCCAGGGCATTTCCCGGAAGGTCTTCCAGGTGCCGCCAAAGGGAACGGCCTTACTCTCCAAAAGATACCGCAGCAAAAAAGTCCTTGTAGGAAGGGGCGGGAGCTGGCCGCCGTCCAGAGCGGTAAATTCACAGCCCGGGTGAGAAATGGCAAAGGTTCTGCCCAGCAGGGTCACCCGGAAGGCTCCGTTTTCAAAGGTCACATCCGGCAGCCGTTCCGGCACCGCCGCCGGGTCCAGATCATGGAAGAGGGCTTCGTAATGGGCAAAGGGCACCTCTTCCTTGTGGTTTTCAATTTCCAATGGTTTAAGCCTCCTGTACGCTGTGGGGGAACAGCCGGGAATCGGTATGGGGGATGAAGCAGGCCGCCACAAAGGCATCCATATAGCCGGGATGGGTGCTGAGCTCCAGATAGGTCATGTTGGAGGCCACCTCGGCGGTTTTGGCATTGGCCCCGTCGCTCATGACCATAGCGTAGGCGCCGGTCAGGGAGGAGTTGCCGATGTAATGGAACTTTTCCAGGGGCACATCCGGGAACATACCGATGTTCACGGCATTGCCCATGTTGATGCCGGAGCCGATGCCGCCGGCGACATACACATCATCGATGCCGTCCACGGTCATGTCCACGCTCTTCAAAAGGGTATCGATGGCAGAGAAGATGGCGCCCTTGGCCCGGATGAAGTTATCGATGTCCACCTCGTTGATGGAAATTTCCCGCTCGGTTTCGCTTTCGTGGGGCTCAGCCAGCACATAGCGGCCCATGCCGTGGTGATCCCGGCGAATACGGGTGCCTTCCTTTACAAACAGGCCCTTGGCATTGATGATGCCGCAGCGGAACAGCTCGGAGATAATGTCGATGATGCCGGAACCGCAGATACCCACGGGTTTCTGCCCCGGGTCACCGACGACGGTCAGGGTAGGCTCCATGGTGTTTTTGTCGATGGTACAGGCTTCGATGGCCCCGTCGGTGGCACGCATACCGCAGGAAATATCGCCGCCCTCAAAGGCAGGACCGGCAGAGCAGGCACAGCTCATGAGGAAATCCCGGTTGCCGAAGACAATTTCGCCGTTGGTGCCCAGGTCGATGAACAGGCTCATTTCGTCCCGGTCCCAGATGCCGGAGGCCAGGGTACCGGCGGTGATGTCGCCGCCTACATAAGAGCCGATATTGGGGGCAATCCGGACCTCCGCCAGGGGGTTGGCAGGGAGCTTTACATCTCCGGCCAGCAGGTCGCCCCAATGGAAGAAACTGGGGATATAGGGCTCCATCCGCACGGACTGGGCATCCACGCCTACAAACAAATGGTTCATGGTGGTATTGGCGCCCACACACAGGGAAAGGATGCTTCTGGGGTTCAGATTCGCGGACTTGCACAGCCCGGCCATAATGGGGGTCAGGGTCTCCTTGATGATGGCATCCTGGAGCTTCTTTTTGCCCCCGGGCTTGCCCTGCTCAATGATCCGGTTGATCACATCCGCGCCGTAGCGGATCTGGCCGTTGCCGGAGGAGCCCTTGGCCAGAATCTTGCCGGTTTCCAGGTCCGTCATAACCATGGTCACGGTGGTGGTGCCGATGTCGATGGCACAGCCGTAAATGCCGGTGTCCTCCGGGCCGCAGATTTCCATACAGGTAAAGGTATCCCCTTCCAGGCGGCCCTTGACGCAGACATGGAAGGCATTCTCCCGCAGTACCGTTGCCATGCGGACCATAACCGTGTGGGGAATCTTCACCTTCTCCACTCCCAGGGCCTCTTCAATGGCCCAGGTCAGCCGCTCGTTGTCCGGCATGGTGTCGTCCAGGCTGGGCTCCGTCATGGTAAGCACCGCCTTACGGTAGCTGTTGGTAAACTGGATGCCGCTGGCCTTCAGGTCCTGCTGGGCCTTTTCAAAAATGGCCACCTCCTTGGGGGAGGACAGGTCTGCAGTCTTCATCCGGGACTGGTAGGCAGAGGCAATGTCCGGCACAAACACGGTGCAGTCCCCCGCTACCTTGGAAGAGCAGCTCAGACGCCAGCCTTCGGCATACTCCTCATCGGAAATATGCCGGGTCTGGATGCTGTCTAAGCTTCCGGCCGTCAGCTTCACCCGGCATTTGCCGCAGGAGCCGTTGCCGGAGCAGGGCGCATCAATGGCCACATTGGCCCGCCTTGCCAGTTCCAGCAGATTATCCCCCACGTTGCATTCGGCGGTAACGGGCTTTCCGCCTTCGATATCAAATACGACCTTGGGCATGGATGTTACCTTCTTTCTTCGTTATTCTTTTATGATAAAGTATACCATGCTTCCCCGGAAATGTCCAGAGAAATCAGTATTTTTTTATCGGATAAATCTTTATATCCGGTCAGGGGCCCTGCTTTCCGGGATAAACGCAGGGGCTCTGACCCGCGATAGCCGCCAACTGTTCGCCATGCAAATCGGGGACTATCCGGCACTTTCGGAAGACCCGCAGACCAACGCGAAAAGAACCGGCGCGCCCACAATTAAGGGAAGCCCATAGCGGCAGTCGCCATTTACAGGGGTAAACGGAAGCCCAACCAAAAGCGTAAGCAGCGGAACAAAAAGCACCAGCGGTTGGAAGCATTTTTTGCGCAAAACCCTGGTCAGTGTGAACAGGAGCATCCAGGCATAGGTACCGGTAACAACCAAGGGCGCAAGGAGCGCAGAGTCGGACCAGAACTGGGTATATGCTTTGATCCGGCTGCAAAGTGTTGGGAATTGGTGGAAAATATTTTTCCCGTACGGCGTGGTATCCATAATGTAAAGGCGGAAGGAGCCCTGTACACTGGCAAAGGGAGAGAAATATTTCCAGGAGCAGTCAACAATCGCCTTCAGGGCATCCAGCGGATACCGGCGGACCAGGGAGAAATACAGGCTGAGGAGCTCCCTGTCCTGCCCCTTAAAGGCCCCCTTTATAAAATCCGATGTCTCCGGGGAATAGCAGCGATAGATGTCCTCAAGGCCGATCACACGGTCGGCAGCGGCCAACAGCGCCTCCGGCATATCCTGGGCATGACGGATGGTTATGTAGGCAACGCCCTGCAGCGGAACGGAAAACAGTTCCACGCTGGGTGCTTCTTCGGCCCCCAGGGCGGGATATACCAGATTTTCAATGCACAGGAAACAAAGGACAGCCAGGCCGATGGCACAAAGCAGCCCTTTGCCGTCCTGCTTCCTGCGAAGCAGCAGCCACAGGGTAACGGCCGCCAGGAAAACATAGGAAAAGGCCGCTTTCCTGGTTAAGGCGGACAGCAGGAACAGAATCGAAAACTTCCCGAGCGAATGCTTTTCGGCCGGAAGATAGAGCATCCGAAGCAAATACGAAAAATAAACAAGCAGAACGACCGCGTGCAGCGTATCCTTGATAACGACTTGCGGAAGCGCTCCGTAAACCGGGTTGATGCCAAAAAACAGGGCCAGCGCAAGAGCCCAGAAGCGGGAACCGGTAATGCGGCAGATTGTCCGGATGCAATATGTAAAGGAGAAAACATATAAAATCAGCTGGAGAATGGTGATAAAACCGATGCCGGCATTTCCGGAATGGCCCAGGAAATAGCCGATTTTGTAGAGAATCCCATACACAAAGGTATCCAGAAGCGGATTGTTGTTGGAAAGCGGCAGCTCTCCCCACATCTGGCGGAGCTGGTTAAACGTATCCAGGCCCACGCTTCCGGGGTAGCCGCACAGGGAAAAAGGAACCCAGCATACAAAAAAGAAGCACGGCAGCGCAAAACGGGGGAACCCGGAGTCCTTTTCGGAAAGTGCATTTGGGCCAGGGGTCAGTAGATCCAGATGCCGGTGGAGCCACTCAATGATGCAATAAAAAACGCAGGCAAAGGAAAGCAGCATCGTAAGAAGGCCAAAAAAGCCGATGGTATGCGCCGCGGCAAACCCATCCCCCTGCTTGCTGAAGCCGATTTGCAGGAACAGCGCATAGAACAGGCTGAGCAAAACATCCGGAAGGCAGATGGGCTGCCTTTGCTTGAAAGCGCTCTGATAAAGGCCAAAAAGCAGAAGAAACATCATGGAAAAAGCGGTTTTATGAACCAGACTTCCACCGTGCAGCGGCAGCAGAAGGCGGAGCGGTTCCGACTCCACCGAAAAAGAGAGTGCGCAGAAGTAAAAGCTGCAGGCGGTAACATAGGCAAGCAGCCCCAAAAGGAAGTATATACAGGTCTGTTTACAACGCAGTTTCATATTGGGATACCATCCTGTCCGGAAAATTTAGTCGCATAAATATTTGCTTCTCTTATATCACATTTTCCCATTATTTACAACACAAATTCTTTTAAAAAGGGGGTATTCCCCAGGATATGGAACCGCCGCAGGCCCTGTCGCGCAAAAATTCCCGGAAGCCGAAGCTTCCGGGAAAAGCAGGAATCGGAAATTACATCAGAGGCTCCATGCCCAGGACCGGGTGTTCCTTCTCGGTCAGCCAGTTCAGCAGCTCCTCGCAGTCGGTGGTGACGGTCTCGTCGGCAATCATGTCGGTGAAGTTGTCGATGCCGTAGAGCTCCTTGGCGGTCTTGTTCAGCCGCTCTGCCACATCGTCCTTCAGCTCCTTGGGCATCCAGACAATCCGCTCGATGCCGCCTTCGGCGTAGCAGAACTTCTTGGAGGAGATGAAGTGACGGCCGTGGCCCATGTAGCCGGGGGTCTGAACGCCGCCGCCGGTGCAGGAGGCCAGCTCACCGAAGGTCATACCGGCAGGGGTCATGCCCTTGTATTCCCGGTTGACGATAATCACACCGTTGGATACAGGCTCAATGCCGCAGATGCACTCGAAGCAGCCGCAGGAGGTCATGGGGTCCTCCAGCAGGGAGTACAGGGTCACATTCTCTACCGCGCCATGGGTGGCCTCGGCAATGGCCTTGTTGACGGATTCATACCGGCCGGTACGCTCGTCCAGGCAGCCCTCCTTGAAGATGGGCTGGCAGGGGCCGTTGGGGTTCAGCTCATTGGTGGCCTTGGCATCCAGCCAGGACACGGCGCCGCACAGGCCCAGACGCTCGGGGGTAACCACGCAGCAGTGGGCAGGGGCGAAGGACTGGCACAGGATGCAGGTATAGTAGCGGTCCACGGCCTCGTCGGTCATGGAAGCCAGACGGTCGTCACGGGCATCGTACCGGGGCATAGCCACCTCGTCACGGAACTTGGCGGCGGCCTCGGGGTCGGTAATCAGGGTCACCTGGCACTTGTCCACAACGGCGTCGAACTCGTCCATAATCATCACATACAGCACTTCGGCAAAATCCTTCAGCCGCAGGCCGGCATCGTAAGCGGCGTTGCTGACACGGACACGAACCTGGTTCCGCTGGCCGGTGTGCATCACGCCTTCCATGTAGTTGTACCAGGCGTGGAACTTCCGCTCGATGACGGACTCGAAGTCCGGCTGCATCTTCTTACCGGCAACCTCAACAAAGGTAACCAGGGCCAGGTCCTTGGCCTCGTCCAGGTCCTTGCCGATGATGTTGATCTTATGATCCTCCACCTCGCTGGCATCCTTCATCAGCACCAGCTCGGCGGTGGGGTTCTTGGCAGACCACATTTCGTTGTGCATATCGGCCTTCCGGATGATTTCACCCTCGAAAGCGGCGGCAAAGGCCACGGGGATGGGCAGCTCCTTCACCTTGATCTTGATGTTCCGCAGCTCCAGGGACTTCTTGACGGTCTCGTTATGGTCGGTAACGGACTCCAGAGCGCCGGGCACCTGGTTTTCGCCCAGGTCCACATCCACCACCACGGGGAAGCCCAGGGCGATGGCGCCGGCACCGGCGGAAACGACCACGGAGTCAATGGCGCCGAAGGTATTGACGAAGGCGGGCACACGCTCCTTAGTGTATTTCAGCAGCTCTGCCAGGTTGCCGGGCTGCACATTGCCGAAGATCAGAGCGGCACGGATGGCCACGGTGACCACATGGATAACGGCGGTCACATCATGGCCCAGAGGGATCACACGGAGCTCCAGACCCATCTTCACGCCGCCCTCGGCACACTGCTCAATGCAGTCGCCCACCATGAAGGTCATAATGCCCTTGGACTGGTAGTCCTTAACCACCTTCACCACATCGGCGGGGTTCTCGGCCTTGCCCAGCACAACGGCTACACCGGGAATATCGCCGGTAACCAGGGGCACGCCCAAAGAACGGATAATGGGATCGGGAACGAAACCGATACCGGAATCATTTTCGTAGGGATTGGCACCGTCTACATACTTGAGGCCCTCGATAATCTCGGCACCCACAGCGGTAGCAAGGCCGGCGTTCAGCGCCTGGCCCAGGTCCTCCTGGTTGGTGATGAGGCTCTTGAGAACCCCTACGCAGGCAGGCAGGTCCCCCAGGGTCTTGACCTTTACGCCGGTAGCGGCATAAATGGTGGGGAAGAAATAGGCAGTATCCGGGAACGCAATTTCCTTATCTGCGCCGTACTTGGCGATGGCATTGTTCACCGCGTTTTCGGTCAGACCGGCAACCGCGTTGGAACCACCGTAGATCAGATCGGTTAATACACTCATGTTAATTCCCTCCTAATTTTTACTATCGTTTTGCGATAGCAGTGGGCGCGGGGAACGGCCCTCCTCAGGTACTGCGGTGCTTTTCCCCGTCCCCACTGCCATCCAAAAAAACGAAGGCGGGGGAGGGAGATCCCTCCCCCGCCGGGAAAGTTTGGATTGGAACCGGTTCTTACAGCTCCAGGTAGGAGTCGGAGTACAGAACGTGATTCTTGAAGATGTCGCAGGACTTGATGGTTTCCATCAGCCGCAGGTCGCAGGGGTTGACAATGGCGGAGGTCAGGCCCTGCATCATAGCCATGGCGACCAGAGCGGAGTCCATGATGGGCCGCAGAGTCTTGGGTGCGCCGTTGGAGTTGTTGGACAGACCGCCGGTGGACTTCAGGCCCTCGTCGGCGAACATCTTGATGGCGTTCAGCACGTCCATCTGCTTATCCTGCATGCCCTTGACCACCAGGAACAG
>CAKTHQ010000014.1 GCA_934565415.1 uncultured Oscillospiraceae bacterium
ATGAACACCTGCTCCATCCGGGAGCACGCCGAGCAGCGGGTGTTCGGCAACCTGGGGGCGCTGACCCACACCAAGCGCCGCCACCCGGAGCAAAAGATCTTTCTGTGCGGCTGTATGGCCGGGGAAACCAAGGTATCGGACCGGATCAAAAACAGCTACCCCTATGTGGACGGGGTATTTTCCACCCATCACCTGTGGCAGTTTCCGGAGATACTATATAATGTATTGACCAAGAAGAAGCGGCAGTTCTATATTGCGGACGAGGCCGGTTCCATTGCCGAGGGCATCCCCCAGGTGCGGGATTCTTCCCTGAAGGCCTGGGTATCCATTATGTACGGCTGCAACAATTTCTGCACCTACTGCATCGTGCCCTATGTCCGGGGCCGGGAGCGGAGCCGCCAGCCGGAGGCCATTCTGGAAGAGTGCCGCCAGCTGATTGAGGGCGGCTGCAAGGAAATTACCCTCTTGGGCCAGAACGTAAACTCCTACGGCAAGGACCTGGACTGCGGCGTGGACTTTGCGGACCTCCTGGCCCGAATTGCGGAGCTGCCCGGAGATTTTCTCATCCGCTTTATGACCAGCCATCCCAGAGATGCCTCTACAAAGCTTTTTGACACCATGGCAAAATATCCGAAGATTGCCAAGCAGCTGCATCTTCCCTTCCAGTCCGGCTCTTCCCGGGTACTAAAGGCAATGAATCGGCATTATGACCGGGAAACCTACCTGGAGAAGGTGAATTACGCCAAGTCCGTTATGCCCGATCTGGTGCTGACCAGCGATGTGATCGTGGGCTTTCCCGGGGAGACCGAGGAGGAATTCGAAGAAACCATTTCCCTCATCCGGCAGGTCCGCTACGACAGTCTCTTTACCTTTATCTTCTCCCCCCGCACTGGCACCCCGGCAGCCAAGATGGAGGACCCCACCCCCAAGGAGGAGAAAAACCGCCGGTTTGACAAGCTCTGCGCCTGCCAGAACGCCATCTCTGAAGAAATTCACGCCTCTTACATCGGCAAGACCTTCCGCTGCCTGGTAGACGGGCAGGACAAGGACAATCTCACCGCCCGGACCGAAGGCGGCCGTCTGGTCCGCTTCCAGGGGCCGGAGTGCCTCATCGGCACCTATACAAATTTGCGCATCACCGGGGCTACCACCTGGAGCCTGACGGGAGAATGCGCCTTAGAAAGATAAGGAAATGCTATGGCAAATACCGAACTGACCCCTATGCAGCGGCAATACCGGCAGATGAAGGAACAAAACGGGGACTGCATCCTGTTCTTCCGTCTGGGCGACTTCTATGAAATGTTCAATGAGGACGCCATTCTGGCCGCCAAGGAGCTGGACCTGACCCTGACCAGCCGGGACCGGAGCAAGCCCAAGGAGGAGCAGACCCCCATGTGCGGCGTGCCCTACCACAGCGTGGATGCCTATATTGCCCGCCTGGTCCAGAAGGGCTACAAGGTAGCCGTCTGCGAGCAGATGGAGGACCCTGCTACGGCCAAGGGCCTGGTTGAGCGGGACATCACCCGGATCATCACCCCTGGCACGGTAACGGAAAGCTGTATGCTGGAGGAATCCAAGAATAACTACATGGGCTGCATCTGCGCCCAGGGGGGCCGGTTTGGTCTTGCCTTTTGTGACCTGTCCACCGGCGCCTTCTTTTCCACCACCTGCGTGGATGCGCGCAGCGTGTGCTCTGAATTGGGCAGGTTTACCCCCAGCGAGGTTTTGCGCTTTGGGGAGGAGACCCAGGCGGAGGAGATTTCCGCTGTCCTTTTCCAGCGGCTCCACTGCTGCGTAGACGAGGGAAAGGCCGAGGATTTTGACCTGAACAGCGCCGAAGAGCTGCTGCAAAAGCACTTTGGAAAGTCCGTCCAGGAGCTTGGTATGGCCTCCTTTCCAGCCGCCACCCAGGCCAGCGGTGCGCTGTTAAAAACCCTTCTCACCCTGCAAAAAAACGACCTGGCCCATATCCGGGAGCTGCAATACTACACCACCGGCCGCTTTATGGAGCTGGACCTGGATGCCCGCCGGAATTTGGAATTGACGGAAACCATGCGGGCCAAGGAAAAGCGGGGTACCCTGCTATGGGTTCTGGATAAGACCCATACCGCCATGGGAGGCCGGATGCTCCGGTCCTGGCTGGAAAAGCCTCTGTTAGACCCGGCAGAGATCACCCGGCGGAACGGGGCCGTAGAGGCTCTCGTCAACGACCCCATCGTCCGGGGTGAGCTGGAAGAGGCTCTGCGGGATGTAACCGATCTGGAGCGGGTCATGACACGGATCGTCACCGGCACCGTCAACTGCCGGGATCTGCTGTCCCTTGCCCGGGGCTTACGGGCCCTGCCCCAGGTAAAGGAGCAGCTGCAAAGGGCCGACAGCAGCCTCCTGCAGCGGCTTGCCGTGGATATTGATCCCCTGGAAAGCTGGGCCGACCGGATTGAAAAGACCATTGTAGACGAACCGCCCCTGACCATCCGGGAGGGCGGCATCATCCGCAAGGGTGCCGACGAAAACGCCGACAGGCTCCGGGATATTATGGAGGGCGGCTCCGGCACCATCGCAGCCATCGAGTCCAGCGAGCGGGAGAAAACCGGTATCCGCACCCTGAAGGTGGGCTTTAACCGGGTCTTCGGCTATTATATCGAAGTCAGCAAATCCTTTATGAGCCAGGTACCGGATAACTACATCCGCAAGCAGACCCTGGCCAACTGCGAGCGCTACATCACCCAGGAGCTGAAGGAGCTGGAAACCCAGGTGCTTACCGCCAAGGATCGGCTGACCGCCCTGGAATACCAAATCTTCCAAAAGCTGCGGGAGGACCTGGCTTCCCAGGCCCCTGCCGTCCAGCAGTCCGCCGCCGCCGTAGCCGCCGCGGATACATTATGTTCCCTGGCCAATGTGGCCGTGCAAAGAGGCTACTGCAAGCCGGAGGTCACCCTGGGGCCGGAAATTCACATTGAAGGGGGCCGCCACCCGGTGGTGGAAGCCATGCTGCAGGACAGCCTGTTTGTACCCAACGATACGAATCTGGGGGGCAAAAACAACCAGGTGGCCATTATCACCGGCCCCAATATGGCGGGTAAATCCACCTATATGCGTCAGGTGGCCCTGATTGTTTTAATGGCCCAGATGGGTTCCTTCGTCCCCGCCCGCTCTGCCCGCATTGGCCTGGTAGACCGGGTGTTTACCAGAATCGGCGCCAGCGACGACCTGGCTTCCGGCCAGTCCACCTTTATGGTGGAAATGACGGAGGTTGCCAACATTCTGAAATATGCCACCTCCCGCAGCCTGCTCATCCTGGATGAGATCGGCCGGGGTACCTCTACCTACGACGGCATGAGTATCGCCCGGGCGGTGCTGGAATTCGCCGCCAACCCCAGGCACCTGGGGGCAAAGACCTTGTTTGCCACCCATTACCATGAGCTGTCCACCATGGAACAGAAGCTGCCCAATGTAAAAAACTACAACATCGCCGTGAAGAAACGGGGAGACCAGATGATCTTCCTGCGGAAAATCGTCCCCGGCGCCACCGACGACAGCTACGGCATCGAGGTTGCCAAGCTGGCCGGCCTGCCGAACAGCGTCATTACCCGGGCCAGGGAGATCCTGGCCGAGCTGGAAGCGGAAGGGCCCAAGCAAGTTGTTGCCGCCAAAGAACCCGACAACCAGGTAAGTATGCTGGATCTGGCCGGAAACCAAGTATGTGATGAGCTGCGAAAGCTGAACGTGGAAACCCTGACGCCCATTGAAGCCATGAACGCACTGTATAAGCTGCGAAAGATGGTGGAGTAAAAAGAAAACTTATGTCCAAACAAACCCTTTCCCCGCCCACCCTGCGGCGGGATGAGACCATTGTGGGATGGTCCTATTATGCCTTTCAGATGATTGTTCTGCCCAGTCTGCTGTTTTCTCTCAACGGGCTGCTGAAAAAGCCCGCAGGCGAGGCAGAGGTCAATTTCACCTACCTGCTTTTAAACTTTCTGGCCACCCTTTGGATTTACCATCGGTTTCTGGGCGGAGCCTTCAGGCAGGCCAAAAGCCACCCGGCGGAGCTGGTGCAGGGGGTAGTGCTGGGCCTGGCAGCCTACTGGGCCAGCTTTTATATACTAACCTGGGCCATTCAGTTGTTGGACCCAAGTTATGTCAATCAAAACGATGCTTCCATTGCCGGTATGGCCCAGAGCGGCTATTATTTCATGGTCCTTGGCACCGTAATTTTTGCTCCCATTACGGAGGAATGCGTATATCGGGGGCTTCTCTTCCGGAATCTCTGGCGGACCGGTCCCATCGTTGCCTACCTGGTCTCTATGTTCGCCTTTTCCATTGTCCATATTATAAGCTATCTGGGGGTATACACACCGTTACAGATGACTCTGGCCTTTCTGCAATATCTGCCCGCCGGGCTGTGCCTGGCCTGGTGTTATGTAAAAAGCGGAAGCATCTGCGGCCCCATTCTGATGCACGCTCTCATTAACCTGTACAGCATCAACCAGCTGAGGTAAGCCTATGCCAAAAATCATTCAACTATCCCCCCATATTGCCAATCTGATTGCCGCCGGTGAGGTGGTGGAACGGCCCGGCAGCGTTGCCAAGGAGCTATTGGAAAACGCCGTAGATGCCGGGGCCACCAAAATCACCATCGAAATCCGCAACGGCGGTATGACCTTTCTGCGGGTGACGGACAACGGCTGCGGCATGAACGCCGAGGACGCCCGCACCGCTTTCCTGCGCCACGCCACCTCCAAACTCCGTACCGCCGAGGACCTGGCAGCCATCGGCACCATGGGCTTCCGGGGGGAGGCCTTGGCAGCCATTGCCTCCGTCAGCCGCATTGACCTGATGACAAAAACGCCGGATAGCCTCACCGGCGTCAGCCTCCATCTGGAAGGGGGCCAAATTATGGAAGAATCCGAGGCCGGGTGCCCCGACGGCACCACCATTATTGTCCGGGATCTGTTCTTCAATACCCCCGCCCGGATGAAGTTTATGAAGGCCGATACGGTAGAGGGCTCCCGGGTAACGGCGGCGGTGCAGCTGCAGGCCCTGGCCCACCCGGAATGTGCCATCCAGCTGATCCGGGACGGAAAGCCCGTCCTCTCCACCCCCGGTACCGGGGACCTGAAGGCCGCGGTATACACCGTATATGGCCGTGACTCCGCCGGAATGGTGCCGGTAAACAGCCAGTGGGAAAAATACAAGCTCACAGGCTTTGTATGCAAGCCCACCGATGCCCGGCCCAGCCGAAATTTGCAGACCTTTTTTGTAAACCATCGGCCGGTAAAGTCCAGGCTTTTGATTACCGCCCTGGAGGAGGCCTACCGGAACCAGCTGATGGTAGGCAAATTTCCCACCTGCGTTTTGTGCCTGGAAATTCCCGCCGCCGCGGTGGATGTAAATGTGCACCCGGCCAAAACAGAGGTCAAGTTTTTAAACGAAAAGGCGGTCTTTGACTGCGTCCACTATGGCGTTCTGGGGGCCCTGAACCAGGCCCCGGACCGGCCGGAAGTGAAATTTCCCCAGCCCAGGGTTCAGGCCGCCCCGGAGCCCCAAAAGGCGCCGAGTCTTCCGCCGAAGCAGGAAGTCAAGCCCGCTGCCCCCAAAAAGGATTTCTTCCGGACCATGACCCCAGAGGAATACAAGTCCTTCTCCCAGGCGGTCCGGGAAGCCCCCAAGCCGGAGCCCCAAAAGGCCCGGGCTGCGGCAGAAAAGCTGCCGGAAAGCAAGCCGGTACTCCACTCCCCGGTGTATGTGCCCTCCGGCGGAGTGGTGTCGTCCCCCAAGAAGGAGCCCCAGAAGGAAGTGCCCCCGGCCCCCAAAAAGGAAATGCCTCCGGTCCTCCCGGAACCCAAAGAGGAAGCGCCGGAACAGCAAACCATCCCCATGCCCAAGGAAACCCAATGGCGGATGGTGGGGGAACTGTACCGGACCTATATTCTGGTAGAGCAAGGGGAGGAAGCCTTCCTCATAGATAAGCACGCCGCCCATGAACGCATTCTGTTTGATAAGCTGAAGGCCAACCAGGAGGCCATTGTGGGCCAAAGTCTTCTCACCCCCATTGCGGTACGGCTGGAGCCCAGGGAGGCTTCCAGTCTTATGGCAAACACAGCCATGATGGAAAGCCTGGGTTTTGAACTGGAGGAGTTCGGGGAAAATACCGTTCTCCTGCGGCAGATTCCCATGGACCTGACCCCCGACTCCGCCAAAGAGGCCGTTGAAGAGCTGGCGGACAACCTATTAAAGGGCAAAGCCACCGCCCCGGATACGGTGCGGGACGAGATGCTCCACACCGTGGCCTGTAAGGCCGCCATTAAGGCCGACTGGATCAACGACGACCGGGAGCTCTTAGAAATCGTCAAGCAGGTCATGAGCCGGGAAAGCCTCAAATACTGCCCCCACGGGCGGCCCATCTGCGTGACACTGAGCAAAAAGCAGCTGGAAAAGCAGTTCCGGAGAACATAAGTGTCCCCCGAAGCGATTGGAGGAAAGAACAATGAATCGTAAATTTCGACTGCTTCTCTACGGCATGACCGTCTGTGCGGGTCTTCTGACTCTGTTCTTCGCCTTTCTTCCCTGCCTGACCCTGGCAATCACCTTCGGCACAACCTTTTATCATTTTGCCCTGCGGCTGCTGGTAGGCTGGCTTGGCCGGATTTTCTTCCCCAGCCGGGGAGAAAATGCCGCCTGGTTCCGGGAGCAGCCCTGGGAGGCCGCGCTGTACCGGCGTTTAAAGGTCCGGCGCTGGAAAAACAAAATGCCCACCTATCGCCCCGGTGATTTTGACCCGAAAATCCGCACTCCGGGAGAAATCATCCACGCCACCTGCATTTCCGAAATTACCCACGAGATCATCATGGTCCTGAGCTTTCTTCCGGTACTGGCCATTCCCAAATATGGGGCGCCGGCCGCGTTCTGGATCACCTCTGTCCTTGCAGCGCTCCTTGATGGCTGTTTTGCCGTCATGCAGCGCTACAACCGCCCCAGGCTTCTGAAACTGCAGCAAAGGAAGGAGCGCCGCTTATGAACCCCATTATCTGCCTGGCAGGCCCTACCGCCTCCGGGAAAACCGCGCTGGCCGTTGAGCTTGCCAAAGAATTAAGCGGTGAGGTGGTCTCCTGTGACTCCATGCAGGTATATAGGCGCATGAACATTGGCACCGCCAAACCCAGCCAAGCCGAAATGCAGGGCATCCCCCACCACATGATCGATGTGGCCGAGCCCACCGAAGACTTTTCCGTTTCCAGATATTGCGCCCAGGCTGCCCCCATTGTAGAGGACATTGTGGCCCGGGGAAAGACTGCCATCATTGCCGGAGGCACCGGGCTCTACATGGATTCCCTGATCAAAGGCAACGATTTTGCCCCCTTCCCCTCCACCGGGGTCCGGGAACAGCTGGAGGCCCGGGCGGATGCCCAGGGAATGGAGGCCATGCAGGCCTGGCTCCGCTCCATCGACCCGGAGGCGGCGGAGCGCATTCACGACCGGAAGCGGCTCCTGCGGGCCCTGGAAGTATATCTGGAAACCGGGGAAACCATAACGGAACACAACCGGAAAACCCAGCTTCTTCCCCCCAGATTCACGCCTCTGTGGCTGGGGCTGGACTACAGGGATCGGCAGCAGCTCTACAGCCGCATCGACCTGCGGGTGACCCAAATGCTGGAAATGGGCCTGATTGAAGAAATCCGGGGGCTCTTGGATAGCGGCATTCCGGAAAGCGCCACCGCCATGCAGGCCATTGGCTACAAGGAATTTGTAGACGCTCTGGAGGGCCGGGGCACCATAGAGGCCGCGGCGGACTCCGTCCGGCAGTCATCCCGCAGGTATGCCAAGCGGCAGCTCACCTGGTTCCGCCGGAACAAGGCCATGCACTGGATTTTCCGGGAGGCCCATACCTCCGGGGAGGAAATTTTCCGGTCCGCCCGACAGATTATTCAGGAATTCGACAAGTGAACCGTGGTAGCATATGTGTACTTCGATGGAAGAATACATGAAAACGAGGGTATACATATGAACGAAACCATGAATCTGCAAGATGCCATTTTGAAGGAAGTGCGCCGGGAAAAAGTGCCCGTCACACTGTTTCTTATGAATGGCTTTCAGCTCCGGGGAATCATCACGGGGTTTGACAGCTTTGTAGTGGTGCTGGTATCCGACGGAAAACAGCAGATGATCTACAAGCACGCCATTTCTACCCTGGCACCCATCCGGCCCCTGAAGGCTGCTACGCCCACGGCGTAAGGCTTTTCCCGGCCGCCCCCCGGCAGCGGAGCCTTCGCCGTCCGGGGGCATTTCTTTATGCGCCCCAAAATTGTTACGATACAGAGAGGAGAACCCCTATGTCCATTGCCGAAAATGTTGCCGCCATCCGCGCTTCCATGGAAGAGGCCGCCCGGGAAGCAGGCCGCGACCCCAAGGAAATCAAGCTCTGCGCCGCCACCAAAATGAATGATGCCGATGCCGTCCGCCAGGCAATTGCCGCCGGGGTGGATGTCTGCGGTGAAAACCGGGTCCAGGAGCTGGTCCAAAAGCAGGCCGAAAACGCCTACGTTGGCGCCCCGGTTCACTTTATCGGGCACCTGCAGACCAACAAGGTCCGGCAGGTGGTTGGCAAGGTGGACCTGATTCAGAGCGTCGGAAGCCTGCACCTTCTGGAGGCCGTTCAGAAGGAAGCCGCCCGGCAAAGCCTGAATCAGAACATTCTTTTGGAAATAAATATCGGCGAAGAGGCCGCAAAAACCGGATTTGCCCCGGCAGACATTCTTCCCCTAATGGACAAAATTGACAGTTTTCCCAACATATGCGTCCGGGGGCTTATGGCAATTCCCCCAATCTCTGTAAATCCCGGCGATAATCTAAATTTTTTTCTGAAAATGCGGCAAATTTATATTGACATACAGGCAAAAAAGAAGGATAATGTCATGGTGGACTGCTTATCTATGGGCATGTCCGGAGACTACCGGGATGCGATCCGCTGCGGCAGCACCATGGTCCGCATTGGCACCGCGATTTTCGGTGAGAGACATTACTGATACGCCGCATCACCAGATGTAAATATACAGGAGGAAATACAGAAATGAGCTTATGGGATAACGTAAAGAAGTTTGCCCAGCCCTATACCGACGACGATTACGACGATTACGACGAAGACGAAGACTACGCCGACGACGACTACGAAGAACCCGAAGAAAAGCCTGCCCGCCGCTCTGCCCCCGCCCGCCGTTCTTCCCGCCCGGCTGCCAAGGCTCGAGATGAAGAAGAGGAGCCCGAAGAGGACGAGCACGACGATTTTGGGTTTGGCAGTATTTCGGCTGCTCCCGCCGCCTCCGCCAGCCCCGTTGTGTCCTCCGGCAGCTTCAACGGTCCCGTGCTCCATACCCCCGCTTCCACAAACAAGCAGGAGGTTGTTCTGTTCCGTCCCGGCAGCTTTAACGATACCTCCAAAGCTGCCGACGACCTGCGGAACCGGAAGGCTGTCATCGTCAACATGGAGAATGTAGACAAAGCCATGGCCCGCCGTGTGGTGGACTTCCTGTCCGGCTGTGTTTACGCCCTGGATGGCGACGTAAAGAAGATCGCCCAGTCCGCTTACCTCTTCTGCCCCCACAACATGGAAATCCAGGGAGACCTGGAATCCCTGCAGGCAGAGGTGGAAAGCTACATCTAATAAAAGAAACCCATAAAAAGAACGGAAGGAGAAACAGATATGATTACTCCCCAACAGATCGATCAGGTTGCCTTTAAGAAGTCTTCCTTCGGCGGCTACAATATGCAGCAGGTGGACGAGTTCCTGGAGCCTCTGACCGAGGATTATGTAACGCTGTATAAGGAGAATGCCCTTTTGAAGAGCAAGCTCCGTGTTCTGGCCGGAAAGCTGGAAGAGTACCGCAAGGGGGAAGCCGCCGCTCCCAAGGCTGCCGCCGGTGACGCGGAGGCCCAGGCTGCTCAGATTTTGCAGAACGCCCAGGCTCAGGCCGCTCAGGCCCTGCAGAACGCCCAGGTTCAGGCCGCCCAGGTTCAGAAGAACGCCCAGATTCAGCGGGATCAGATGCTTTCCCAGGCCCAGGCCCAGTGCGATAAGCTGCTGAAGGACGCCGCTGCCAATGCCCAGCGCGCAGCTGCCGCCCCCGTCGCCGCCCCCGTGCCCAGCATCAACACCGAGGCGCTGATTGCCGCGGAGAATGCCCGGGTAGAAGAGGCCCGGAAGGCTGCCAATGCCCAGATTGCCGAAATTCAGGAGCAGATGCGTACCTGCATCCAGGCTCTGGAGCGGATCAAGTCTGCTGCTCCCGCCGTTACCGCCGCCCCCAAGGCTGCCAGCTTTGCCGCTCCGGCTGCCCCCGCTGCTCCCAAGGCCGCCAGCTTTACGGCTCCGGCTGCTCCCGCTGCTCCCAAGGCCGCCAGCTTTGCCGCTCCGGCTGCCCCCGTAATTCCCGCAGCTCCCGAAGTGCCCGCGGCACCGAAGGCTGCCGGCTTTACGGCTCCTGCGGATTTCGACAGCGACTCCGTAGCCGATGAGATTGCCCACAATGTGGAAGCCCTGGTTGGTTCCGCCGAGGAGACCGCTCCCAAGCCGGAGCCCAAGCACCCGGTAAACGACACCACTACCAGCCGCTTTGCCAACCTGAACCTGCAGTTTGGCCGAAACTACGACCCTACCCACAAGTAAATTTATATATACAAATGCCAGGATGAGGACAGGAGCTTTTGGGTCCCCCTTTTCAGAGAGCCGCCGGTTGGTGCAAGGCGGTAAGAAACCCCAAGGCTTATCCCCTCAGAGCAGCGCACCGAACGGAAATCTTAGTAGGCTGCGCCGGGTCCGCCCGATACAGCGCCTATGAGTGCCGTGAAAACGGAACGAGAGTGGTACCGCAGAGGTTACAGCCTTTGTCTCTTGCAAGAGGGGCAAAGGCTGTTTTTTCTTATGTATATCAAACGGAGGTAAATTCCAATGGATTATAAAAACACAATCATCACCCCCAAAACCGACTTCCCCATGAAGGCCGGTTTGCCTGCCCGGGAGCCCGGGATGCTGGAAAGCTGGGAAAAAATGGATCTGTACGAGGCCATGCTGGAGAAGAACAAGGATCTTCCCCGGTTTGTGCTCCACGACGGCCCTCCCTTCTCCAATGGCTATATCCACATGGGCCACGCCCTGAACAAAACCCTGAAGGACTTTATTGTCCGCAGCCATGCCATGATGGGCTACTACACCCCCTATGTACCCGGCTGGGACAACCACGGTCTGCCCATCGAGCGGGCCATTGAGACTTCCAAGAAGAAGCTGAACAAAAACCTGTCCGTCCCCGAGTTCCGGAAGGCCTGCGAGGAGTTTGCCGAGGACTTCATCCAGAAGCAGATGGGCGGCTTTAAGCGTCTGGGCGTTGTCGGCGACTGGAAGCACCCCTACCGCACCATGGACAAGCACTTCGAGGCCCAGGAGGTCAAGGTCTTTGGCCGGATGTTCGATAAGGGCTATATCTACAAGGGCCTGAAGCCCGTAACCTGGTGCCCCTACTGCGTCACCGCCGTGGCCGAGGCCGATATTGAGTACAAGGACGACCCCTGTACTACCGTGTATGTCAAGTTCCCCATGAAGGACGACCTGGGCAAGCTCTCCGAGTTTGACCTGAGCAAGACCTACTTCGTAATCTGGACCACCACCATCTGGACCCTGCCCGGCAACCTGGCCATCTGCCTGCACCCCCGGGATACCTATGTGCTGGTGAAGGCCGAGAACGGCGAGACCTACATCATGGCCGAGGCCCTGATGGACAAGGTCATGCACATCGGCGGCTTTGAAAACTACGAGGTTCTGGCCCGGTACCCCGGCTCCTTCTTTGAGAATATGCTGGCCCAGCATCCCTTTATGGACAAGACCTCCCGGCTGGTAAACGCCGAGTACGTTACCATGGATTCCGGTACGGGCTGCGTCCATACCGCCCCCGGCTTCGGTGCTGACGACTACCAGACCTGTATGCGCTACGGCATGGAGCTGGTGGTGCCCGTGGATGACTACGGCCGCCATACCGACTACGCCGGTAAGTACGCCGGAATGAAGACCGAGGAGAGTAACCCCGTGATCCTGGAGGATATGCGCCAGTCCGGTGCCCTGTTCGCCTCCGAGGAAATCGTCCACTCCTACCCCCATCACGACCGCTGCAAGAAGCCCGTTATCTTCCGGGCCACCCCCCAGTGGTTCTGCTCCGTAGAGTCCTTCAAGGACCAGGCCATCAAGGCCATTGAAAACGTCCAGTGGTACCCCGCCTGGGGCCAGGACCGGATGACCAGCATGATCCGGGAGCGGGCCGACTGGTGCATCTCCCGCCAGCGCCGCTGGGGTCTGCCCATCCCCGTATTCTACTGCGAGAGCTGCGGCAAGCCCGTATCCAACGAGGATTCCATCAACAAGCTCTCCAAACTCTTCGACGAGTACGGCTCCAACATCTGGTTTGAGAAGGAAGCCATGGAGCTGATCCCCGAGGGCTTTACCTGCCCCCACTGCGGCGGCAAGACCTTTACCAAGGAGAAGGACACCCTGGACTGCTGGTTCGACTCCGGCTCCACCCATTACGCTTCCCTGAAATATCGGACTCCGGAGCTGTGGCCCGCCGATGTGTATCTGGAGGGCGCCGACCAGTACCGGGGCTGGTTCCAGTCCAGCCTCCTCACCTCCGTAGGTGCCTTTGACCAGGGTGCGCCCTTCCGCCAGGTACTGACCCACGGCTGGACCGTAGACGGCCAGGGCCGGGCCATGCACAAGTCTCTGGGCAACGGCGTAGACCCTGCGGACCTCATCAAGGAGTTCGGTGCGGACATCGTCCGCCTGTGGGCCGCCTCCTCCGACTATCACGCCGATGTGCGCTGCTCCAAGGAAATCTTCAAGCAGATCGCCCAGAACTACCTGAAGTTCCGGAACACTGCCCGGTACTGCCTGGGCAACCTGAATGAGTTTGATCCGGACAATCTGGTGGCTCCCGAGGATATGGAGGAGCTGGACAAGTGGGCTCTGACCAAGCTGAACACCCTGGTGGATACCTGCCGGAAGGCCTACAATGTGTATGAGTTCCATGTAGTCTCCCACGCCATCAACGACTTCTGCGTGGTGGAGCTGTCCAGCTTCTATCTGGATATCCTGAAGGACCGGCTGTACTGCGAGGAAAAGAACGGCCTGCGCCGCCGCTCCGCCCAGACCGCCCTGTTCCTGATTCTGGACGCCATGACCACCCTGTTCGCCCCCATTCTGGCCTTCACCTGCGACGAAATCTGGCAGTCCATGCCCCACCGCTCTGGCGACGACAGCAGAAACGTGCTGCTGAACCAGATGCCCACCTCCTTCGAAGCCTACAAGCTGGACGACGCCGCCATGGCCCGCTGGGATGTGGTCATGAAGCTCCGCCAGGATGTAAACGGCGTTCTGGAAAAGGCCCGGGCCGACAAGCGCATCGGCAAGGCTCTGGAAGCCCATGTGACCCTGCAGACCGCCGACGAAGACCTGAAGAAGGCCTGCGACGGGCTCAACCTGGCAGAAATCTGTATCGTTTCCGACTGCGCCTGGGCTGCTCCCGAGGAAGGCGCCGAGGTTGGCACCGGCGTCAACTACCCCCAGCTTACCGTCGGCGTTTCCGAAGCCAAGGGCACCAAGTGCCCCCGCTGCTGGATGCACTCCCTGAACGCCAACGCCGAGGGTCTGTGCCCCCGCTGCGCCGCCGTGGTTGCCAAGCTGGACATTGAGCTGTAACCCCGAAACCCTTATCTTCCAAAAAGCACCGCCTCGGAGTTCCGAAGCGGTGCTTTTTCTGCTTTTCCTATGGAGCGGTATCCTTTGGCAGAAGGTCATACTGCCAAAGAAGCTGCCGGATCACCCGGGGGCGATTTTCAAAGAAGGCCAGGTACTCCTCCGTCTCGTCAAAAAACGCCTCCGGGGTGGTGCTGTACCAGCGGCGGTAGTGGGCCGCCATAGCACTTGCCTGCTCCTGCCTCAGCGTTTCCAGCGTCTCCCGACACAGCTCCGCTGCCAGCCGGTTTTTCAGCTTCCCGCTGGTGTCGTTTCCCCCGGCGTGGAGGGTCATCACATCCGGAAAGTATCCGTCGCCCCAGAAGTCATACATAAATTCCTTCTGGCCGCTGTACTGCTTCCGTGCAAACAGATTCAGGCTTTTCTGCGGCAGTCGGCGGCTCCAATTGCCCTTGATCCGCACGCCGCAGGAAGACGCCGTCTGCAGCTCCCCCTCAGGCCGAAAATACTGGAAATAGGCGAGCCGCTCCCAGTCCCGCCCCCGCTGATTGTAGTTG
Source organism: uncultured Oscillospiraceae bacterium (assembly GCA_934565415.1). Lineage (GTDB taxonomy): Bacteria > Bacillota > Clostridia > Oscillospirales > Oscillospiraceae > Faecousia. The sequence goes on from CAKTHQ010000014.1 coordinate 14,290, forward strand.
CCGGACCAGCTGTTTCCGTCGTAGGTGTCTCCCTGGATATAAATGCCGGTCTCCCCGTCGGTCAAGCCCTTGGGGTCCATAATAAGCGACAGCACTGGATAACCTTCATACCCCTGCTTTTGCGAAAAGCCCACAAAATAGCTTTCCATGCAGGTTTCACTTCTGCCCAGGGCATCATAATACCGGACCCGGAGCACCGTGCATTTATCCACATCTTCAATGATATTAAGATACCAAATCCGAATACGTTCCTGTCCTTTGCTTGCATAATAAGTGACATATTCCTCGTTTCCAAAAAACGGTGCTTCCAGAGTAATGCCGACTACATTTTCCGCTTCTTCCTTATTATCATACTTTTGCCAAGCCCAGTCTTTTCCGTAGACATCCTCCAGGCTAGGAAGATTATCTTCTCCTGTAACCGTCTCAGGTGCTTCAGGAGCCACATATTCCGTTTCAACGGGTTCGGTTTGCCACATTGGTGTTAGAAGAACTCCAACTCAGGCTCTTGTTACCAGTGTAAGAACAGGAAACCTTCTTAGAGCTGCCAACTTCCAAAGTAAAATTACCAGAAGTAATCTTCAAAGAAGCAGCGGGTTCCGTTGGCTTAATTTCTTGTGCCTTAACAGTTACAGAAACAGAAGATTTTAGACTACCGTCAGACACCGTAATAACAGCATTACCAGCACTAACAGCCTTCACTGTACCATTAGATACAGTAGCCACCTTAGAGTTACTGGAACTCCAAGTCAGGCTCTTATTGCCTGTATAGGAATAAGAAACTGTCTTAGAACCGCCTACTTCCAGAGTAAAATTACTGGTAGTAATCTTCAAGGTTGCCGATGGCTTTGTCGGCTCTGTGGTTGTTGGATTTGTGGGCTTTGTAGGGTTAGTGGGGCTCGTTGGATTCGTGGGCTTTGTAGGATTCGTAGGACTTGTCGGATTTGTTGTGGTCGTAGGGCTTGTAGATGTCGTGGGGTTCGTGGGCGTATTGGAGCCAGTCGGCTTTGTAGGATTCGTAGAGGTGGTTGGCGTATCTACTGGTTTTGTTGTCGCTGCGGGTGTGTCAGGCTGCCCCGTGGTTGGTGCGGTTGTTTCATCCACAGACTGATCCATTGGTACTGTGGCAGAATCATCACCGTCAGCGCTCTTAACAATCACATTTATGTACTTGTAATCCTTCTCCGTGCCTACGGCAATCTTTGTAGTTCCCTCCCGAAGTGCGCGGAACACTCCATCCTCAGGAAAATCAACAATCGATAGATCATAGCTTACCCATATCAGTGGCTTTTTACCCCAATAAACACCTGGCACTTCCGAAACGAGTCCAACAGGAATCCTGATACTAGCCACTTCAACCCTTAGGAAATTTTCTGGGTCTTCTGTTACAAAAGCAAGAACCTTTGTTGACATACCGTTCACAACGGCATCCAGGCTTGTTTCACCCTCTGCAAGTCCGCACACAAGCCCCGAAGCATCCACAGATGCAATTTCCGTGTCAGCACTGCTCCATGTAAGGGGATTCCCCGCTGTGTCAGCAACTGGCACAGTTCCTGTGCCGCCAATGCCTAGCACCAAATAAGACGGAAGCTCCTCCAAACCTGTTTTGTTTATGAATTCATAGAATTCAACAGGTGTTGTCTCGCTTGGCACTGTTTGCGTTGGCGGCATCGTCTCTGGTTCAGCTGCTTTTTTACAAGCTGTCAAAGAAGAAAGCGTTGCCACAGCAAATAACAGTGCCAAGCATTTTGTAATCTTCATTTCAAATCCTCTTTTCTTTTTCCAATTCTCCGTAAGGTATATATTAGCATTATATCAAACTGTTGCACAAAAGTACAGCGCATTTTCAATGCATTTTTCTGTCATAGTTTTAGATGCTTGTTTAATACTATAATAGGAGCAAAAATCAATGGAGAATCTGCGTTATGGATAAATTTATCATTACACCCAAAGAAGACAAATCCGTCACCATGACGATTCGTATTGATCGTGCTTTACAGGAAGAGTACAACGCATTGGCTGCCAGAACGAACCGTTCCCGAAATGAACTAATCAGCATGGCATTACAGTATGCGCTTGACCATATGGAATTGAAAGAGGACTAGGTTTATAATCATGGGAGCGTTCGTGCTCCCATTTTATTTTGGGGTCTCTCTGTCCCACCTTCTGTCCCACAAGGTAGATGTTCCGCAATGATGTTTGAGAAACATCCCACTTGTTTTCCCACAATGTCTAAAAATCCCACGTGGAGATTGTCCGCGTGGGATTGTACTAAAAAGCCGTTTTTACTAGAGAATCAGTAACTTTTTATTACTTGAAATATCTTTCCAGAAGCCCCTTGAGTGCTCTACCATGACGGGCTTCATCCTTGGCCATTTCGTGGACGGTGTCGTGGATGGCATCCAGGCCGTTCTTCTTTGCGCAGGCGGCCAGATCGAACTTGCCCTGGGTGGCGCCGAACTCGCAGTCAACCCGCCAGGCCAGGTTCTTCTTGGTAGAGGCGGTCATGTTGGGCTCCAGGGTAGAACCCAGCATCTCGGCAAACTTGGCAGCGTGCTCAGCCTCTTCGTAGGCGGCCTTCTCCCAGTACAGGCCGATCTCGGGATAGCCTTCCCGGTGGGCCACACGGGCCATGCACAGATACATACCCACTTCGCTGCACTCGCCGGTGAAGTTGGCCTTCAGCTGCTCCAGGATATAAGCCTTGTCGGCATCGGAGATGTCGGGGTTGTTGGCAACGGTCTTCTCGTAGATGCCCAGCTCGTGCTCGGCAGCCAGCTTGCCCTCTTCCATGACCTTAAACTTGGAGCCGGGAACCTTGCAGACGGGGCAGACAAAGCCTTCGGGCATGACTTCCGCTTCCAGAACATAACCGCAAACAGGGCAGACAAATTTCTTCATAGTAAATACTCCTCCGTAATTTTAGTAGTTGTTATATTGGATCGAAGCCGGTACCCTCTTGCCTTGGGCACTGGCGGGATCGACTTAGGATGATTTCGCCCGGTCCTCTTCCAGGCAATCCCGGCACAGGCCGGTGAGGGTCAGTTGGGTACCGTCAACGCGGCAGCCCAGGCTTTTTTCGAACCCGGAATAATCCGGCTGCTCCACTTGGAATAAGTCCTCCACCGCGCCGCAGCCGGTGCAGATAAAGTGGACATGGGGCTCCGTATTGCCATCGAAGCGCTCGATGCCGTTTACCGTCCCGACGCTGACGGCCAGCCCCTGGCTCTTGAATAAAGCCAGATTCCGGTAGACCGTGGCCAGAGAAATGTCCGGCTGTTCCTTTTGCAGGAGCTGGTACAGGGCCTCCGCGCTGGGGTGGCTCTTTGTGGAGCGGAGGCAGCTCAGGATGGCATTCCGCTTGCGAAACTGTTTGGATGTTTCCATGGGCACCTCCTTATGTTCTTTTTGTGAGTGATTCTTATTTACGGGGATATCATAGCACGGGATGTTCCGTTTGTCAATAGGTAAATGAGAATTATTTTCAAATAATATTTTAAGAGGGCGCGTTCGAGGAATGGGGCGTTGACAGACTGTCATTGCGAAGCGTAGCGCACACCGGCGTGGCAATCCCCCGGTTGGATGGTACGGGCCACAAATCTCTGAGTCCCTCTCCAAGCTTGGAGAGGGTGGCCCGCAGGCCGGGTGTGGTTGATGGAGCAGTACGATAATAGACCGTTATGTTGAGAAAATACGGCTAAATGAAACTCATTGCATTCATCTAACTACTCAAAGGTCGCAGCTTTCCAACCACACCCGCCCACTGCGGTGGGCACCCTCTCCAAGCTTGGAGAGGGTAGGGACTCAAAAACTTGCAGCCTGTCCCTTGCAACCGGGGGATTGCCACGACAGTCTGCGGACTGTCTCGCAATGACATCCGTAACCGCAAAAAGCAGCCGTACCCGTTTTTTTCGCGGGCCGGCTGCTTGTAAATATCACTCCGTGACAATATTCCCTACACCGTTCAGCACCATGGTGGGCTGATAGGCGAAGGCCTTGGGGGTATCCTTGTCGGAGACGCCGGAGAGGACCAGGACGGTATCGATGCCGCTTTCCGTACCGGCGACAATGTCCGTATCCATCCGGTCTCCCACTACCACGGCCTCATCCGTGTGGCAGCCCAGGAGCCGGAGGCCGGTGCGCATCATCAGGGGGTTGGGCTTGCCGCAGAAGTAGGCCTGCTTGCCGGTGGCCATTTCCACCGGGGAAATGAGGGCCCGGCAGGCCGGGGCAATGCCGCACTCGATGTTGCCGGATACATCGGAGTTGGCCCCGATGAGCTTGGCGCCCCCCAGCACCAGGTTTACCGCCCGGGTCAGGGTATCCAGGGAGTAGGTCCGGCCCTCGCCGATAACCACATACTCCGGGTTCACATCGTTCATGGTGATGCCCGCGTCATACAGGGCATTTAATAGCCCCGCTTCGCCGATGACAAAGGCGGAGCAGCCAGGGGCCTGGGCTTTCAGAAACTCTGCCGTAGCCAGGGCGCTGGTATAAAAATGCTCCTCCGGCACATGGAGGCCCATCCGCTCCAGCTTCTGGCCCAGCTCCCGGGGCGTCATGCCGCTGTTGTTCGTCAGAAACAGGTACTCCTTATTTTCCCTTTGCAGCCACTGGACGAACTCCACCGCCCCGGGCAGCACCCGGTTGCCATGGTAGAGGACCCCATCCATGTCGCAGATAAAGCCTTTTTTCTGCTTAAAGTCGATATTCAAGCATCTTCCCCCTTGTTATCCAGCGCAAAGATCACCCACTCGGCAATGTTGGTGGCGTGGTCGCCAATGCGTTCCAGATATTTGTTGACCAGCAGCAGGTCCGCCGCGAATTCACTGTACTCCGGATTCTGACGAATGACATCGATCAGGTCCGCCTTCACCTTTATGAAGTAGTCGTCCACAATGTCGTCGTGGGCAATGACGGCCTTGGCCTTGGCCATGTCCTTGTTGACATAGCTGTCCACCGCGTCCACCAGCATGACCATGGTTTCTGCAGCCATTTTCTTGATGTTCTCCCCCTGGAGCCGGTAAGGCGTCTCCGCCATAGCAACGGTCAGCTCGGAAATGTCCGCCGCATGGTCGCCGATCCGCTCCATATCCGTAACCATCTTCATAGCTGCCGTAATGGTCCGCAGGTCCCGGGCCACAGGCTGCTGCTGGATGAGCAGCTGGAAGCAGAGGTTCTCGATTTTCTTCTGCTCCTGATCCACCAGCTCGTCTTCCTTCATGATCTTCTTGGCAGTCTCTACATCCTGGTTTAGCAGGGCATGGACCGCGTTTTGAATGGCAGATTCGATCATGCTGCCCATATGGGTCAGCTCTTCTCCAAGTGCCTTTAACTGTTCGTTGAATTTCAGCCGCATCAGCCAAACCTCCCCGTAATATAATCCTCGGTCTTCTTCTGCTTGGGATAGGAGAAGACCTGCTTTGTGGTGCCAAATTCAATCAGGTCCCCCAGCAGGAAGAAAGCCGTGTAGTCCGACACACGGGTAGCCTGCTGCATATTGTGGGTGACCACCACCACGGTGTATTTCTTTTTCAGGGATTCCATCAGGTCCTCGATCTTCGCCGTGGAAATGGGGTCCAGAGCGGAGGTGGGCTCATCCATCAGCAGTACCTCGGGGTGGACCGCCAGGGCCCGGGCAATGCAAAGCCGCTGCTGCTGGCCGCCGGATAGCCCTAAGGCAGACTTTTTCAGCCGGTCCTTCACTTCCTCCCAGATGGCGGCACCCTGGAGGCTCTCCTCCACAATGTCGTCCAGCTGGCCTTTATTCCGGATGCCATGGACTCTGGGCCCGTAGGCCACATTGTCGTAGATGCTCATGGGGAAGGGATTGGGCTGCTGGAACACCATGCCCACCTTCTGCCGCAGAGCGATGGTATCCACATTGGGACCGTAGATGGGCTCCCCATCCAGCAGAACCTCTCCCTCGATCCGCACCCCGGGAATCAGGTCGTTCATGCGGTTCAGGGTCTTTAAAAAGGTGGATTTGCCGCAGCCGGAGGGACCGATAAAAGCCGTAACCGCCCCGGCGGGAATGTCCATATCAATATTTTTCAGGGCATGGTTCTGTCCGTAGTACAGGTTCAGGCCCCGGACGCAAATTTTTACTTCATTCTCCATATCTTACTTTCTCCTCGGATCCAGCTTGGCGGCCAGCTTCTTGGCGGCCAGGTTGATGCACAGTACCAGTACCAGCAGCACCACGGCAATGCCGAAGGCGGTGGTGAAGTCTCCCTCGCTGGTGGCGCTGAGGTACAGCTGAACGGTCAGCGTGCCGCCGGAATGGAAGACCTTTTCAAAGAGCTTTGCCAGAGTTTTGGGCAGGGCCTTGCCGCTGCCTGCGGTAAACAGCAGCGCTGCCGATTCGCCCACAATCCGTCCGATGGCCAGAATTGCGCCGGTCAGAATGCCGGGGGTGGCGCTGGGCAGCAGGACGGTGCGGATCATGTACCACTTTCCGGCTCCCAGGCCCAAAGCGCCGGTACGGTAGCTCTGGGGTACGGTTTTCAGCGCCTCCTGGGTGTTCCGGGTAATGAGGGGCAGCACCATAAGAATCAGGGTCAAAGAGCCCGTCAGCAGGGAGTAGCCCAGCCCTAAGGTCTCTCCAAAGAACATACTGCCAAAAAGGCCGAAGATGATGGAGGGAATGCCGGACAGGGTCTCCGTGGCAAACTCAATGGCGGATACCAGCTTGCCGGGCCGGGCGTATTCGTTCAGGTACACCGCCGCACCCACGCCCAGGGGGGTGGCAATCAGCATGGTCAGCAGCACGATCATCAGGGTATTTAACAGGTTGCCCGCAATGCCCACGGTGCCCTTCAGGACGGAGGTCACCGTGGTCAGAAACTGCCAGTTCACAGCCCCGATGCCCCGGACCACCACATAGATGAGCAGCACCGCCAGCAGCGCCACGGAGAAGAAGGTGCACAGGTAAACGGCTGCACTTGCCAGGATATCCGCCGGGCGGCGGCGATGGACGGTCAAAGAATTGCTCATACCTGTTCCGCTCCTTTCTTCCGCAGCTTTTGCAGCACCAGATTGACGGCAAGGATAAAGAGATACAGCACCAGTCCAACGGTAAACAGTACCTGCCGATGAGTGCCCTCGGCATAGCCCATTTCGCTGACCAGCTGGGTGGTGAGGAACCGGACGGAGTTAAAGGGCAAGGGCAGATTCACGGAACCGCCGGCCACCATGTTGATGGCCATGGCCTCGCCCAAAGCCCGGCCAATGCCCAGCACCACGCCGGTGAGGATACCGGACTTGGCGGCGGGGATGGTCACCCGGAAGATGGTCTGCATTTTGCTGGCTCCCAGAGCCAGGGAAGCCGCCCGCATGGAATCCGGCACCGCCCGCAGCGAGGAGGCGCTGACGGAAATCACCGTAGGCAGAATCATAATGGCCAGAACGATAATGGCGCTAAGCAGGTTCGCACCGCCGGTAAACTGATGGGTAGCGGAACCGGCAAAGATGATTTTTTCCAGGGCGTACATAGCCGGATTCAGCACCATCATGCCCACCAGGCCGTAGATGACCGATGGAATGGCCGCCAGCAGCTCCACGGCGGGCTCCACAATGGCAGCCATTTTCTTCGCAGAAACCTCCGTCAGGAAAACGGCGGTCATCAGACCGATGGGCACGCCCAGCAGCACACTCAGGGCCGTACCGACGATAGAGGACAGGATGATATAGGCAATGCCGAACTGGGGCTCTGCCGCCGTAGGCTTCCAGGTGGTGCCGAAGAGCAGCTCTCCCACGCCTACCTTGCCCAGAGCGGGCAGGCCCTTGGCAAACATATAAAAGGTGATGGCACAAACCGCGAAAATTGCGGCCACCGCGCAAACGAGAAGAAGGGCCCGGGCCACAGCCTCCGCGGTGAAGGCTTTGTGGCCCGGATAGCCCTCGGGATTTCTCTTCATTTACTGGGGCAGGATCAGGCCCAGGCCGGTGATGACGGCCTTGCCGGCATCAGACTGCACATAGCTGAACCAGGTCTTCACGGCGTCGTTCTGGGAAGCAATGTCGCCCATGGTTGCCATAACGAAGGGGCGGGACAGCTGGTAGGAACCGGCCACAATGTTCTCTTCGGTGGGAGCCACGCCGTTCAGGCTGATGGCAGCGACGGTATCATCTACCACATCCAGGGATACATAGCCGATGGCGCCGGGAGTAGCAGCAACCTTAGCCAGGACGCCGCCGGTGCTGTCCAGCTCCTGGGCGTAGGCGCACTGATCTTCGATCTTTAAGAGCTCTTCGAAAGCGCCCCGGGTGCCGGAGCCGGCTTCACGGCCGATGACCACGATGGCCTCATCATTGCCGCCCAGATCCTTCCAGTTGGTGATCTTGCCGGTGTAGATATCGGTGAGCTGCTGGGTGGTCAGGTCCAGAACGGTACCGGCCTTGTCGGTAATCACGGCGATGCCGTCGATGGCTACAATGTTCTCCACGGCGCCGGACTGCTTCTCGCCGTCCTTCAGGGCACGGGAGGCGTTGCCGATGTCGGTCTTGCCGCCGGCCAGGGCTTCCAGGCCAGCGCCGGAACCGGTGTATTCCGCGGTAACGGTGATGTCGGGGTACTCCTCTTCGAAGCTCTCAATCATAGCCTCGCACAGCTTCTGCATGGAAGTGGAACCGGCCAGGGACACGGTGCCCTTCACATTTTCGGGGGCGGCAGTGGTCTCGGCAGCTGCAGTGGCTGCGGCTGCGGTAGCAGCGGCCGCGGTAGCCTCGGTAGCGGCAGGAGTCTGGCTGGCGCCGCAGGCGGTCATGGTCAACAGGGCTGCAACGGAAAGCAGGCCCGCAACGGTTTTCTTGATATTCATTTTTGTTTCCTCCATTGGGTTTGTATTTGCTTTGTTTTTGTTTACGGGGGTATCATACGCCCCCAATGTAAAAGAGGAAACCGGAACAATGTAATTCCTATGTAAAAGATTCCGAAAGTTTGTAAAAGCAATCCCCCGGGATTTCTCCCAGGGGATCGGTATCAATCGTCGATGGTGTGGATTTCCGGGATAACCTCTTCCAGAGCGTCCAGCACGATTCTGGCGGTGTCCAGAGAGGTAAAGGTGTTCACGCCGTTCTGGACGGCGCACTGGCGGATGGCAATGCCGTCATCGTAGTGCTTGCCGGAGGACAGGGGCCGGGTATTGAGAATATAGCTGACGAAGCCCGTCCGGATGGAATCCAGGATTTCGTTGCTGCCGTCGCTGAGCTTCCGGCGGACCCGGGTGCGGATGCCGTGCTGCTTCAGATATTTGGCGGTGCCCTCGGTAGCCTCGATGTTAAAGCCCATGTTGTAGAACCGCCGGGCCAGAGGCAGGCCCTCAGCCTTGTCTTCGTCGGCCAGGGTCACAATCACGGTACCGTACTCCTTCATCTTGATGCCGCTGGCCTGCAATGCCTTGTACAGGGCCCGGTTCAGCTTCCGGTCGTAGCCGATGGCCTCACCGGTAGACTTCATCTCCGGGGACAGGTAGGTATCCATGCCCTCCAGCTTGGCAAAGGAGAAAGCCGGAACCTTCACATACCACTTTTCCTGCTCCGGCCGCCGGAGCTTTGTAATCCCCTGTTCCTTCAGGCTCTGGCCCAGCATGATCTTGGTGGCAATCTCCACCAGAGAGACTCCCGTAGACTTGGACAGGAAGGGCACGCTCCGGGAGGCTCTGGGGTTGACCTCGATGATATACACCTGCTCATCCTTATCCACAATAAACTGGATGTTAAACAGGCCCTTGATGCCGATGCCCAGGCCTAATTTTTCCGTATACTCCGCAATCCGTTCCTTTACCCGGCTGCTCAGGCTGTAGGGGGGATACACGGAAATGGAGTCGCCGGAGTGAACGCCGGTGCGCTCCACCAGCTCCATGATGCCGGGCAGGTACACCTGCTCCCCGTCGCAGATGGCGTCTACCTCCACTTCCTTGCCCATGATGTAGCGGTCAATCAGCACAGGGCGCTTCTCGTCGATTTCCACGGCGGTTTTCAGATAGTGGCGCAGCATTTCCTCGTTGGACACAATCTCCATGGCACGGCCGCCCAAAACAAAGCTGGGCCGCACCAGCACCGGGTAGCCGATGCGCCGGGCCGCCTGGACCCCGGCTTCCATGTCCGTTACCGCCTCGCCCTTGGGGTTGGGGATGTGCAGGCGCTTGATGAGGGCATCGAAAGCATCCCGATTTTCCGCCTTTTCAATGGCCTCGCAGTCGGTGCCGATGATAGGCACCCCCCGGTCATGGAGACTCTGGGCCAGATTCACCGCCGTCTGGCCGCCCAGAGATACGATAACCCCCAGGGGCTTTTCCAGATTGATGACATTCATCACATCCTCGGTGGTCAGGGGCTCAAAGTACAGCTTGTCCGCGGCGGTATAGTCCGTAGACACGGTTTCCGGGTTGTTGTTGATGACAATGGCCTCGTAGCCCTGGCTGCGGATGGTCCGCAGGGCATGGACGGTAGAGTAATCGAATTCCACGCCCTGGCCGATGCGGATGGGGCCGGAGCCCAGAACGATGATCTTCTTCCGGTCCGTCACAACGGATTCGTTTTCCGTGCCGCCGTAGGTAGAGTAGAAATAGGGCACATAGCTTTCAAACTCGCTGGCGCAGGTATCAATCATTTTGTACACCGGGGCAATGTGCTTTTCCTGCCGCATCCGGTAGATGTCTTCCTCCTGCCGTTTCCACAGCTCTGCCACATAGGCATCGGAGAAACCCAGGCGCTTGGCCTCTTTCAGAAGCTCCAGGTCCCCGGGAGCCCCTTCCAGCTCCTTTTCGAAGTCCACAATCTTCTTGATCTTATCCAGGAAGAACATATCAATCTGGGTAATGTCGCAGATCAAAGAGGCATCCACCCCCAGCCACATCAGCTGGGAAATGGCGTACACCCGGTCGTCGGTGCCCTCCTTGATGTATTTCAGCAGTTCCTCCACCTGCATATGGTCCGAGTCAAACTTTTCCATGTGCAAATGGACCTTGTTTTCCTCCAGAGAGCGGATGGCCTTCAGGAAGCTTTCCTCAAAGCAGCGGCCCACGCTCATTACTTCGCCGGTGGCCTTCATCTGGGTGGACAGCTTGTTGAGGGCCGCCGGGAACTTATCAAAGGGGAACCGGGGCATTTTGGTAACCACATAGTCCAGAGCCGGCTCAAAGCAGGCGGGGGTATTGGCCAGCTGAATTTCCTCCAGGTTCATGCCCACGGCGATTTTGGCGGATACCCGGGCAATGGGGTAGCCGGAGGCCTTGGAGGCCAGGGCCGAGGACCGGGACACCCGGGGGTTGACCTCGATGACAAAATACCGGAAGGAATGGGGGTCCAGGGCAAACTGTACGTTGCAGCCGCCCTTGACGCCCAGGGCCCGGATAATCTTCAGGGCGCTGTCCCGGAGCATCTGGTATTCCTTGTTGGTCAAAGTCTGGCTGGGAGCCACCACGATGGAGTCGCCGGTGTGGATGCCTACCGGGTCCATATTCTCCATATTGCACACGGTAATGGCGGTGTCCGCCGCATCCCGGATAACCTCGTACTCGATTTCCTTAAAGCCCTTGATGCTCTTTTCCACCAATACCTGGTGGACGGGGGACAGGGCCAGGGCCGTCTTCATCATTTCCCTGAGGCTTTCCTCGTCGTCGGCAAAGCCGCCGCCGGTGCCGCCCAGGGTAAAGGCAGGCCGCAGAATCACGGGGTAGCCGATCTCCCTGGCCGCCTCCACCGCCTCCTGGACGGAATAGGTAATCTGGGAGGGTACCACCGGCTCCCCGATTTCCTGGCACAGCTCCTTAAAAAGCTCCCGGTCCTCGGCCTTTTCGATGGAATCCACGCTGGTGCCCAGGAGCTCAATTTCGCACTCCTCCAGTACGCCCTTCTTGGCCAACTGGATGGCCAGGTTCAGGCCCGTCTGGCCGCCGATGCCGGGGACAATGGCGTCCGGCCGCTCATACCGGCAGATCCGGGCCAGATATTCCAGAGTCAGGGGCTCCATATAAACCTTGTCCGCAATGGTGGTATCGGTCATAATGGTGGCCGGGTTGGAGTTGGCCAGAATGACCTCGTAGCCCTCTTCCCGGAGGGCCAGGCAGGCCTGGGTACCGGCGTAGTCGAATTCCGCCGCCTGGCCGATGACGATGGGGCCGGAGCCGATGACCAGCACCTTATGAATATCAGTACGTTTCGGCATTGCCTTTGCCCTCCTCCATGTATTTTACAAATTGCCGGAACAGATACCGGCTGTCCTGGGGCCCGGGGGCGCTCTCCGGATGGTACTGGACGCTGAAGGCCCGATCCTGGGGGCAGGCCACGCCCTCGATGGTGTTGTCCAAAAGGTTCATATGGGTTACCTTCAGGGGGGTCTTTTCCAGGCTCTCCGGTACCACGGCGTAGCTGTGGTTCTGGGAGGTAATCTCAATCTTCCCGGTTTCCAGGTTCTTGACGGGATGGTTGCCGCCCCGGTGGCCGAATTTCAGCTTATAGGTATCTCCGCCGTAGGCCAGGGACAAAATCTGGTGGCCCAGGCAGATGCCGAAAATGGGTACTCTGCCCTTGAGCGCCCGGACGGTTTCGATAACCTCCTGCACATCCTGGGGGTCTCCGGGGCCGTTGGAGAGAAACACCCCGTCGGGCTTCATATACAGGATTTCCTCTGCCGTAGTGTTGTAGGGCACCACGGTGACATTGCAGCCGAAATCGTTGAGGGAGCGGACAATGTTCAGCTTCATGCCGCAGTCCACCGCCACCACATTGAATCTGGCGTCCGCCGTCCGGGAGTACCAGCGCTTTTTGCAGCTGACCCGGGATACCGCGTCCCTGGGAACGGGCGTTTCGGCAATGCGTTTCAGCGCCTCCTCCACCGGGGTCTCCGGGGCGGTAATCAGCACTCTCCGGGAGCCCAGGTCCCGGATGCTCCGGGTGAGCTGCCGGGTATCTACCCCGGAAATGCCGGGGATGCCGTACTCCTCCAGTAGCTCCGACAGGGTTTTTACCCATCGGAAGTTGGAAGGGCTGTCGTTATAGTCATAGCACACAATGCCGCCGATACTGGGGAATTTGCACTCGTAGTCGTCCTCCGCCATGCCGTAGTTGCCGATGAGGGGGTAGGTCATCACCACCATCTGGTCTGTATAGCTCAGGTCGGATACGATTTCCTGGTAACCGGCCATGGATGTGTTGAACACGATTTCACACACCCGGTCCACCTGGCTTCCGAAGCCGTAGCCGTAATATTCGCTGCCGTCCTCCAGGACGAGCTTCCGGTTTACTGTTTTCAATGTTTCTTCTCCTTTCCACGCTGAGACAGGGGTGCTTCAAATTGGTCCTTTGCGTTGTCGGCAGGAATGGCCGTAGGGTAGTTCCCCGAGAAGCAGGCGCTGCAAAAGTCCCGGCTTCCGATGAGCTCCGGCAGGTCCTCCAGGGGAAGATAGCCCAGGGAGTCTGCCCCGATGATGTCCCGGATTTCCGAAAGCGAATGGTTGCAGGCAATCAGGTGCTCCCGGGAGTCAATATCCGTGCCGTAGTAGCAGGGGTTTAAAAAGGGTGGGGAGGAAATGCGCATATGGACCTCCCTGGCCCCGGCGGACCGCAGCAGGCTGACGATCTGGCCGCTGGTAGTGCCCCGGACGATGGAGTCATCGATGAGCACCACCCGCTTGCCCCGGATTTCCGACGCAATGGGGCTGAGCTTCATCCGCACCAGGTCCATCCGGTGGCCCTGTCCCGGGGAAATAAAGGTCCGGCCGATGTAACGGTTTTTCAGGAAGCCCAGACCAAAGGGGATGCCCGCCTCCTCCGCATAGCCCAGGGCCGCGTCCAGGCCGGAGTCCGGCACGCCCACCACCAGGTCCGCTTCCACCGGGTGACGCTTTGCCAGGAGCCGCCCCGCCCTTTTTCTGGCCTCGTGGACCTCTACCCCATCCAGCACGGAGTCCGGCCGGGCAAAGTAGATGTACTCAAAGATGCACATGGTCTTTGGGGCGGTGCCGCAGTGGGTTTTGTCGCTGCGGATGCCCAGAGCATCCACGGTAACGATTTCTCCGGGCAGCAAATCCCGCAAAAATTTCGCCCCCACCGCATTGAGGGCGCAGCTTTCGGAGGCAAACAGGATGCTGCCGTCCTCACGCTCCCCCATACACAAAGGCCGGAACCCATGGGGATCCCGGAAGGCAATCAGCTTGGTAGCCGACATAAGCACCACGGAAAAGGCCCCTTCCAAATATCCCATGGCGCTGCACACCGCTGCCTCGATGGAGGCGGTTTTCAGCCGCTGCTGGGCCACGATGTAGGCGATAATCTCCGTATCGGAGGTCCCGTGAAACAGGGCCCCGCCCAGCTCCAGCTTTGTCCGCAGGGCCAGGGCGTTACTCAGGTTGCCGTTGTGGGCCAGGGCCATTTTCCCCTTCATGTGGTTGATGACGATGGGCTGGGTGTTGGCCCGGTTGGTGCCGCCGGTGGTGCCGTAGCGCACATGGCCTACGGCAAGATTCCCCTCCGGAAACTTTTCCAGGGTCTCCCGGTGGAAGGCATCCGTTAACAGCCCCAGGTCCTTGTGTACCGTAAAGTTCCCGTCGCTGTTCACCACAATGCCGCAGCTTTCCTGCCCCCGGTGCTGCAAGGAAAACAGCCCGTAGTAGCTGACATCCGCCACGCTCTGGGGTTCCTTTGCATATATGCCAAAGACCCCGCACGCCTCATGTATCTGTGCCATATTCTCCCCCTCGTAAAAGAAACCAAACGGTTTCCAGGTTTCGCCAACATTTTTGGTGATATTCACAAATGAAAAAAGAGCAAAACAACACATTCCCGGTGAGAAAAACACCGTTTCCCGCCGAAAATGAGCGCCTTTGCTCACATTCCGCATTATAGCACAGGGAGGTACGGTTGTCAATTTGATTATCCCGGTTCACGCACTTCACCCCCACGCCCAAAATCGGGCGTGGGGGTGAAAGCCGATTATTTGTTTTCCTTCCACTTTGCCTTCGCCGGTAACGGTCAAAACCTTGTTTTCAAGGGTCCAGGTCAGGTTGTTGCCTGTTGTACCCGCCTGGGTATAGTACCACAAAGGAAGCCACTATGGATTTCTTTTTTCAGGTGTCCAGCTTCATTTTACAATCGGCCTTTTTAATTTCATGCCATAGCGTCGGCGTTTCCTCTCTTTTCAGAAAATTCACACTCTCTTCGGAATTCGTTTGTTTTTCCGCCAAGAGCGGTTCATTTTCTCCCGATAATATAAAAGCACGAAAGGGAAACAACAAAACCTTCCCTATTCGTTTTCTATAGACTCCTTCCTCTCTTCTCTTCTATTTCCAAAGCAAAACCCCCGGGCACAGCGCCCGGGGGTTTTGCTTTGGAAATAACATATTTTACGCAAATCGGCATTGGCCGGACTTCTGTTAAAAACCGGCTCCGCTTCTCACATGGATTCCCCGCTCCGTTTCACCGGGCACACGCCCAGGCACTGGCGGCAGGCAATGCATTTGCTTTCGTCGATCTTCGGGTACAAAAAGCCCTCCTCGTCCGGCGCCATGGTAATGGCGTCCTTGGGGCAGATGGCATAGCAGGCCGTGCAGCCGCAGCAGTCCTCTTTTTGGGTATAGAGCACCGGGATTTGTTTTTCCATATTACCCCCTCCCTTCCCGGCCCAGCAGCCGCTTGAGAATACGCTTGAGCTTCCGCTTGACCCGTACCAGGATGGGCGTTTTCGTCACACGGGCATACTTTTTGATCATTTCCGGGAAGGGCAGCCGGTCCAGGTCCTCAAAAAAGCTGTCCCGCAGGGCCGGACGGGGAACGGAAGCGTACTCCGCCGTATTGCAGCGGATGCCGTCCTCGTAGGATACCTCTTTCCAGCGCAGCTTTTCCCGGATATTCTCAAAGGCCTTTTGACCCTTTTCCGTCCGGGTAATCACCAGGCTGGTACCCATTCCGTCGTCCATTTCCGGCGCCGCCTGTTCGATTCCCCAGAAGTCCGCTATGGTCAGATCGGACAGCTTCAGCTCCTTTGCGCGGCATTGGTAGCAGGATGGCCGCAGGCATTCGTCCCGCAAGAACATCTGCATAAAGGGGTCCACCCCTCTGGGGATGAACACCGCATTTTCCTTCATGCCAAAATCCGCCCAGCTGCGGTCCTTGCTGCGGAAGGATACGGTATGCAGCTTCTCCTTGCGCTTCTGCTCCTGATAGTTTACATAAGTATCCCACAGCTTGGGGGAAGGGACTCCGTGGCACACCACATCTACCGTTGTCAAATTCGGATAATCCTTTTTCAGAAACAGCTTCAGCCCATTCACCTGGCAGCCGGTACCGGAATACAGAACCTCCAGCCCCTTTTCCAGATCCTCCCGGACCTGCCGGAAGGCGTCCCCTACCTCCGCCTGGAAGTATTTGGAGCCCTGCAGGGGGCTGATGTCCCCCGTCACCCGGCAAACCTTGGCACTGCGGCAGTCCTCCGTCATAGCGACGCCGTAGACCACGGCATATTGGCTTGCCAATGCAGAAAAAATACCACCGGAGGAGGAATTTCTGCGAACTTCCTCATCTGTCAGCAACGCGGCATATGTTTTCATGGCTCTCCCCTATCCATTTCCAGTTTTGTCAGTAAAAATCTCAGCTTGCCTTTTGTCATATGATCCACCAAGGAAAGCACCTGCACATATTCCCAGCTGTTTCGATACAGCAAATAGCAGATAATATTGGGGATAATTGCGCAGACAAGCCCACGGAGCAGCACGGTCAGAACCAGCGGCCCTGCAATGGCCCTGCAAATCCAGTATGTTACGGCGCAGTTGAGCAGCGCAACAAAGCAGTACTCCATGAGTTTAAGCAGATACTCCTTCAAGCGTTCCCGCTCGAAAACGGCGGAAAACAGGTTGTGCAATAGCCACGGCATTCCAACGCATATAACGGCGAGAACGGTGGAGAGCAGGATTCCATAAATACCGATTACCTGCACCAGAATCAGATTCAGCGCCAAATTTGTCAGTGCGGCCGCAAGGGGCCGGTACTTGTCCTCATGCCACATTCCGGAGGCATCCTTATAGAGGTTAAACAAAGAATTAAACTGCCGGACAAAGAAATAAACCGTAAAGCAGACAACCGCAGCCATAGAAAGCATCAAGTCCTTGCCCACCCACAGCTCCATAAATGGCTGATACAGGCACAGGAAGCAGCAGCTGCAAACGCTTGCAATCCAAAAGATGATCAGCGTAAATTTCTTAAAGTCCGAAAAATTCTTTTCCTTGGTTTCCGTTACAATGCTGTTTCCGATCCCGGCTCTGCAGGCATTAAAAACAACTGTAATCATGCCGGATACGGAGCTGAGGATGTAAAAGTAGTTCTGGTAAATCGCCAGCATACTCAGCCCGAGAAACGCAGAAATAACCATTGTATCGGCAGAATCATACACAATGCTTCCGAGCTTGGATGTAAACAGGTCTCTGATTCTCCCGTTGATGCTCTTAACCTCCGCACGGCTCAATGTCCCCTTGGGCTTATACTGGGGATACAGTTTATCCGCAAGCATGGCGGTAGCAATATTGGTAACCACCTGCATTGCAAGCATAACGATTACATACAGGTAGTAATTCCGGAACAAAAACAGTACGGCAAATTGCAGCGCATACTGAATCGTAAACACCACAATCGTCACTTTACTGACTACATCCGACCTTTGATACGCCTGCAGGATGCTGTTTTTATAGGCAAACAGCCAATAGGATAGTACGGTTGCCCCCAGATTCAGCAAGTACAGTGCATAAACATTCACATCCTCCGGGAGCTCTCCGGAAATCAGCTTTGGCACAAAGGGGGTCAGCACGCCGCCAACCACCGCAATGACCAGTCCGATTACGGTGTAATAGGTCCGGTACAGCTTCATGAGAGCGCATACCTTCTCCCGGTCGTCCTCCGCAATCGGCTTGTACATACTGTACACCATTGCCGAGCCGACGCCCAGCTCCGTCATGTTCAGCACCTGCAGGATGGAGGCAAACAGGGAATTCAGCCCCAGGTACTGGACACCCATCAGGTAAATCATGGCGGTACGCATCAGGAACGGCGTCAAAATTTGATATATTTTCAGTGCCATGCCAAATACCATATTCCGTGCCGCATTTTTAGCTCTGTCCGTTTTTCCCATTGTTTTTTATTCCCTCAACGCTTTGTTTAAAAAATCGTTTGCCTTCTCACGCTCCTGCTCCAAAATCCGGTAGCCTTCGGAATAGTCGTGCTCCCATATATCATTTTCCAGGCCGGAGGAGGCAAACTTTCGCTCCAGGTGGAACTTTTTCAGAAGCGTATCCAGCCGGGAGTTCATGTTCAGCCCCTTCAGGTTCCGATTGAATACCACAAAGGGCTTATTGAATAGGAACGAAAATACACAGCCATGGAAGGAATCCGTCAAAATCAGGTCCGCATGGTCAAATAGCCACAAAAATTCGGATGGCCCCACCGACCCCGCCACAGGGTCGGTAAAATCCCGCAGCCGGTATACCCGTCTTCCTTCCCCAACTTCCGCCAGACACGCCTCCGCGTCCGGGCCCTTGGGTGAAAGGAAATAGGTTAAAATATATCCGTTTTTCGCCTTCCGGGGGCGATGGCTGATTTTTCGCCATTCCTCTACCGTCAGCAGCATGGTCGGATCCGGCAATACCGTCGCTTCCCGTCCCGTCAGTTCTTTAATAATCCTGGCTCCGGCTTCCTCCCGCACAGAAAGCATAGGGAAATTTACCAGATTTTCACGGAACCAGGGCTTCCACTTTTCCGGAATATCCTCCGTGCCAAAGCTGGGCGCCATGCATACCCGTTTTTCCGGCTCCGTAAAGTCCAGCAAATAAATGTGCCTGTAAATATCGCTGTATTCATACCAGATTGGATTCCATACCTGATCGGAGCCCACCACATAAAAGTCCCTTTTTTGCAGGTCTGAAATCTGATTGATTTCCTCACTTTTTATGTATTTGTCGTTAAACGCTTTAAAGCGGGAGGCAATTGCATACCGCTGCTCCCAGTACTCTCTGTGCCGGGTCACGCGGAACCCGACGGCCGCATACAGGCGGTATTTTATTTCTTCCATGTATCCAAACTTGCAGGGTTTTCCCTCGAAATCTGCGCTTACAACATCGCAGCCCCGCTTCTCCAAAACGGTCTGCACCGCATAATTCTGCAGCCTGTTTCCATGGTTTTTATAATCACGAATTGTTAGGATTGTTGCTGTTTTTTTCACTTTTCCACCATCCTTTTCAGAGATTTTCGTATATTGGTCCGAATCCCAAGCCGATTCAGGAGCTGTCTCAAAAGCGCAATCTCCAATCGGTCATCCCAGGGGAGCGACGCTCCGTATGCCTTCCGCAGCGTTCTCCAGATTTTCCAGCTCTGCCTGTACTGGCCGTGCTGATTGGAAATACAATATTGCAGGTACAAATTCCGTTTCTTTACATACTCTTTCCAATAACGCTTTTCTCCATCGTCCATTTCCGGAATTCTATCGATGGTTTCCCATATCAGCGTTTTAAAATTATCTGTTCTTGTAATCTCCTGTTCGTAGGTCCGTTCCTGGTGGCAGTGGCTGTCGTCCCGTACAAGGTACTTGAACAAAGCCTCTTTCAAGTAACCGCACTTAAAAGAATAGGCCAGCGGCAGCAGCATTTGCCAGTTCTGCCCCTCTCTGCTTTCGTAAATGGTCAGATCCGGGATGGCCTTGCGGATGACATCCGCTCTAACAAAAATTGTCCCCGGGGTAAATACCACGTTGTTTTCATCCAGCAGGTCCCGGAACAGGTGGTCTTCCCCTGTTGGCTCCACTCTGCGCATATAGTCGATTGGCTTGTCCAGATCCTTTTCGGATACGATTTCCCCTTCGCTCAAAACGAAATCACATTCCGGATGGGCCTCCAGGAACGCAGCCTTCTTTTCAATTGCCTCCGGGTAAAACACATCGTCCGAATCCATCCACATCATGTATGTGCCGGTGAACAGCTTCAGCCCCACATTGATGGCAGCTGCCTGCCCCCTGTTTTCCGGCTGCTTCCGATAAATCAGGGAGTAGCCCCGCTCGGTAAACCGCTCCTGAAAGCCTTGAATGATCTCTTCCGTACGGTCTACAGACCCGTCATCGACTACGATCAATTCAATCCGCGGATAGGTCTGGCAGAGGACGGACTCCAAATATCTTCCAACGTAGCTTTCTCCGTTAAAAACCGGCGAGATGATCGAAACCTTTTTCGTTTCCATATCCATTCTCCCCAAAAGCCTTTCTCAAAAATTCCATGGTCCTTTCCCGCTCCCGGTCCAAAACCCGGTAGCCTTCGGAATAATCGTGCTCCCAAAGGTCGTTTTCCAGGCCGGAAGCAGCATACTTCCGCTCCAGGCGGAATTTTTTCAGCAGGGTTTCCAGGCGGGAATTCATACTCTCTCCCTGATCGTTCCGCGCAAATACCATAAACGGCTTATTGAACAAAAGGGAAAATACGCAGGCATGAAAGGAATCCGTCAGTACCAAATCCGCATGGTCAAACAGCCACAAAAATTCGGATGGCCCCGCCGTCCGCACCACCGGATTCTTGGGGTCCAGCAGCTCATAAACGGGCCTGTCCCCCCGGACCTTGGCCAGACACTCCGCCGCCTCCTCGCTTTTGGGGGCCAGGAAGTAGGTCAGAATGTATCCGTCCTTTACGCCCTTGGGGTTTTGGGCAACCGTTCGCCATTCTTCGTCAGTCAGCAGCATGGTCGGGTCCAGCACGACGGTGGCCTCCCGGCCGGTCAGCTCCCTGATGATTTGGGCCCCGGCATTCTCCCGAACGGAAAGCATGGGAAACTGCTCCAGCTTCTCCCGGAACCAGGGCTTCCATTCCTCCGGCAGCTGGGCAATTCCAAAGCTGGGCGCAAAGCAGACCCTTTTTTGCGGCTCCGCAAAGTCCAGCAAATACATATGCCGGTACATGGGGTTATACCGGTACCAGGAGGTATTCCAGACCTGGTCAGACCCAATTACATAAAAATCCTTCCCGTGAATGTCTTCCGTACTCTGTATCTGTTCGGTTTTGATGTATTCCCCGTTAAATTTCCGGAATTGGAGGTATCTGGAAATCTCCGTCTCCCAATACTCCCTGTGGCTTGTGAGCCGGTAGCCCGTCAGCCTGTACAGCCAATAGCGCAGCAGCTTTGCGGTTCCAAAGTCGTCCTTTTCAAAGCAATAGGACACCGTATCAAAGCCCATTTTTTCCAGAACCGTCTGTACCGCGTAATGCTGCAGTCTGTTCCCATAGTTTGGCTTTGGAGAGTACATCGTCACAATGCCAACGCTTTTCTTCATTTCTTCACGCCTTTCTGCCGCTGTACAAATACATCCGGGAGCAGCGCAATCAGGATGTGCTTCCAGCAGCTGCGATGCTTCCGTCGGTCGTACCGGACAAGCTGCGGCAGCTTTCCCCGATAGATCCGGAGCAGCTCCCGGACGGTCTCCCGGTCAAAGCCCGGGTCATCCACATAGTTCCGGATCATGTTGATGCTGATTTCCGCGCACTTGGCTTCCGCGCTGAGCCTGCCGACGGACCCTTCCGGAAATACCCGGCAAATCTGCTGCCAGGCATCGATTTCCGTTTTCTTTTTCCGGTCGTAACTGCCATGATAGGCTGATTCCGGAAGCACCCGATAGTTATACAAGGGTGCATCATAATAAATCAGGGACCTGGTACGCACAATGGCCTGGGCAAGGAACAGGGTATCCTCCCCCACATACAAAGAATCGGAAAAAGACAGTCCCCCCAGCAGATTCCTTTTGTACATCGTCCCGCAGGAGGATCTTTTCTCCTTCTCCTGCCAGTATTCAAACGCTTCCGTAGGGAAAACGGCAACCTGATTGGTATAGCTTTCCATCGGTGTTGCGGTACCGTCCGCATAGTTCTCTCTGATCTGGCAGAACGCAATTTCCCCGTCTTCCCCCAGGATCTCCCGCATCTTTTCGCAGAAGGAGGGGTCCAGGGTATCGTCCGCATCCAAAAAGGCCGCATAGGTCCCTTGGGCCATTTCCAGCCCCCGGTTTCTGGCCGCACCGACGCCTCCGTTTTCCTGGCGAACATACCGGACCCTTGGGTCCTTTTGGGCCCAATCGGCGCAGACCTTCCCCCCGGCATCCCTGGAGCCGTCGTCTATTAAAA
This sequence comes from uncultured Oscillospiraceae bacterium, assembly GCA_934565415.1. GTDB lineage: Bacteria > Bacillota > Clostridia > Oscillospirales > Oscillospiraceae > Faecousia. The sequence goes on from CAKTHQ010000014.1 coordinate 36,426, forward strand.
TCAGCTCCAGGTTTCGGTAGGTCTGGTTCAAAACGCTTTGAATGCAGTCCTCTATATACTTTTCCGCATTGTATACCGGTACAATGACAGAAATCAACTCATCCATTGGCTTCTCCTCCGTTTTGTGATTCCCGGGTGCCCTTGCGGGGCAGGACGCCCCACTGGAACAGCAGTTTCTTCACCCGGTGCCTGATTGGCAGCCTGGCCTTCAGCCCGTTTACGGTTTTCAGCATCTGCCGCACCTCGGCCTCTTCCCGGAATTTGGGCTTTCCCAGGGCAGCTACCAGCTGGAAGGCAAGGTTGTCCCGCACGAAGTCGTGGAAGGCCCCCGTCATAGGCCGGGCGATTTCCCACATTTTTTCCAGGGCGGTGATCTGGGTATACTCCCCCAGCACCGCCTTGCTGGCCATGGCGCTGCTGTCCCGCTGCACATAGTCGTAAATGGGCTTGCCCACATACGCCACGCTCTGGATTTTGGTCAGATATAGGAGGCAGAACAGCATATCCTCCCAGATCTTCACGGTGGGGTCAAACCGGAGCCCCTCCCGGTTCAGAATCTCCGTTACAAACAGCTTGCTGCAAATATAGCCCTGGAAGGTCTGCTTGTTGGGCAAAAGATCAATGGCATCCCGGGCCGTCATTTTTCTGATTTCGGTTTCCTGTAGGATAGACGGATGCTTTCTTTCCACGCCGTCTTCCACGAAAAAGAATTCCCCGCAAACCAGCTGTGCCCCTTCCGCAGCCGTTACCAGGGTCTGCACATAGTCCGGCTTTACATAGTCGTCGCTGTCCGCAAAGACCAGATACGTTCCCCTTGCCTTTTCCAGGCCCAGATTCCGGCTGTCCGAAACGCCGGAGTTCTCCTTGTGAAAAATCCGGAAACGGCTGTCTTTTTTTGCGTAGGCCTCACAAATGGAGTAGGTCCCATCGGTGGAGCCGTCGTCTATCACAAGAATTTCCAGATTGGAATAGGTCTGCCCCGCCAGGCTTTCCAGGCAGCGCCCGAGATAGCTTTCCGTATTATAGGCCGGAACGATGATCGATACCAACGGGCTTTCCAACGCAGCCGCCTCCCCTCACCAAGAACGCTTTTCCTTTTTCCAGGCCATTATACCATTTCCCGGGGGTAAATTGCAATATGAAAGTACACGCAGCAGGCCGGCCGCGTGAGTATCTATAAAATACAACCGGAAGCGCTTCCTCCTACGGGCACACTTCCGGCTGATCGTCTTTACACCAGCAGCCCATGGTCGGCTGCCCGTTTTTGAGCGATGGTATACACTTCCTCGTCCGCCCGGACGCCAATGACAACAACCAGCATGGCACCTTCTGTACGGCGCAGCTGGTAAACTACCCGCAGGCCGGAAGAGCGCAGCTTGATTTTTAGAAGTCCTGCCAAGTTGGCACCATTATGGTTGCCCAGTGGTTTCCCGTAGCCGTTTTCTTCCACCGGAAGCGGGTTCTGCTGGACTTTTTTAATGGCTTTCAGTACCAAGATCCGCTGGCTTCCATCCAGGCTTTTCAGGTCCTTTTCTGCTTCCGGCAAGTATTCCAGCATCCAGTTCATTCAAGCTCTACCTCATCAAATCCGGCAAGTTCCTCCGGCCGGATGCCCAAGCGCCGGTTCATCTCTTCTTCAGGAATCAGGCTGCCCGAGTCAAAGTGGGCCATGCGCTCCGAGGCAAGGGCCAGCAGACGGGCGTCGTTCACCGCATCCATCAGACGTACATACTCCTCCGGCGAGAGCAGAACGCATTCGGCGGCATTGTTCTTCATAACCACCTTGGCGCCGTTCTGCTTTACATCCTCAAAAATCTTCCCTGCCAAGCCACGGTTGAATTGGCTGATGGGTACCGTATTGGTAATTGCACTGATGACAGAGGCCATTCGAAACCACTCCTTTCATTAAGAATAGTCTATCACAAATCAGCAGAAACTTCAATAAATAAATCAGCAAACTTATCGACATACAGTACTAAAATACAGCCGGAAGCGCTTCCCTCTTACGGGCACGCTTCCGGCTGATTTCCTTATTTACACTGATGCGGGCAGGTCTTGCAGTCGCCGCAGCAGCCGCATTTGCATTTTTTCTTTCCCTTCCTTAGGGCCGCCACAAAGGCCACCCCCAGAAGGACCAAAACGAAGATACTCTGTGCGTTCATACGTTTCCCTCACGCCAGGCCGAAGAGGGTTCCCAGAATGCGGACCACAAAGGCCACGATCCAGGCGATGCCGCACTGGGTAACTACCGTTACAAAGGCCGCCTTGCCGGAGCCCATTTCCCGCTTGACCGTGGAGATGGCCGCCACACAGGGGGTATACAGCAGGGTGAACACCAGAAACACCACCGCGGTAAAGGGGCTGAAGAGACCGGTGATCCTGCTGGGATCCCCGCCCAGAAGCAGGGTCAGGGTGGATACCATGCTCTCCTTGGCGGTAAAGCCGGTAATGAGGGCAGTGGAGGCCCGCCAGTCGCCAAAGCCCAGGGGCTTGAAGATCGGAGCAATCAGGCTGCCCAGCAGGGCCAGCAGGCTCTTTTCCGGGTCTGTGGCCACGTTCAGGCGGATGTCGAAGGTTTGCAGCACCCAGATAATGACGGAGGCGGCAAAGATGATGGTAAAGGCCTTTTGCACAAAGCCCTTGGCCTTTTCCCAGATCAGCTGGCCCACGCTTTTGGCGCTGGGCAGCCGGTAGTTGGGCAGCTCCATCACGAAGGGCACCGGCTCGCCGGAATAGACGGTATGCTTCAGAATCAGGGCATACAGGATGCCGCAGAGGATGCCCAGCAAATACAATCCGATCATAGCCACCGGCTGCAAGCTTCTTGGGAAGAAGGCACTGACCAGCATGGTATAAATGGGCAGCTTGGCCGAGCAGCTCATAAAGGGGGTCAAAAGAATGGTCATCTTCCGGTCCCGCTCACTGGATAGGGTCCGCGTGGCCATGACGGCGGGGACAGAGCAGCCAAAACCAATAAGCATCGGCACAAAGCTCCGGCCGGACAGGCCCAGCTTCCGCAGGGGCCTGTCCATGACGAAGGCCACCCGGGCCATATAGCCGGTGTCCTCCAGAATGGACAGGAAGAAGAACAGTGTCACAATGGTAGGCAGAAAGCTCAAAACGCTTCCCACACCGGCGCAGACGCCGTTTACCACCAGATCATGGACCACCGGGTTAATATCCCAGGCGGTAAGCCCTAAGTCAATGAGGTTCGTGACCCAGCCTACCCCCAGCTCCATCATGTCGGACAGGAAGCCCCCCACCAGGCTGAAGGTCATAACGAAGACCAGAGCCATAATGCCTAAAAAGCAGGGAATGGCGGTATATTTACCGGTAAGCACCCGGTCGATGTCCATGCTGCGCTTGTGCTCCTTGCTTTCGTGGGGCCGGACCACGGTCTTCCGGCACAGAGTCTCCAAAAAGCCGAAGCGCATATTGGCCATGGCCGCTTCCCGGTCCAGGCCGGTCTCCTGCTCCATAATGGATACCAGCTGATCGAACGCCGCCTGCTTTTCCGGGCTCAGGGACAGCTTTTCCGCAATCAGGTGGTCCTTTTCCACCAGCTTGGTGGTGGCGAACCGGACAGGGAGCTTGGCCCGGTGAATATCCGTTTCCAGCAGCATGGCCGCCGCATGGATGCAGCGGTGGACCGCACCCACCGGGTCCTTGGGGTCGTCGCTTTCTACGCAGAAGTCCACACGCTGGGGCTTGATGCCCTGGCGGGCCACAAAGAGGGCGTGGTCGACGAGCTCATCGATGCCCTCGTTCTTGGCGGCGGAAATGGGTACCACGGGGATCCCCAAAATCTCCTCCAGCTCGTTAATGCGCACGGAGCCGCCGTTGGACCGGACCTCGTCCATCATGTTCAGGGCCAGCACCATGGGAATTTCCAGCTCCATCAGCTGCATGGTCAGGTACAGGTTCCGCTCGATATTGGTGGCATCCACAATATTGATGATGCCGCTGGGCCGGTCATTCATCAGAAAGTCCCGGGTGACAATCTCCTCATTGGAATAAGGGGACAGGGAGTAAATGCCCGGCAGGTCCGTTACCGTGGCCTCCGGATGGTTGCGGATAGTGCCGTCCTTCCGGTCCACGGTGACCCCGGGAAAGTTGCCAACGTGCTGGTTGGCGCCGGTAAGCTGATTAAACAGGGTGGTCTTGCCGCAGTTCTGGTTTCCCGCCAGGGCAAAGGTCAGGGGGCCCTCTACCGGTGTCCCCGTGTCTGCCCGGCCCTCACCCACGCCGGGGTGAGGAATGGGGGCAATGCGCCCCCGGGGGGCGGTGGTCCGCTGCTCCCCATGGACATGAACGCCCTCAATTTCGATATTCTTTGCCTCTTCCAGCCGCAGGGTCAGCTCGTACCCCCGCAGGCCGATCTGCACCGGGTCCCCCATAGGGGCCACCTTTTGCAGCGTCACCTCGGTTTTCGGCGTCAGACCCATATCCAGCAGATGGTGCCGCAAGGCCCCATCTCCCCCTACCGACCGGATCAGCGCCGATTGCCCGGGCCGCAATTCATCCATGGTCATTTTTCTCACCTCATTCAGTAAGCCTATGCTTACTTTTTTCTATTTTTTTCATTATATCATTATTGGGATAATCCCGCAAGATGTTAGCAACAGGCAACTTTTTGTTTAAATAACGAATCCGCAGGTCCGTCTCTTCCCTATGGAGCAGGCCGCAAAAATCCGCCGCTTCCCTTTCCCCGGTGCCGTTCCCACAGTCCCCCGCCCGCCGCTTTGGAACGGAGCCATTCAGGCTGTTTTTATGCTACATTTACATCCATAGCTCTCATATTTTTGTAAATGCTTTCATTTCTTTTGAAATCGATTGACTTTTCTTTTTTTCGTGGTATAGTAGTGAAAAAGCCAATAATACAGTGCAATTTGGTACACATTTGAAATGAAACGGAGAGACCGGAACAATGCACACCATGGATGTTTATACTGCCCTGACCCAGCGGCAGAAGAAGCTGACCGTTGTGGGTATGGGCTATGTGGGGCTGCCTCTGGCAGCAGCCTTTTCTCGGGAGTTTTCCGTAATCGGGTTCGACATCAACGAAGCGAAAATCAAGAGCTATCAGGCCGGAATCGACATTACAGAGGAGCTGGGAAACGACGCTCTTTCCCACTGCAGCGTAGAATTTACCACCCGGGAGGAGGCTCTCCGGCAGGCGGCCTTTGTGGTGGTGGCCGTGCCCACTCCCATTAATGGCGACAAGCTGCCGGACCTGTCCCCGGTCATCGGGGCCAGCCGCACAGTGGGCCGGAACCTGCAGACGGGGACCATCGTGGTATACGAAAGCACCGTATACCCCGGCGTTACCGAAGAGGTCTGCATTCCCATTCTGGAGCAGGAAAGCGGCCTTGTCTGCGGCCGGGATTTCAGCATCGGCTATTCCCCGGAGCGCATCAACCCCGGCGACAAGGTCCACCGGCTGCCTAACATTCAAAAGATCGTCTCCGGTTTGGACGAAGCCACCCGGACGGAAATCTGCAAAGTCTATGGCAGGATCATCACTGCCGGAACCTACCCTGTATCCAGCATCAAAACGGCGGAGGCCATCAAGCTGGTGGAAAACAGCCAGCGGGACATCAACATTGCCTTTATGAACGAAATGGCCATGGTTTTTGACCTGATGGGCATCGACACCAACGAGGTCGTGGACGGTATGAACACCAAGTGGAACGCCCTGGGCTTCCGGCCCGGCCTGGTAGGCGGCCACTGCATCGGCGTGGACCCCTATTACTTTGTTTACGAGGCCGCCAGGCTGGGCTACACCAGCCGCATCGTCTCCGCCGGACGGCTGGTAAACGACCAGATGGGAAATTTCGTGGCCGACATCACTGTAAAAAAGCTTCTGCAGGCCAAAATCAATCCATTGGATGCCAAGGTGGTGATTCTGGGCCTGACCTTTAAAGAAAACTGTCCGGACATCCGAAACACCAGGGTCATCGACATTATCCGGAAGCTGCAGGAATACGGTATCCGTCCTCTGGTTTCCGACCCCTGGGCAGACCCGCAGGAATCCCGCCGCTGCTATGAAATCAAGCTGACGCCCATAGAGGAAATTCAAGGAGCCGACTGCATCATTCAGGCGGTAAACCATCGGCAGTTCCGGGACATGGGCTTTGAGGGGCTATGCAGGCTCTTCCGCACCGACGGAGCCCCCAGGCTGCTGATGGATGTAAAAGGAGCCTGGCCTGTGGAAACACTGGAAAAATCGGGGGTGGTATGGTGGAGACTGTAAAAAAGAAGCGGGTCCGCAGCTTTGTATTGCTGGGGATTCTGCTTGCCCTGGCTGCCATGGCCACGGCAGTATGGCTGTTCTATTACCGTAACAAAACCTATTTTTCGGAAGCCTCCGCCTATGTAGACGGCCGGATTGAAACCGACGGCAGCGGCGTGCAGCCAATTTTGGAAAAGCTCTCCACAGCCGTCCCCGCGCAGGTTCTGGCAGACCGGGCAGAAGGGACCGGCGTTGGGCTGATGTTCGTGGGTGTTTCGGAGGAAGATACCGTAAACGCCCAGGTGCTGGAGCTTCTGGAAGAGAAAAACCTCCGGGTTTCCTTCGCCCTGTCCGCCTCGGAAGCCCTGGAGGATGAAGACCGGCTGGCCTCTGTCCTATCCGGCGGAGAGCTCATCAGCAATGGCCTGACGGGGCAGAGCAACGTGCATACCCTGGACACGGATACGCTGGTCCGCCTGATGGCCGCCTCCCGGGAAAAGCTGTCCACCGCCGCCAACGCCCAGGTGCCCTTTCTCTACTGCGAAAGCACACTTTTAACCGGTGAAATTCTTCGCTGCGCCGCTGCCTGCGGCTACGCTGCCATGGTAAATCCGGGCCAAACCCATGTACTGGACATTGGCAGTTTTGAAACGCCGGAGGATGCCGCCGCCTTTGTGTCCACCCTCTCCGGGCAATCCGTCATCGCCGTAGACCTGCGGGGGAGAAAGGACGATATTGCATATACCTATGCCGTAGTCGCCCAGAAGCCCGCCATTGATAAGCAGCCGGATATTCAGGCGGAAACCGCTCCCGCTCCGGAACCGGTACCCCTGCCCACCCAAATCGAATGGCTGCTGGATGCGCTGGATGCCGCCGGAATCACGCCGAAAACCGTAGGTTCCCTGCAAAAAGTCGATGGGCTGACCTACTTAAAGGAACAAGCCCAGGCCCCGGATGCGGCGCTGTCCCCCGTACTTCCCTACAGCCTGACCGATTGGCAAACGGCAGGAATCGGTATCTGCGGGCTGCCGGCAGACGGCGCGGCAGTACAAAGCTATCTTTCCGAAAACCCCGGGGCCTTGACCCTGTTCCTCACCCCGGAGGAAGCCGCTTCCCTTGCGTCCGTCCAATATCCGGATGTCACCGTTGGCGGCGCCGTTTCCGCCACCGCATTGAAGGGAAAAACACCGGAAGAAATTTTCGGCTGGCTCTACGAGGCGGACCTGCAGCTCCGGCAAACCGGTACATACAAGCCGGTATTTCTACTGGCGGAGGACCTTGGTGCAGATACCCTGCACGCTCTCCGGGCAGCCGCCCAGGTGTTGGATATTTCTTTGATTCTTCCGGATGCATCCCGGCCGCTCCAGGGCGGGAGCCTGTATCTGGCCGAAGAGGGCGCCCTTTCCCGGGTTGCGCAAGAAGCCAAAGCAGCGGGGCTGACCCTTACCGATCTGGCGCCCCTGGTCCGCAGCCCGGGGCAAATTTCGGCCCCCAGCGACAATGCTCTTTCCCGGCTGGAAAAGGAGAATGCCGGGCAGACCGCCGAAATTCAAAATCTGGTATACACCACCGACCGGCAGGCTGCATTTCTGTTCTACGGCGTTTCCAATGCCGCCGCAGCCAGGGATGCCGGAGACATTCTCCAAAGTCAAAACGGCCAGGGTACCTTCTGCGTAACCCTGAACGAGCTCATGAGCTGCAGCAGCACCGTCGAAACGCTCCTCTCTCAAGGCCATACCCTGGCAGTTCTCTACGGAAAAGGCACCGGCTACGGCCAGACCTTCCGGGAAATCAGCGCCTATCTTTCCGCCTGGGATACCTATGCCCGCTGGCGCTATGGGTGCAGCTCCAGGCTGGTATTCATGACCGAGGAGCCCCGGGAGGCCACGCTGGAGGCCCTTTCCGCCGGAGGGTACAGCCTGGTGCAGAACACCTACCTCATCGTTAAAAGCGAGGACCGGGACATCACCCCCGAGCAGGCGCCTGCGGCCCTGGACCGCATTCAAAGCCTGCGGGTCATGCGGGGCTCCTTCGTCTGCTTCAACATGAACTACTATACCGCCGACCGGAACGCCCAGCCCGGTACTACCGTTTTGGGCGCCATTCTGAAAGGCTTCCTGGAAACCCACATTGATACTCTGGCCTACCGTTCCCCGGAAACGGGAGAAATTGAGGACGGCAGCCGCTTCCGGCTGGTATCCGCAGAAACACTGCTTTCCGGGCCCAATCAATATAAGGCCCTGGAAACCGCCCAAACGGAAATTGCCCTGGACAAAAATGTTCTCACCGATTTGAGCAGCGACGAGGAACGGTTCGACTGGATGAAAAATCGCTACTACGGCAATGTGGATATCCGGGTTGCCTCCAAGCTCCCCGGGTTTACGGGCCTGGAAATTGCCCAACTGGACACAAAGGGGACCCTGACCCAGGACAAGGTTTTGTTCCTGACCTTTGACGACTGGGGCACCGAGCAATCCGTCAATCCCCTGCTGTACGTTCTGGAAAAGCACGGCATCAAGGCCACCTTCTTTATCCGTACCAACTATGTGGACCGGGATCCCAACCTGCTGCGGGCCATCGCCCAGCAGGGGCACCAGATCGCCAGCCACACGGACCAGCATCTGCCCCTATCCGACACCATGGAGGGCCACGAAAGCGTCGCCGTCTCCCTGACGGAGGAGGAGGCCCAAACCTTGCGGCAGGACCTGGTTACTGCCTACGACCGGCTGTACCGCTGGACCGGAGACGTGGTAGTAGACGGGAAGCCCGCCCTGTCCCGGATGTTCCGTCCGCCTACGCTGGCCGTCAGCAAGCTTGGACTCTACCAGGTATTCGATGTAGGGTACAGCTACTCCATCTCCGGCGACTTTTCCACAAGTGACTACAAAGCGGAAAGCTATCAGCAAATGCTGGACGAGCTCCATTTTCAGAGCATGGGCGGCGGGAAATATACCGTCATCCAGCCCGGCTCCGTTGTGGTCATGCATATGCAGGAAAGCTCCAAATACACCGCCCAGGCTCTGGATACCATGATCCCCATCTGGCAGGCCCAGGGCTACAGCTTCGCACGGATCGACGACTATTTGAAGGAATAGGAGGGACTAACCATGGGGCTGTTTCGAAAAAGAAAAGATGTGACGCTCCCCACCTTTGACGGGGATATCCTTCTGGACCGGCGGCAGGACCGCCGGATCCTGCCGGATGTGCCGGACCCTACCGGGCAGCGCGCCTCTACTGACCGCCGGGGCAGCGACCGGGAAATTAAAAGCGTAGAAGAGGCCATCCGCCGCCGGAAGTCCGGCATCCGGTATCAGGCCGCCTTTCCCGTGACCCTCCGGTACCAAACGGCGGACAGGAAAACGCACCGGCTGGAAGGCCAGTCCCAGGATATTTCCGAAACCGGCATTCTTCTGCAGCTTCCGGGCAGCACGGAGCTGCCACAAATTCAAAAAATACGGCTCCGCTTTCGCATTCCCGGAGGCAGTATGCCCGAGGGCCACGAAATGAAGGTAAATACCGCCGCCTCCCTGGTTCGGCAATTCGAAAAGGATGGCCGCCGTTTTGCCGCCTTCTCCTTTGCGGAGGACCTGGGCACCTATACCCAACGGCACAAGGACCGATACCTGTATGTAATGAGCGTCCTTTTGCTGCTGCTCATCAGCATGACCGTAGCCCTGATGCGGGCGGAAAGCATCATCTATTTTAAGTACAACGCGGTTCTGTACAGCTACAGCATCGTGGCCGCCCTGTTCCTTTTGAGCCGGTATCTTTTCGGCGCTCTGTATAAACCCGTACCCATCGACCCGGACTTTGAGCCCACCGTTACCGTCATCATCCCCTGCTTCAACGAGGAAACCTGGATTGGCCAGACCATTACCTCCTGCATGAACCAGAACTATCCCCCGGATAAGCTGGAGGTCATTGTGGTGGACGACTGCTCCACGGACCGCTCCGTAGAGCAGATTCAAAAAACCATCGACCGGATTGCCCAGGCCGAGGGCGAGCGGATGCACATCCGGAACCGGCTTTCCTATATTGTCCAGGAGAAAAACGCGGGCAAGCGGGCGGCCCTGTGCCGGGGTGTGGATGTAGCCAAGGGGGAGTTTGTCATCTTTGTCGACTCCGACAGCTTTCTGGATCCCTATGCGGTGCGGAACCTGATCCAGCCCTTCAAGGATCCCAAAATGGGCGGTGTAGCCGGGCGTACCGATGTAGCCAACACCTACACCAATGCCCTGACCAAGATGCAGGCCGTGCGCTACTACATCGCCTTCCGGGTAATGAAGGCATCGGAGGCTCTGTTCGATACCGTTACCTGCCTGTCCGGCCCCCTGTCCTGCTACCGGACGGAGATTGTCAAAAAGCACGAGCAGGACTGGCTGAACCAGAAGTTTCTGGGCCACCGGGCCACCTTCGGCGACGACCGTGCCATGACGAACTTTGTCCTCCGGGACTACCGGACCACCTACCAGGATACGGCCATCTGCTCTACCATTGTCCCCAACAAGCAGAAGGTCTTCCTCAAGCAGCAGATGCGCTGGAAGCGGTCCTGGCTCCGGGAATCCCTGATGGCCGGTGCCTTTATGTGGCGCAAGGAGCCCTTTGCAGCCCTGAACTTTTACATTGGCCTGCTGGTGCCCATTCTCGCCCCCATCGTGGTGGTGTATAACCTGTTTTATGTGCCCTTTACCCAGCACATTTTCCCCACCACCTTCCTGGTAGGATTGCTCCTCATGTCTCTCATGATGAGCATTGCCCAGCTGTTTTTCCGAAAGAGCTCCACCTGGTATTTTGGCTTTCTGTTCTGCCTGTATTATGAAGCCGTGCTTCTGTGGCAGATGCCCATTGCCTGGCTGACCTTCTGGAAATCCACCTGGGGCACCCGGATGACGCCCAGCGATGTAACGGCAAAAAAACGCCGGGGCGGGCATCGGCGGAAGGGCCCTGCCACGGAAACGGAAAAATGCACCGGAAAGCCCAGGCATCTGCGCGGAAAGCGGGAGAAGCAGAATGTATAAATTTGAAACGAAAAAGGACATATGGAAGGTCATCCGGGCCATTCTGGAAGGGGCCGTCCTCCTGCTGGTGCTGGCCGCCATCGTGAAAACCCTGTGGGTCAACCGGGACTATATCCCCTACGACCCGTCGGACCAAAGCATCGTCAGCGGCGCGGACCGGGGCTTTTTGGCCGTGTCCTACTTCGGCGTAGACCGGCAGGGCACGGACACCCTGATTTCCACCACACGGCTGGACGAGCAGCTGGGGCAGCTCCACAGCCTGGGCTATGTGACCGTCCGCCAGCAGGACATTGCGGACTACTACCGCAAAGGGACCCCTCTGCCGGACAAGGCTCTTTTCCTCATGTTTGAGGACGGCCGACGGGACACCGCCATGTTCGCCCAGAAAATTCTGGAAAAATACAACTTCTGTGCAACGATTCTCAGCTATGCGGATAAATTTGAAGAGAAGGACCCTAAATTTCTGTCTCGCAGCGATCTACAGGACCTGACCAAGGGCGGCTTCTGGGAGCTGGGCACCAACGGCTACCGGCTGTCCTATATCAACGCTTACGACCGGTATGACCGGTTCCTGGGCCAGATGACCAGCGACGAGTTCGTGCGGGTCAACGAATATCTGGGCCGGGACTACAACCACTACCTGATGGACTACATCCGGGACGAGGACCGGATTCCCATAGAGAGCAAGCGGGAAATGGAAAGCCGCATCACCCAGGACTATCGCTATATGGAAAGCATTTACGGAAGCCGGCTGGGGTCTGTCCCCGGGCTCTACTGCCTGATGCACTCCAATACGGGCCGGTTTGGCAACACCGCCGCCGTCAGCGCCGTAAACCAAGAGAACATTGGGGACCTGTTTTCCATGAACTTCAACCGGGACGGCTTCACCCTGAATACCAAGGATAGCTCCATTTACGACCTGACCCGGCTGCAGCCGCAGGCCTCCTGGGGAAACAACCACCTGCTCATGCGGGTCCGGGACGATCTTCCCGAGGAACGGAAATCGGAAATTCAGTTCTTCGCCGGTGAAGCCGCCCAACAAAATACTCCCCTGTGGGATCTGGAGGAGGGAGCCGTGGAGTACCGAAAGGACCGGATTCTGCTCACCTGCCTGCCCCAGGGGGAAGGCACGCTCCGGTTAAAAGGCAGCGACGCGGCAGACCTTTCCCTTTCCGTCCGGCTCCTGGGCAACCAGCTGGGCACCCAGTCCATCTACCTCCGGGCGGATGAGGCGCTGGAAAGCTATGTGTCCGTATCCCTGGAAGATGGCGTTCTTGTCATTTCCCAGGTGGAGGGCGGCATCTCCGAATCCCTGTTTTCCATGGACCTTCACGATCTGGTACCGGAAAAGGACCGGATTTCCATCGAGGAGGACAGCCGCTCTGCCCTGGCTGCGGAATACACTATGCGGGGCCGCTTTGCCGCCAGTGCGGCAGACAGTGCCGTCTTCTATTCCGCCGCCCAAAAGGCCCTGCAGCAGCCTGCCCGGACCGTAGCGGAGGGGACGGAGGAATACATCCCCGAGCTGCAGATCAATACCCAGGGGGATACCAAGCTGGAAATTACCCTGGTCGGCGCCACCCTCTCCGTCTCCGTAGACGGCAGGGATGTGACCGGGCCCCTCACCGTTTCCCCCACCTCCGGCGGTGTTGTCCTTGGGAGCCGCTGGGGCGGCTGGGGCTACAGCCAAAGAAACGTAGCCGACGATGTATACGATGCCGTATTCAAGGACCTGACCGTTACCTCCGTAAACACACCCCTCTACTCTAATCGGCTCCAGGGATTGGCTCTTGTCTGGGACCGGGTCAAAACCGGCTGGAACACCACCCTCAACTGGTTTATTACCAACCTGTAGCAAGAAAGGATTTCTTCCATGCCCCACTTTTTAAAGCGCCTGTTTCCTTCCCTGCTGAGCCTGCTGTTTCTCCTCGGTTGCAGCAAATCCGCCTCAACTACGGAGTCAAATTCCATAGAGGACCCTACCGCCCAGGAAATTCAGGCCCTTTCCAAAGAAACGGACCAGCTGACCCTCTGGACCGTCTACTGGGACACCGTAGGCAAAGCCGCCGCATTGCGCAGCGCCGGGGACAAAGTATCCGAGGTGGTTCTCTTTGCCGCCTCCTATGAAGAGGACCAAATCGCCGTCCCGGATGCCACCCTGCGGCTTTTGGAGCGGCTCCGCAATGCGCCGGAGATGGACCAAACCAAAATCTACCTGTCCGTGGTCAACGACCTGACCTCCGGAGGGCAGACCAGCCAGAAGGACACGGAGCTTCTATACCGCCTTCTGGGCACCGAGGAAAAGGCCAAAGCCCACGCCCGGGAGCTGGTAACCTTCACCAAGGTGCAGGGCTTTGACGGCATTGAAATCGACTTTGAAAAGATCCGGAAGGACCTGGAGCTGTGGGAGGATTTCTTCTGTTTTGAAAAGGCCCTTCTGGAATATGCCGAAGAGGAAAATTTAAGCGTTCGCATCCTCCTGGAGCCCGGCACCCCGGTGGAGCAGCTCACCTTTCCGGAAGGCCCCCAATATGTGGTCATGTGCTACAACCTCTGCGGCGGCGGCACCGCCCCGGGGCCCAAGGCAGATACGGATTTTCTAAAGGAGCTCTGCGAAAAATTTGCCCCGGTGCCAAACCTGGGCTTTGCCCTGGCCAACGGCGGCTATTCCTGGACCGGCCTTTCCACAAAGGCTTCCCAGCTTCGCTCAGAAGAAGCCGCCCAGCTGGCTTTCGCCCATAATTGCACCCCGGAACGGGACCCGGGCAGCCAGGCCCTATACTTCAGCTACAAGGATGGGGGTCAGACGAAAACCGTCTGGTACGCCGACGATGTTACCCTGGCCGCCTGGGCCGGGACCCTCCGGGCGCAGATCGGTACACAGGTACCCATCAGCCTGTGGAGAATTTGAGGAAAGGGAGGAAGCCATGAAAGTTGTCCTTTTGCATGGAAGTATGCGAAAAAACGGCAATACCGCGCTCCTTGCCCGGGAATTTCTCTGCGGCTGTGCGGATAGCGGACATGAAGTGGAGAAATTCCGGCTGGCGGATATGAACATCCGGGATTGTCTTGGCTGTGCTGCCTGCCGGAAAAATGGCGGGAAATGCGTTCAGCAGGATGATATGCAGCAAATTTACGCCAAAATGCAGGAGGCCGATGTGATCGTATTGGCATCCCCTGTCTACTTTTACACCTGGACCTCCCTGATGAAGCGAATGATCGACCGCACCTTTGCCGTTGAAAAGCTGTTGACCCGCAAAACCTTCTACCTCATCGCTGCCGCTGCCGCGCCGGAGGAGCAATATGTGCACACCATGCTGGATTCCTTCCACCAATATGTGGATTGTTTCCAAGGCGAGGGGAATACCGAAGGCGGGTATCTGATTGGCTATCACACTCGCCTGCCGGGAGACATCCGGAATTCCCCGGCTATGGCCCAGGCATACACTATGGGAAAAAATATCAAATACCCGCTATAGAAAAGAGCCCACCGGCAAAACACCGGCAGGCTCTTTTTTCATGCCCTTCTTTTCAGCATGGTCTCGTGCATGGCAACCATCAGGGCCAGCACGGCGGCCAGATAGAAGGGAAACAGGGCCATAGTGGTCTTTCCGGCCAGCCAGCCGAAGAGCGGGGGCATCAGGCAGTTGCCGATGTAGGCGCTGGCCATTTCCACGCCGATGATGGCCCGGGATTTGTCTGCTCCAAAGTGGGCGGGGGTGGAATGGATCACGCTGGGATAGATGGGGGCACAGCCAAGACCAATGAGAATAAGCCCTGCCAAAGCAGCGTATTCTCCCAGGGGCAGCAGCAGCGCTGCAAGGCCTGCCGCAATCATGCCCTGGCCGATGCGGATCATCTGGGTGTCCGTCCATTTGGCCGTCAAAAAGCCTCCCAGGGCCCGGCCAACGGTAATGCCAATGTAAAACAGGCTGGCAAATCCGGCGGCAGTCTCCGGAGCCACCCCTTTGCGGAGTACCAGATAGCTGCTGGCCCACAGGCCCGTGGTCTGCTCCAGGGCGCAGTAGCAGAAAAAGGCAATCAGGATCTCCTTAGCCCCGGAAATTTGCAGGATCTTCCCCAGGCCCAGCACCTCTCCGTTTTCCGCTTCCGGGTTCTCCTCCCCTGCCGCTTTCCTTTTCCACAGGGGCAGGCTCAAAAGAATAACGGCCGTCAGTACAATCTGGATCAGGCTGATGATCCGGTAGCCCATAGGCCAGCCGCTGCCCCCGGTCAGGGCAGCACCCATGATGTAGGGCCCAACGGAAGCCCCCACGCCCCACATACAGTGGAGCCAGCTCATATGGCGGCTGGAAAAATGGAGCGCTACAAAATTATTCAGAGCCGCATCCACGCTTCCGGCCCCCAGGCCATAGGGCACCGCCCACAGGCACAGCATCCAAAAGGCTCCGCTGACGGAAAAGCCGAACAGAGCCAGAGCCGTCATACCTACGCTGATGGCCGTCACCCAGCCGGCCCCCAATCTGCGGGTCAGCCGGTCGCTGCAGAGGCTGGAAACCACGGTCCCTGCGGAAATGATACAGAAGATGATGCCGGAATAGGATACCGGCACCCCAAACCCCGGATACATAGAGGGCCATGCGGCGCCCAACAGGGAATCCGGAAGGCCCAGACTGATAAAGGCCGCATAAATCACGGCCAAAAGCAAATGCAGCATCTTGCATTCCTCCTTTGTGTTTGGTACAATATTATCACGGTTTTTCAAAACGCGTTAGAAGAAAAGCCCCGTAATACTATGACAAAATCACCAAAGAGGGTATAACCATGGCATTGAGCATCTGTCTGCCCCTGTCTACCGACGGCCTGGGGCGGGAAATGACGGTACACGGTACCCCGCTGTTCCCGGTGGCCTGCTACCATGAAGACCTGGAAGCAATGGGCGTTCCCTGGCACTGGCACGAGGAGCTGGAGGTTCTGACGGTAGAAGCAGGCACCGTCCGTGTCCGGGTCAGCGGCGGCGAATATATTCTCCGCCAGGGGGAAGGCATCTTTATCAATACCGGCGTGCTCCATGGGGTCTGGGCACAAGATCCCGGCGAGTGCCGCCTCCACTCCATCGTCTTCCACCACCGCCTGGTGGGAGGCAGTGTGGACAGTATCCTCTGGCAGAAGTACCTGGAGCCATTGCTCCAGGATTCCTGCCGCCCCTGTGTGCCCTTTTGTGCCGCTCCCTGGGAACGGGAAGCCATCCTTGCCATTGAAAACGCCTGGCTGGCCTGCGTGCAGGAAGCCGAGGGCTACGAATTTGCGGCCCGGGAACAGCTGTCCCGGCTCATTTTTCTTCTGTCCTGCCATACCCCCGCAGCACAAAAACGCCCCTCCGCCAAACGGCAGCGGGAAGCAGAACGTATGAAAACCATGCTCCAATTCATTCAGGACCATCTGGCAGAGGAGCTGACCCTTCCGCAAATCGCCGCCAGTGCCAGCATCAGCCCCAATGAAGCCCTGCGGTGCTTCCGCAGTGTGGCAGGTTCTTCCCCAATTCAATATGTGCGTCTCCTCCGGCTCCAAAAGGCTGCCGGGCTCCTCACCTCCACTGACCTGCCCATTTCCGACATTGCCTTCCAGTGCGGCTTCCAGGAAATGAGCTACTTTGCCAAACTCTTCCGCCAGTGGCAAAGCTGTACGCCAAGCGCATACCGGAACCGGCTCCGGAACGGTCCCCCTGCTCTATAAAAAATCCCCCGGCACAGCGCCGGGGGATTGCCGTTTTGGAAGGTGTCTCAGAAGCGGAAGGCTACCTTAAAATCGCCGTACTTGCCGCTTGCGTAATCAAAGGCCTTTTCCCACTCCTCCAGGGGGAAGATGTGGGAGACCACGCCGTTGGTTTTCAGGTTCCCCTTCCGGATGTTCTCAATCACAAAGGGGTAGGCATAGGGGCTCAGGTGGGAGCCCAGAACATCCAGCTCCTTCCGGTCGCCGATAATGGAAAAGTCCAGGGTGCCCTCATCTCCTTCGACCCCAACCTGCGGCCGCCCCTGTGGCCAAGCCTGGAGGATGCCGCCCGGCAGATCCGGGAAGGCCTGGCCCTGTGCGACATCCTGAAAATTGCGGACAACGAGATCGAATTTATCACCGGCGAAAAGGACTTTGACCGGGCCGCCGGCATCCTGCAGCGGGAATATCCCAACATCCGCATTCTGAATGTCACCGCCGGTGCCGACGGCAGCTACAGCTACAGCTGCGGCCACAGGGTTTACGTTCCCGGCTTCTGCCTGGGTGGCACCATCGAAACCACGGGAGCCGGCGATACCTTCTGCGCCTGCGTTCTGGACTATGTACTGACCCACGGTGCCGAGGGGCTGACACCGGAGCAGCTGACCGAAATGCTGCGCTTTGCCAACGCCGCAGCCTACCTGGTTACCACCCGCAAGGGGGCCATCCGCTCCATGCCGGAAAAGGAACAGGTGCTCCGCATTCTGGAAGGATAACCAATCCAAGCAGCTCCGTGCCGCCGGCATGGAGCTGTTTGCATTTCGCCTGCAGGACAGGCAGGCGGCAATCGGAAATTCGTCAAATTTCCGCTTTTGCTTCTGATTTCGATACAATATATTGTTTTTTATATCCCCCTATATTCCGGATAATCAGATTTTGCACAAAAAATTGCATGGATTTTCTACGGGTTTTGACGGAATTCCCAGTTTACAACTGGTCTGACATATAGTATAATGAAATCCGTACGGGATTATCGATATTCTGTACTGACAGAATAAGATGCTGCCAACGAAGGCAGTAATTTTGAAATGGAGGAATTCCCATGTCTGTTAAAGTTGCTATCAATGGTTTTGGCCGTATCGGCCGTCTGGCTTTCCGTCAGATGTTCGGCGCTGAGGGCTTCGAGATCGTCGCCATCAACGACCTGACCTCCCCCAAGATGCTGGCTCACCTGCTGAAATACGATTCCACCCAGGGCAATTACGCTGCTCAGGGCCATGTCGTTGAGGCTGGCGAGGACAACATCGTTGTCGACGGCAAGAAGATCACCATCTATGCTAAGGCCAACGCTGCCGAGCTGCCCTGGGGCGAGCTGGGCGTAGACGTTGTCCTGGAGTGCACCGGTTTCTACACCTCCAAGGCTAAGGCTCAGGCTCACATCGATGCCGGCGCCAAGAAGGTCGTTATCTCCGCTCCTGCCGGCAACGACCTGCCCACCATCGTTTACAATGTCAACCATGAGACCCTGACCAAGGAAGACAACATCATCTCCGCCGCTTCCTGCACCACCAACTGCCTGGCTCCCATGGCCAAGGCTCTGAA
>CAKTHQ010000015.1 GCA_934565415.1 uncultured Oscillospiraceae bacterium
CCCTTCAGAGCCAGATACTTGGTGATAGCGGCGGTCAGAGTGGTCTTGCCGTGGTCAACATGGCCGATGGTGCCAATGTTAACATGGGGCTTATTTCTTTCAAACTTCTGCTTTGCCATTTGAAATATTCCTCCTGTTAAAATGAATATTATTAAATACAGCTTTGGCGATATGTGTTTCCGCACATCAAGTACACTATACTATAAAATGTGCGGAAACACAAGAGAAATTTTCGACTTTACGAAAAATTAATCTCTGGAACGGGCCTTGATGAGCTCGTCGGTCTTGCTCTTGGGCAGCTCGGCATTGTGGCTGGGCTCCATGGAGTAGTTGCCGCGGCCCTGGGTCTTGGAACGCAGGTCGGTAGCGTAGCCAAACATCTCGGCCAGAGGAACGTTGGCGTCGATCTGGACAGCACCGGTACGGGTGATCTGGCCCAGGATGTTGCCGCGGCGAGCAGTGATGTCACCGATAACGGTGCCCATGTACTCATCGGGAACAGTGACAGAAACCTTCATGATGGGCTCCAGGATGGTGGGGTTGGCTTTCCGGCAGGCTTCCTTGAAGGCCATGGAACCGGCGATCTTAAATGCCATTTCGGAGGAGTCGACCTCGTGATAAGAGCCATCGTACAGGGTGACCTTTACATCCACAACGGGGTAGCCGGCCAGAACACCGGCCTCCATCGCGCCCTGGATACCGGCGTCAACGGCAGGAATGTATTCCTTGGGGATGGCGCCGCCAACAACGGCGTTGATGAACTCATAACCCTTGCCGGGCTCGTTGGGCTCCACATGGATCTTAACGTGACCGTACTGGCCCTTACCGCCGGACTGACGGGCGTACTTGGTTTCCTGATCCACAGCCTTGCGGATGGTCTCCTTGTAGGAAACCTGAGGTGCGCCAACGTTGGCTTCCACCTTGAACTCGCGGAGCAGACGGTCCACGATGATTTCCAGGTGCAACTCGCCCATACCGGCGATGATGGTCTGGCCGGTTTCCTTGTTGGTGTAGGTCCGGAAGGTGGGGTCTTCTTCAGCCAGCTTGCTCAGAGCAATGCCCATCTTTTCCTGACCGGCCTTGGTCTTGGGCTCGATGGCGACCTCGATAACGGGATCGGGGAAGACCATGGACTCCAGGATGATGGGGTGGTTCTCATCGCAGAAGGTATCGCCGGTGGTGGTGTTCTTCACACCGACAGCGGCGGCGATGTCACCGGCATAAACCATGTCGATGTCTTCGCGGTGGTTGGCGTGCATCTGCAGGATACGGCCCAGGCGCTCCTTGGTGCCCTTGGTGCAGTTCAGAACGGTGCTGCCCTTTTCCAGGGTACCGGAGTACACGCGGAAGTAGCACAGCTTACCAACGTAGGGGTCGGTAGCGATCTTGAAAGCCAGAGCGGAGAAGGGGGCGTCGTCGGAAGCGGGACGGAAGTCCTCTTCCTCGGTCTCGGGGTTCACGCCCTTGATGCCCTTCTTATCCAGAGGAGAGGGCATATAGTCAACAACTGCGTCCAGGACTTCCTGAACACCCTTGTTCTTGTAAGAAGTACCGCACACAACGGGAACCATCTCGTTGGCGATGGTGGCACGACGGATCACGGCCTTGATTTCGGGGACGGTGATCTCCTCACCCTCCAGGTACTTCATGGCCAGGTCGTCATCCAGAGCGGTGACGGCATCCATCAGCTTCTCGTGGTACTCTTCAGCCAGGTCCACCATGTCCTCGGGGATATCCTCCACGCGAACATCCTTGCCCAGCTCATCATAGAAGACATTTGCCTTCATGGTCAGCAGGTCGATGTTGCCGCGGAAGAAAGCCTCGGAGCCGATGGGCAGCTGGATGGCAACGGCGTTGCACTTCAGCCGCTCGTCGATCATCTGCATAACTCTGTAGAAGTCGGCGCCCATGATGTCCATCTTGTTGACGTAGATCATACGGGGGACCTTGTACTCGTCGGCCTGACGCCAAACGGTCTCGGTCTGGGGCTCAACACCGCCCTTGGCGCACAGAACGGTAACAGCGCCGTCCAGAACACGCAGGGAGCGCTCCACCTCGACGGTGAAGTCCACATGGCCCGGGGTATCGATGATGTTCAGCCGGCAGCCCTTCCAGAAGCAGGTAGTAGCAGCGGAAGTGATGGTGATGCCGCGCTCCTGCTCCTGGGCCATCCAGTCCATGGTAGCGGAGCCGTCGTGGGTCTCACCGATCTTGTAGTTACGGCCGGTGTAGAACAGGATACGCTCGGTAGTAGTGGTCTTACCGGCATCGATGTGAGCCATGATGCCGAAGTTTCTGGTATTTTCCAGGGAATACTGTCTAGGCATTGATTCTCTCCTTGATTACCAGCGGAAATGTGCGAAAGCCTTGTTGGCTTCGGCCATCTTGTGGACATCCTCGCGCTTCTTCACGGATGCGCCGGTGTTGTTGGCAGCGTCCATGATCTCGGCGGCCAGGCGCTCCTTCATGGTGTTCTCGCTGCGGCTGCGGCTGTACAGGGTGATCCACCGCAGACCCAGGGTCTGACGGCGGTCGGGCCGAACTTCGATAGGCACCTGGTAGGTGGCGCCGCCGACGCGGCGAGCCTTCAGCTCCACGGCGGGCATAATGTTTTCCATAGCCTGCTGGAAGACTTCCAGGCCGTTCTTACCGGTCTTGTTCTCGACGATTTCGAAAGCACCATACACGACCTTCTGGGCAACACCCTTCTTGCCGTCCAGCATGATGCTGTTTACGAGCTTGGTAACCAGAACGGAATTGTAATTAGGATCCGGAAGGACCTCTCTCTTGGGAACATTACCTCTTCTGGGCACTTTGCTTCCCTCCTTCATAATATAATGATTTCATCGGTACTCGAAAGTAGCACTTTCGTTGTGCCTGCCAGAGGTTTATATCTATATATAAAACGCTGGCAAGGCCTTGCCTTGCGAAAGGGCGTAGGGGTAGTTTAAGTTGGGTTACAAAAAGAATTACTTCTTCTTGCCGGCCTTGGGACGCTTCGCACCGTACTTGGAACGGGACTGCATCCGATTCTGCACGCCCTGGGTATCCAGAGTACCACGGATGATGTGGTAACGAACGCCAGGCAGGTCCTTAACACGGCCGCCGCGGATCAGAACCACGGAGTGCTCCTGCAGGTTGTGGCCGACGCCGGGGATGTAAGCGGAAACTTCCATACCGTTGGTCAGACGCACACGGGCGATCTTACGAAGTGCAGAGTTAGGCTTCTTGGGGGTGGTGGTACGAACGGCAGTGCAAACGCCGCGCTTCTGGGGGGAAGGCAGGTTGGTAGCCTTGTTCTCCAGAGTGTTCAGACCTCTCTGCAGAGCGGGAGCGGTGGACTTGTAGGTAGCAGCCTTACGGCCGTTCTTCACCAGCTGGTTAAAAGTAGGCATCTAATTTCTCCTTTCTTTTATTCTCGCCGCTTGGCGGGCAATTTATTCTACGGATAAAATCCGGTAGAACCTTACTCTTCGGCAGTTCCTGCCGCGGCGGCACCCACTTCGATGCCGCAGATCTGGCCCAGCTCCGCCTTTGTGCGGACCCAGACCGGCTGGATATTTGCCTTCGCGCAGAGCTCCGCAATGGGCTCCGTCACATTGGGATCAGCGTTTTCCGCCAGATAGACCGTTTTGACGGCCCCGGCCAGCAGTCCTTTTTTCAGCTGCCTGGCACCGACCAGGAGCTTGCTCCCGGCCAAATTCGGCTGTACGCCGCAATTCGGTATTCTACATACTTTTTTCATATCCATACAAAACTGTATTATACCCAAAATTTCCGGATTGTCAATAAAATTTCCAAAATAAAGTTTCACAAAACCAAGTTTTTTCCCGGGCAGTTTTTGACTTTTCAGACAAGGAGCCGTAAATGCTCTCCGCAGGCGAACAGATTTTTCAAAGCATTCTGCTCAACGCCAGAATGCGGGATGCCGCTTCTACCACCGCGCCCCAATGGGTAAATGCCTTTTTGAGTAACTCAGAACCCTCTGCTCTGGTCTGGCTCATGAACCTGCTGCAAACTCTCATCTACGGTGGCCTGGTCCTCTGGGCCTGGGTACCCACCCACGAAAAGCGAAAGCCCCAGGAAGACCTTTTGGCGGTGATCCTTGTCGGCGGCTTCGTTTTCCACACCTTTTGGGAGACCAAGAGTCAATATACCCTGCTTTATGTTGTATTGGTTCTCCCTCTGGCTCTGCTTGGCTATAAGCGGCTGGCCCTTTTGGCGCAGGACAGGGACGCCAAGGCCCTGTGGCAATCCCCTGCGGGGAAGCTTCGTTTTCTGATGCCGGTGCTTCTGATGGTGCTGGCGATGGTGCTTTCGGCGGTGCTGGCCGCTCCTCTGAACGCCGCTCTGCAGAAACTGATGCAGACGGTCTGAAATTTTTCTTCCCGAAGAGTTTGCAAAAAGCTGCACAACTCTTCGGGCTTTTGCTGCGCTTTCGATTGGTATCCCTAGACAATCCATCTAAAATATCAAAAAGTCCAAAATACTTTTCTGGCAAGGATTGACAATCCTCCGGCATCTGATTATAATGAATCCAGTTCCATCCGGGGCGTGCCCGGGATTTTAACAAACGGAGGAATCGATATGAAAAAGTATTTGGCAATGCTTCTGGCGCTTGTCATGGTCCTGTCTCTGGCTGCCTGCGGCGGCTCCAGCCAGGCACCTGCCGCCACCACCGCAGCCCCTGCCGGCGATACCGCTGCCGCTGCAGAGGCTCCCAAGTCCGATAGCCAGTATCCCAGCTATTTCGACGGCATGGAGGATCTGATCGCCGCTGCCCAGGCAGAGGGCGAGCTGACCGTCTACGGCTCCTGCGAAGAAGAGTACCTGGCCGCCGCCTGCGAGCACTTCCAGGAGGTCTTCGGCATCAAGGTCAATTATCAGCGTCTGTCCACCGGTGAGGTCCAGGCCAAGATTGAAGAAGAGAACGGCAACCCCTCCGGCGATGTCTGGTTCGGCGGCACCACCGACCCCTACAATGTCTGCGCTGCCAAGGGCCTGCTGGAAAGCTACGATGCCAAGAACGCTTCTCACCTGATCAGCGATATGTACAAGGATGCAAACGGTCAGTGGTACGGCATCTACAAGGGCATCCTGGGCTTTATGGTCAACACCGGTGAGCTGACCCGGCTGAACCTGGAAGCTCCCGCCGACTGGGCGGACCTCTTGAAGCCTGAGTATCAGGGTCTCATCTGGCTGTCCAACTACAATACCGCCGGTACCGCCAAGCTGGTCATCAACACCATGATCCAGAAGTACGGCCACGACGAGGGCATCCGGTACCTGGTAGACCTGGATAAGAACATCGAGGTTTACACCAAGTCCGGCTCCGGCCCCTCCAAGAACGTGGGCACCGGCGAGTGCGTCATCGGCATCGGCTTCCTGCATGACGGCATTACCCAGATTGTGGACAACGGCTACACCAACGTGGAGCTGGTTATCCCCTCCAGCGGCACCTCCTTCGAGGTTGGCGCCACCGCCATCTTCAAGGGCGCTGCCCATCCCAATGCCGCCAAGCTGTGGATTGAATATGCTCTGTCCCCCGAGTGCGTGAACCTGGCTGCCAACAACGGCTCTTACCAGTTCCTGGTCATCGACAACGCCACCCAGCCCGAGGTTGCCATGCAGTTCGGCCTGGATCCCGACAACGTAATGGACTACGACTTTGAGGATGCCAAGCAGAACATCGGTACCTATGTGGAAGAGGTTATGGCTGCTCTGAATGCCGGCGGTGCCGACACCGGTGCAGACCGCTTCAAGACCGAGTAAGCATTACCCTATCGCCAACGGGAGGCGGCGGCAAAAGCCGCCGCCTCCTTTGTTTATAGAAAAACGTTAGGAGGGATCGACGCCTATGGCAACCACCCAAAGCGCGGCGCTGGACCGAAAAAAACTGATGGCCGACCCCATCATGATGACCACCATTGTGGTCCTGATCGCATTTTTAACCCTGTTTATTCTCTATCCCCTGGCAATTCTGCTGGTGGATAGTCTGGTGGGAGACGGCAGCTTCGGCATCAGCGTCTTCCAGCGCATTTTCGCCATACCATCCTTTACCCGGGCCATTACCAATACCCTGAAGGTGGGCTTCCTGGTGGGCATCCTCTCCACCCTGGTAGGGCTCCTGTTTGCCTATGTGGAAGTATATGTGAAAATGGACAAGTTCGTAGGCGGGCTTTTTAAAGTGGTTTCCATGCTGCCTGTGGTGTCGCCTCCCTTTGTATTGAGCCTATCCATGATTATGCTCTTCGGCAAGGCCGGTATCATCACCCGGTTCCTGCTGAAAATTTACGACAACAGTGTATACGGCTTCTGGGGCATCGCAATTGTTCAAACCCTGACCTTCTTCCCGGTGTGCTACATGATGCTGAAGGGCCTGCTGAAAAACATTGATCCCTCCCTGGAGGAGGCCGCCCGGGATATGGGCGCTTCCCGCTGGAAGGTGTTTACCAGCGTCACTCTGCCCCTGATGCTGCCGGGTCTGGGCAATGCCTTTTTGGTGACCTTTATTGAGTCCATCGCCGATTTTGCCAACCCCATGATTATCGGCGGCTCCTACGATACCCTGGCCACCACCATCTACCTGCAGATTACCGGTGCCTATGATAAGGCCGGTGCCGCCGCTATGGCCGTAGTGCTGCTGTGCATTACCCTGTGTATGTTCGCCGTACAGAAATACTACCTGGAGCGCAAAACCGCAGCTACCCTGACGGGCAAAGCATCCCGAGCCAGAATGCTGATTACGGACAAGAGCGTCAAGGTACCCCTGACGGTGCTGTGTGCCCTGGTTGCCCTGTTTGTTATCCTCATGTACCTGTGCGTTCCCATTGGCGCCTGCTTCCCCACCTGGGGCTTTAAGTTCTTCCCCCTGACAGGCAAGTGGTTCCAGCTGGTATTCAGCCGCTACCATGGCCTCCAGGCCTTCCGGGATTCCTTTATTCTCAGCCTGATTTCCGCCCCCATTACGGCGCTGCTCAGCATGATTATTTCCTACCTGGTGGTCAAGCGGAACTTCAAGACCAAAGGCTTTATCGAGGCCGTCTCCATGCTGGCGATGGCCGTGCCCGGTACCGTTCTGGGCGTTGGCTATATCCGTGGCTTCTCCGGCGGCCTGTTCCATACGGGGCTGATGCAGGGCCTGTACGGCACTGCCGGAATCCTCATTATCGTCTTTGTTGTCCGCTCCCTGCCCACCGGCACCCGCAGCGGCATTTCCGCCCTGCGGCAGATCGACAAATCCATCGAAGAGTCCGCCTACGATATGGGTGCCGACAGCTTCCGGGTCTTTTTGACGGTGACCCTGCCCCTGATCAAGGATTCCTTCCTCAGCGGCCTTGTCACGGCTTTCGTCCGCAGCATCACCGCCATCTCCGCCATCATTCTGCTGGTGACGCCCCAGTTCCTGCTCATCACCGTGCAGATCAACGAGTTTGCAGAAAAGGGCTCCTACAGCCTGGCCTGCGCCTTTGCCACCATCCTCATCGGCATCACCTACGGCAGTGTGCTGCTCATGAACCTGGTGACCAAGTACTTCGGCACCAGCAGAAAAATCAAGGAGGGCAAGTAAGCCATGGAAAAAGTAAAAAAAGGTGTGCGCCTGGAGCACATTTCCAAAATCTATCAGGACCCCAAAACCGGCAAGGACTTCTATGCCGTCAAGGACAATTCCCTGACCATTGAGCCCGGCGAATTCGTTACCCTGCTGGGCCCCTCCGGCTGCGGCAAAACCACCACCCTGCGGATGATTGCCGGCTTTGAAAGCCCGGACGAGGGTGAAATCTACCTGGGGGACCAGCCAATCAACGCCCTGACCCCCAACAAGCGGGATACGGCTATGGTGTTCCAGAGCTACGCATTGCTGCCCCACTACAATGTTTTTGACAACGTGGCCTACGGCTTAAAGCTGCGCCATGTACCCAAGGAAGAAATCAAGGCCCGGGTCATGAAGATTCTGGACCTGGTAGAGCTCACCGGCATGGAGGGCCGTATGACCAACCAGCTTTCCGGCGGCCAGCAGCAGCGGGTGGCTTTGGCCCGTGCCCTGGTGATTGAGCCCAGCGTCCTGCTCTTCGACGAGCCCCTTTCCAACCTGGACGCCAAGCTCCGGGTAACCATGCGGACCGAAATCCGCCGCATCCAGCAGGAGGTGGGCATCACTGCCATTTACGTTACCCACGACCAGAGCGAAGCCATGGCCCTGTCGGACCGGATCATCATCATGCGCTCCGGCGTGGTGGAGCAAATCGGTTCCCCCCAGGAAATTTACTATCATCCCGTCAACGAATTCGTAGCCGACTTCATCGGAGAAGCTAACTTCCTGAAAGGGCGCTTAGAAGCACTGGACGGGAACCGGGCCAAAATCAACATTGCCGGGGACATCTGCCGTGTGGAGGCCCAGCCCGGGATGCAGGTGGGGCGTAACTACACCATCGTCCTGCGGCCGGAGGCAGCCTCCCTTGCAGAAAGCGGCGGTCTTCCCTGCAAGGTGGTCCTTTCCTGCTTCATGGGCAGCTATCAGAACTACCATGTAATGGTAGGCGACACCCTTGTAAAGCTGACGGACCCCAACCCCAAAAACAAGCGCATCTACCAGGTCGGCGACACCTGCCGCCTGGTCTTCGACCCCGAAAGCGTCCATGTCCTGTAAAAAATTCGCCCGGCCTTTCGGCCGGGCGATGTGTTTTTATAGCTGCGAATACCCGAAGCTGTTTACCAGGGCATCGATCTTCTGGCCGGCCTTGCAGTAGGGGCACTCCCGGTAGTCGTAGCTGGCGTAGCCGGGGAGGTCCTGGATGGTATACACGGCCTTGACGGGGTAGCCCTCCACCTGGTCTACGGCAGAATAAATGGCTGCTACACCGGTCACGGTGCCGCCGTAATAGCTGATGGCCTCCAGGGCCCGCTTGGCGGTGTAGCCGGTGGTAACGGAGGCCATGAGGACCAAGACGTGCTTCCCCCGAATCATCATCTGGTTGTTGTCCCGGAAGATAATCTGAGAATTGGCATTGTACTCCGGCTCCAGGATGTAAATGGTTTCGTGGGCGTTGATGGTGCGGAAGCCGCTTCTGGTCAGCTCCTGGGCCAGGCAGGTGCCCACTACCCCGGTGCCGTCCAGGCAGAGGATGGTATCTACGGGGGTATCGTTTACAAAGCTGCTGACCAGCTGATTGGCGCTGTCCTTGGCTTCCGAAAGCCGGGTCTTCTGGAAGGTGATATCCACATAATAATTGATATGGGAATGGTTGGTTGCAAAATGACCTCTGGCCACCCGGAGAGGGGCGCTGCCATGACGGATGGGCATTTTCATCAGCGTAATCATAGATAGGACCTCCGTATTTCTAAAATAAAAAGAAAGTCTTTTTCGCAGGGAACAAGTTTCCGCATGGAAAAGGACTTTCTTTTATTATAATCGCACGGCGGCCTTTGTGCAAGTCATTTTTACCGATTGGCGTCCAAAATTGCACCCTTGATTTTGGGCATATTGCGCAATTTCAGCATACGTTCCTGGCGGTAAAACTGCCGGGCAATGATGCGGCAGATCTTCTTCCGTCGGATCATCCAATGGATTTTGCCGTAGCTTGCCCACATACAGTCGTCCGTCTCTCCGGGCTGCAGAACAATCTTCTGCAGGGATACCGGGTACTTCAGGCAATAAAAATCGTAAAAGGTATTTTTATCCCGCTCGGAATCCAGCTTTTCAAAGGCCTCCAGGGGCGCGTCGATGCCCGTCTCCTCTTTTAATTCCCGGTGAACGGCCGTCAGGCTATCCTCCCCGGCCCGGGCA
This sequence comes from uncultured Oscillospiraceae bacterium, assembly GCA_934565415.1. Lineage (GTDB taxonomy): Bacteria > Bacillota > Clostridia > Oscillospirales > Oscillospiraceae > Faecousia. Next base: position 9,788 of record CAKTHQ010000015.1, read on the forward strand.
GCACCGCCGGAATTTTCCCAGGTACCGGCAAAGCTCTTTTCCGGGGCCCGTTTGGTCAGCAGCAGCTTGCCCCTGCCGTCGTAAACCCACACGCATACCACCAGGCCGTACTCGCCCTCTTCCCAAGGGGTACCCCGCAGGTGGAGGCGGCCGGTTTTGTGCCGGTTTTCATCGTAAATATCGTTCCATTCGACCACGGCACCGCCCCCTACTGTTGAAAAAATGCCGGTATCTCTCCCTGCTCGGAGTCTGCCTGTGCAAACAGGGAATTATAATCAAAGCTTTCAAAGAGGTTCCGTTCTCTGGTCATATAGCTGTCCGCATTTTCCTGGGTCAGCAGCCCCTCCCCTGCGGCCATGGCCTTCAGCATCCAATCGTTGACCCAGTAGCCATAATGGATCCGATCCTTATAATTTCTAAGGTCAAAAATCAGTTCCTCCACTGTGTTCCAGCTGAACAGCCGAATATTTTTACAGGGAAGCAGCTGGCGGATCACCAGTTCCTCCATTTCCAGCTGTGCCTGCAATTGCCCATTCTGTCTTTGGTCTCCCCACCAGGCAGCACTGTAGGGTGTCAGGAAATAATAAAAGGTAGTATCCGGGTACTCCTGTGCAAGACTAATGATTTTCTGCTGCATATTGTAGATTACTCTTTCCCTCCGCTCCTGCGTCAGCTCCACCTGATCCGCATTCTCGTAGGGTTCCTGCTCCGTTCGGCATATGGCAACGTTTTTCCCGTAATGCACACCGGTCCGCCAAGAACAATACCCGTCCATATTTATAATTCCCGGCTGTTGCCCCCGCAGTGCATCCATCATCATCCGGGCACTGTCATAAAAAGCATCCCTGTTGAAAATATAATATGCATCATCCAGAAGATCATCATTATACAAATAAGTCGGATAACTCCCCATATTATAAGTGAGCTGTTCCGGTTCCTCATCCATGCAGGACATATCCAGACCCCGAACCACATAGCGAAGCTCCGGCTGATTTCGCAGAGCAGTCTTCAGCAAATTCGCAGATTCATACAAGGTTGCTCCGGAGGATGGGACCTTGACGGATCGGCAAGAAAATAGTGTATCCATCAGCGTGGGGCGAAAATTCTCCATCATAGAACTGCCGACAATCACCGCATCGTAAGCGCAATTGCGCAGGATACCATCATTATCATATCTCTCCGATTCCAGCTGGTAGTAAAACCGGTCCGTTCGGGGGCTATGGTAGTGGAGATAGGGGTCCACATATACCGTCAATGCTCCTGTGAGAACCAGTATCGGCACAAATACTGCCAAAAAAATAACGGTCCATCTGTTTTGCTTTTTCATATCAGTTCCTCAGAATTGGTTATATACAAAAGTGGTTTCTTTACTCAGACAGGTCAGGCAGAACACCCGCAGTCACAGGACATTGATGATTGCAAAGGTCACCAGCTATTGCAGCGTAATGGCAAAGTCAAATTCCCACAGGCTAACCGGCACCGGGATGTGAAAAAACTTCTGAAGAATCAGCGGCAGAATATCCACGCCTCTCAAAAAAAGCAGGTGCCTGCATCCCCGCCGGGGCATCCTGGTCAAAGAGTGCGTTGTAGTCGAAGGTCTCCCACCGTTCCCGCTCCCGGCTCAGGTATACTTCCCCGTTTTCCGGAGTAATTTCTCCGCTTCCGGCAGCCATCTGCCGCAGCATCCAGTCGTTGACCCAGGGGCCGTAGTGAATCCGGTCCTTGTAATTGTTCAGGTCCCCGGTCAGCTCTTCTACCGTATTCCAGGAAAACAGACGGATATTTTTGTGGGGCAGAATTTCCCGCACCACCAGTTCCTCCATTTCCAGCTGGGCTTCCAGGCGGCCCTCCTGCCGCAGGTCTCCCCACCAGGCGGCAGAGTAGGGCGTAAGGAAATAGTAAAACTCCGTGTCCGGATACCGGTCTGCCAGCGCCGTAACCTTGGTTCGGACATTGTACAGAACCTTTTCCCGCTGCTCCTCCGTCATAGATTTCTGTTCGCCTTCTGTATAGGGCTCCGAGCGGCGCATAGCCGCCTCTTTTCCGTAGGTATCATAGCCCCCCCAGGCCCCGTAATCATCCAGGTTCGACAGGCCCGGTGTATCTCCCCGCAGAGCCCCCAGCACCATAGGCAGGCTGTTTCCGTAGAGAACATCCCGGTTGAGCACATAGTACACATCGTCCAGCAGGTCCGTGTTGTAAAGGTAGGTGGGATAGGGGCCCACCTCATAGTGCAGCTGCTCCGGCTCCTCGTCAAAGCAGGTCATGTCCAGCGCCCGGATTACCAGAGAGATGGAATCGTTGTTGGCAAAAGCCACCTGCAAAAGGCCGTTTACCTCGTACCAGCCCGCACCGGCAGAGGGGGTTTTGATGGCCGTGGTGCCGAAAAGAGACTGTACCTGGCTGGTTTTGAAATTTTCCACCATGCAGTTGCCCGCTATGATTGCCTCATAGGACAGGTGCTTTACCATTCCGTCGTTCATGCTGCGCTCTACCTTTGGCTCGTATGCAAATTGGGTCAGTTTTGGGCTGCGGTAGTGCATATAGGGGTCCACATAAACCGTCAGCGCCACGGCCGCCGCCAGCAGCGCCAGGGTCACTCCCAAAAATATCGCCGTCCAGGACCTTGAAGCTTTAGAATTGGTTGTAGACAAAGGCAGCCTCCTTATTCAAACAGGTCAGACAAAATACCAGCAGCAGTGCCGTTAAAATCGCCGTCCAGGTTGTTTGACGGTAGCTCCGGCGGCCCGTATTCCGGGGCACCAGGCACAACAGCCCCGTACCCCCGTAAAAGAAAATCAGCACCAGCCGCCGGAACCACAGGCTGCCGCTGTCCAGCCCAAAAACGGAAGCCAGCAGCTTGATTTCCGGCTGCAGGAAGCACCCATAGAACCCGCTGCAAATACTCATATTGGAAAGAGCCGCCATTTTTCGCAGCCTGCCCAGCCACTCGGTGGTGCTGCCGGACTGGAACAACAGCCACAGAACATTGATAATGGCAAAGGTCACCAGCCATTGCAGCAGTCTGGGGATGTATTTCCGGTATCTGTCCGTCAGCCGCTCAAACACACTCAGTGCCCCGTTCAGGAGTCCCCACAGCACAAAGCCAAGGCTGGCGCCGTGCCACAGGCCGCTGACAGCAAAAACGATCATGGTGTTGATGCAGGTTCTAGCAAGCCCCTTCCGGCTGCCGCCCAAGGGGAAATAGATGTACTCCGTTAAAAATCCCGTCAGGCTCATGTGCCAGCGCTTCCAGAAATCCCGGACGGACAGAGCCTTATAGGGGGAATCGAAGTTCATGGGCAGCTCGATGTTCAGCATTTGGGAAAATCCGATGGCCATATCGCTGTAGCCGCTGAAATCGAAATAGATCTGGAAGGTATAGGCCAGCATCATCAGCAGCAGCTCTGCCGAGCTGGCTTCCTCCATGGAAAGAAACGCGGCAGCGGCCGCAAAGGTATCCGCCAATACCACCTTTTTGCACAGGCCAAAAACAAATCGCTGCATTCCTATAGAAAAATTTTCCTGCCGGAAGCGGATATTTTCTTCCCTGTGGAATTGGGGAATCAGGTCCCCGGCCTTCGCAATGGGACCCATAATGAGCTTTGGAAAATAAACCACATACAATAAATAGTCCCAAAAGCTGTCCCCTTCCCGCTCCCCCCGGGAGAAATCCACCAGGTAGCCGATCTGCTGGAAGGTGAAAAAGCTGATGCCCAGAGGCAGTACCAGACTGGGGGGATACAGGCTGGTATGCAGCACCAGGTTCAGCGTCTCCGCCGCAAAATTCAGATATTTAAACGCAAACAGCAGGCCCACATGGAAGAGAATCCCCAGCCACAGCAGCGGCGTCCTCCACTTTTTCCGGCAATGGATGGCAAGCATCACCAGGGTATTTCCCAAAATGCTTACAAGGAGCCATACCGTCTCCTTCCAGCCCCCAAAGGTATACATAACAATTGAGGCCGCAATCAGGAAAAAGTTTGCCTGCTTCTGCCCCAGCCTTCCCGCCAGGTAATACCCGGCAACCGTCAAAGGCAGGGCCGCCAAAAGGAATGCATAGGTACTATACTGCATTGTTTACCCCTCCCTGTTCTCTGTTTTTATACTCCTTGCCGAAGGAGAAGCCTCTGCCCCAGACCTCTGTAACCTGGGTGACGATCATAAAGCACTCCGGGTCAATGTCCCGGGCCAAGCGCTGGACCTTGTACAGCTCCTTGGTGGATACCACGCTTAATACCATCTGCGTAGGTGCATGGAGATAGCCGCCCTCGCCGTGGAGCAGCGTCACGCCCCGGTCCGCATTTTTTAGGATACTGTTGCATATTTCCCCGGCCTTTTCACTGATAATTTTTACCTCCGTCCGCCCGGTACCGGCCAGAAGCGTTTTATTCAGCGTAAAATTCACGGCAATCAGCATCAAAATACCGTAAAGCAGCTCCTCCGGGGTGTGGAAAAACAGCTGCAGCAGCATAATGGCAAAATCAAATCCCCACAGGCTCACCGGCACCGGAATATGAAAAAACTTCTGAAGAATCAATGGAGGGATGTCCATACCTCCGGTGGAGGCTCCGGCCCGGATGACCACGCCCAGGGCCAGGCCCAAGCCCATGCCGCCAAAGACGGCACACAGGAGCATATTCTCCGTAATCCGATAGTCCCCCAGTACCGTCTGCCAGAACCGCAGAAAGCCCGGGTACAGGAAGGAACTCAAAATCGTGGTCATTGCAAACTTCCTGCCTAATATGACCCAGCCCAGAATCAGCATCACACTGTTAAATACCAGCACAAACAGGGAAACCGGGACGCCCCATAAATTTCTGGCAATCAGGGAAAGGCCGGTCGTTCCGCAGCTGATGAGCTCCCCCGGAAGAATAAAGGCCGCCACAATAAATGCATAAAACAGATTCCCCGCCACAATGGCCAGCAGATCCGGCAGGGATTTTAAAAGCTTTTTCTTCATTTTTCATCCTCCAATAAACCTTATCATTGTAAAGGATGGAGAGAAAAATGTCAATGCGCAGAGAACGTAAAACAGCGCCCCTCCCGTTTTTGCGGGAGAGGCGCTGCATCGGTGTATCTTACTCGTTTGCCTTGGCGTCGGCAATAATCTTGGCCTGGTTGGCCTTGGGCACTTCCTCGTAGCGCTCAAAGTCCAGGGTGAAGGAGCCTCTTGCCTGGGTCATAGCCCGCAGGTCGATGGCGTAGGAGCTCATCTCGGCCATAGGAACCTCGGCCTCCACAATGGTGTTGCCCTTGTTGTCCGGGTTCATGCCCATCACGCGGCCACGGCGCTTGTTCAGGTCGCCGATGACATCGCCCATGTAGCTGTCGGGAATGGTGACCTTCAAAGAGCCGATGGGCTCCAGCAGAGTGGCGCCGGCATTGGGCATGGCCTCCTTAAAGGCCAGGATGGCGGCCATCTTAAAGGCCATTTCGTTGGAGTCCACGGGGTGGTAGGAGCCATCGTACAGCACGGCCTTCAAATTGACCATGGGATAGCCGGCCAGGGGACCCTTCTGGACCGCTTCCTGAATACCCTTTTCCACGGCGGGATAGAAGTTCTTGGGCACGGAGCCGCCGAAGACCTCCTCGGCGAAGATCATGTCGTCCTGCTCCTCCTGGGGCTCGAAGCGGATCCACACATCGCCGAACTGGCCGGAACCGCCGGTCTGCTTCTTGTGACGGCCATGGGCCTGGACGGTCTTCTTGATCTTTTCCCGGTAGGCCACCTTGGGGGTGGTGAGAACGGCATCCACGCCAAACCGGGATTTCAGCTTGGAAACCAATACATCAAGCTGCTGATCGCCGGTGCCGGAGACGATAAGCTGCTTGGTCTCGGGGTTATTGTATACGGTGAAGGAGGGATCTTCCTCGTTCAGCCGGTTCAGGCCTGTACCGACCTTCTCTTCCTGGCCCCGGGTCTTGGGGGCGATGGCCATGGAGTAGCAGGCATGGGGATAAGGAATCTGCTTCAGGGAGACCACCTTTCTGGGGTCGCACAGGGTATCGCCGGTCTTGACCTTGTCCATCTTGCCGATGGCGCCGATGTCGCCGCAGGCCAGGGCCTTCACCTCGGTACTCTTCTTGCCGCACATCACATACATACGGCCCAGCTTTTCGGTATCGCCGGTACGGGCATTGACCAGGGTGGTATCCGGAGTAATTTCGCCGGACAGAACCTTGATGAAGGAATACTTGCCGAACTGGTCGGACACGGTCTTCCAAACAAAGGCCGCGGGCACACCGCCGGGAGAAACCACGAATTCCTCGGTCTCGCCGTCGGCATTGGTGGCCTTATGATAGTTGCCCTCTACGGGGTTGGGCAGCAGATCCACAATGTGATCCATCAGCATGAGGCTGCCCAGGCAGCTAACGGCAGAGCCGCAGAGCACGGGGAACAGGCTCAGCTCCTTGGCGCCCTGGTGCAGGCCGGTAATCATTTCCCGGTATGTAAAGTCGTCACCCTCGAAGAATCGGTCCATGAGAGCCTCATCGGTCTCGGCAACGGCTTCCTTCAGAGCGTCGTTGAACTCTTCGATGACGGAGGCCTTGTCCTCGGGGACCTCGATCTCCACACGCTTCAGGTTCTGCATCTCGTAGGCCCGTTTGTTGAGCACATCAATGATGCCGGTAACCTTGTGCTTGGCATCCCAGATGGGGACGATGACGGGGGCGATCCTATTGCCGTACTTCTCCCGGAGGGCATTGAAGGTGGCGTTGTAATCGGAATTGTCCTCGTCTACCTTGGAGATATAGACGAACCGGGGCATATTCCGCTCCTCGCAGTAGGCCCAGGCCTTTTCGAAGCCAACGGTAATGCCGTCCTTGGCGGACAGCACCAGAATGGCCGCGTCGGAAGCCCGCAGGGCTTCCATGACGGCGCCGGAGAAATCGAAGCCGCCCGGGGTATCCAGAATATTAATCTTGGTATTGTGGTATTCCACGGGGATGACGGAGGTAGAAATAGAAATATTACGGCGGATCTCCTCTGGGTCGTAGTCGCTGACAGTATTTCCGTCGGCGTTCTTGCCCATCCGGTCAATGGCACCGGTCATATACAGAAGGCTCTCTGCGAGGGCGGACTTGCCGCTTCCGCTGTGGCCCAGCAGGCAGATATTACGAATGGCGTTGACAGTATACATAGCTTTTGTTGGCTCCTTTCGGGAAGGCACCGGCCTTCCAGAGGTAAATTGATCCGAAGTTCACAAAACTCGAACAGTGACATTATACACGAAAGCGCAGAAGATTTCAATGTTTATTTTCGTCAAAGTGCAAAATATGTATTTTCATTGGCGGACACATGATTCTTATGGCAAAACATCTAAATCTCATTATCCTTTTTTGTGCATCTTTACCATTTTCTTTTACCCCTGTATCATTTTTGACATTGTGTACGAAAAGGAAGCTGAAAATTTGTGTATAAATCATTTGCCATTTTGTCTTCTATCCTGTATAATAATCACGCTGACATTTGCATAAGACAATTTTTCTTTACCCTTCTCCCAGGGGATCATGATACGAAAGGAGCGATTGCACTGTGATTCAAAATCTGAATCAGGTAACATTTCAAGGCTTCGGCACCGTTCTGCCGGAACGGGCACAGGCAGGCCAGGCGGCCCCCAAAAACGCCGTCCGCATGAAGCTGACCCAGATGGAGGCTTCCCTCTACCGGGCCACCGCCGATACGCTGCTGAATTGCACAGGAGATATGTGTGTGCTGTCCGTCAGCAAAGACGGCGTAGATTACCAGCACTACTATCTGGACAAAAGCGTTTCCATCCGCAAGGATATTTTCTTTTCCCTAAGTGTCTATAAAGAAGAGGCCTCCGTGATCCTCTGTGCCGACACCCAGCCGAAGCGCATCGGCGCCTGCGCCAGCCGGAATATCCGTATCGACAGCCAGATGCGGGTGGTAGGGATCTATACCTTCTTCTACCAGGAGAAGGAGCAGGGCTTCCTGTTCCCCGGAGAAACCCATCCCATGCCGGAATTTACCTATGTAGACCAGGGCAGCCTCCACTCTGTGGCAGACGGGCAGGATATCCTCCTGCGTCAGGGGGACGCCGCCCTGTATGCGCCTAACCAGTGGCATATGCAGTACGCAGATATTGGGGTAGCCCCCCGGTTTGTCACCATCTCCTTCGATGTAGAGGGCGGGGACCTGAGCCCCCTGTACAACCGGAAGCTGGCCGTTCCTCAGGAGGCTGTTACCCTGTTGCAGCAGATGCTCCGGATTCAGGAGCGGATGGACGACTTTGGAGCCGATATGCTCATTGCCCAGCTGACCATGCTTCTATTGGTGCTGCTGCGGGAAACCCTGAACCCCACCGGCGCCAAGCTCCAGGGCACCAATACCGTCCACAGTGAGAACGAAATCATCCGTCATGCCCAGCAGTATATCTCCGCCCACATCCGGGAGAAGCTGTCCGTCCGGCTCATCGCCCAGGAGGTGGATGTAAGCCCCAGCTATCTGACGGTGCTGTTCCAGAAGAATCTGCAAATTTCCCCCGGCGAGTACATCCGCCGCATCAAGCTCCAGGAAAGCAAGCAAATGATCCGGGAAAACAACCTGAACTTTACGGAAATCGCCGCCGCCCTGCAATATTCCACCGTTCACCATTTCTCACGGCAGTTCAAAGAGAAGTTCGGCATCACGCCTACGGAGTACGCCCGGTCTGTCCGATAAGCCAACCGCCCCGCTCGGGTATTGAGCGGGGCGGTTTTTCTGCCTGAAAACGGAAAAAAGCAAGCTCACCAGTCAGAGTCCCAGTCTGTGTCGCCGCTGTCCCAGGAGTCTCCGGAATCCCAGCTGAAATCGCTGTCCGAGCTGCTGCCGGAGTCGTTTGCCTTGGGGGCTTCATAGAATTCAGAATCCGCGAAGTCTGCCGTCTGGGTGGCCGGGTCCCAGGTATCCGTGTAATAGAAGTCCTGGACCATGGAGGGATGGTGCAGCTCCTCCGGCATGGCGCTGTGTTCTACAGGCTGCCAGCCCTCCTGGTCATCATAGCTGTACCATTCATCGTCATAGAAGTAGCCCTGGTGGTAATAGGTCTTATTGTGGATGCGGTAGTATCCCCGGGAGGCGGTCTTGGATGCCTGACTATCCAGGTAGACCAGGCTCTGTTCAAAGTCACCGGCCCCTAAAGAGCTGGTATAGGTCTGGGACACCAGGCAGTCCTTCGCAAGGGAGGGGTGCCGCAGCTCCTTGGGCAGCTTGGAAAAGTCCACCTTCTCCCACTGATCCGTCCACAGGAACCAATCCTCATTATAATTGCCGTTTAAGTGGTAATACAGGTCCCCGCAGCGGTAATAGCCGGCGGATACGTACATATCTTCCTGCATGTCCTGGCCGTAGACACTCTGCTTGAAGTCCGGGCAGGGCAGGCCGGAATCCCAGCTGTTGGCGGTAAAATAAGGCTTGCTGGATTTTTTGGTTTCCAATGGGTCCGGCACCTGGGCCAGGTCCAGGGGGCCCTGCCAGTCCTCCCCATCGTAACGGAACCAGTTCAGGTCGGCATAGCTGCGGGTACTGTAGTAGTAGCAGGTACTGTCATAGGTATAGTAGCCCCCGGAAGGATCGTTGCGCATGAGGAACAGGCCCAGGACGATCATCAGGACAAATATGGCCGCCACAGAGCCGACAATGAACACCAGACACCCGATGCAGCCCTTGCCCACGGTTTTGCCGGACTCCACCAGGTCGGCTTTAGGGTCCCGCTTTCCTCCGGTGCCTCCGGCCGCCTGTTTGACATTGCGCATTTTCTGCTGGGTGATCTCCTGTTTGAGCCGCTGGAACAGCTCGTTTACCGCATAGGCCTGGTCTGTGCCCCGGTAGCGCACTGCCCGTTCGCCGGAGGCTTTGTTCTTGTAGACGATGTAATTTCCGGACTCTTCCTCAAAGTAGACACCGAAGGCTTTTGGCTCTCTGACATTTTTTCCGATAAAGAACCGGGTCACGTCCTCCGGCGGCAGGCCCTTGCTTTCGTACCACTTTTTCAGCTCCTCAATGGTCAGGGGCTGATCGCCGCTGGATCTTCGGACGCTGGCATTGGGTGCGCCGCAGCTTGGGCAAACGGATTCGGTATCGTTCATCATGGTGCCGCAAAAATCACATTTGACCTTCATAGTTCTCCCTCTTTTTCGTGAATATTACCAATTTTAGTATACACCATCGGCGCGCAATTGTAAATGCGTAATTTAAAAGAGAGTTTCTCTTTTCCCCGAAAGTACACGATTTTCTTTTTTGTACGATTCCGCATCCGGAACAAAGGTATTTGTTCCGACAGGGCTACGGCATCTTTACGCCGTTCGTCCCCCGCTGCATCTGATCTTTCGCCTGGATACCGGATACAGGTCCTATTTATGGGTACCGGAAATCATGGAAAGGTGCCCTGCATATATTCCGTTTTTCAGCTTCATCAGCTCGCACAGAGCCCGTTCCAAATGCTGTTTGGATATTTCGCAGGCCATAACCGGGTCCTTTTGCCGGATGTACTGAACCATGTTCTTATGCTCTGACAGGCTTTTTCCCATTTCCGCACTCAGCCCCATGGTACAGTAACGGATTCGCTGCTGGTGGTCGGAGGTTTTTTCCACCCAGTTATTCAAAATGGAATTCCCGCAGATTCCAACGATGGTTTTATGGAAAGTACAGTCCGCATTGAAATAGGCGGCATAATCCGTGGTTGCATTGGCCTGCTCCATCTGGGCCAGAATGGCATCCAGGCTGGCAATCTGCTCTGGTGTAGCGCTGCGGGCAGCATAGTCGATTGCCGCCGCTTCCAGAATCATTCGCGCCTGGTAGATGTCCTGAATCCACTTCCAGCTGATTTCGGAAACCCGGAACTTATTGCCATCGGCCTCCACAACCAGGAATTCATCCATAAGGCGCACCAAGGCTTCCCGCACAGGAGTACGGCTGAACCCCAACTCCTGCGCCAATTGCTGAACCATCAGCAGCTGGCCTGGCCGCAGCTGCAGCGTAACGATCTGCTCCTTTAAAAGAGCATATACCTGTTCTACAACCGTGTCCTTTTTCTTCATGCTGCTCTCCCCTTTTTCCCAAAAATCACTTCAGGTCAATCTGTGATGGGTTTTCTATTTTCAATTTCATAGTTCTTTCCGTCTCTTATTTTTCTATTTTAAAGCAACAATTTTAAAAAATCAATCTTTTCCGGTATTGGAGAATATTTTTATGGGTTTTGCATAATTTTTCCAGCCAATTTTTGAACGTTATTCTTGGAAATTCTTTGGCTTTCTTTTTTCAAAAATAAATTCTGTAGTTTTTCAAGAAAATGCTTGAAATATCCGGATTTTTATGATATGTTTCAAGTATACAATTATGTATGCATTTTTACCAACACGCTTTTTATTCACTCGTCAGGCAGTCAATTTATACACTTGGAGGTTATAAAATGGTACAAGGTATCTCTCATATCGGCCTGTCCACCAAAAACATGGAGGCAAGCCTTGCATTCTACATCACCGTTTTGGGCGGCAGAAAGATCATCCGCATTGAAGAGCCCAAAGGCACCCCCTGGATTGAGACAATCCAATACCCGGACGGGACCTGCGTGGAGCTGTTCTATCCCAGACCGGAGCAGTTCCCCCTGGGAACGGAGCTGGGCAGAAACCATCTGTGCTTCCGGGTAGACGATATCCGGGCCATTGAGCAGCGTCTGGATTCCTTCCAGATTTCCATCACCTCCCGGCCCAAAATCGTCCGGGACGGAAATTGGCAGCTGTGGTGCCAGGACCCCAACGGATACCCCGTTGAAATCATGCAGTATACCCCCGGCTGTCCCCAGCTCACCCCCGGCGACTGCAAAGAGTATTACTAAAAAATCATAGAAGAATACGCTCCCTTTCCGGCAGGCAGTAAAATTGTCTGCCGCAAAGGGAGCATTTTTTGTGGCAGAGCGTTTTGGGGGCTGCCGGGGATCCGTTTTCCCCGGCAGCCGGTTCCCGCTCCCCCTGCCGCTTATTCGCACAGCTGGGCAAACTCCATCGCTCTTCGGGTAATTTCCCGGAAATTTCCCTCTGCAATCAGCTTCCGGTCACACAACCGGCCGGAAACACCGGCGCCCATAAAACCGGCCCGCAGATACTCCGCAAAATTCTTCTCGGTCACGCCGCCGGTTGCCAGCAGCTTTACATGGCTGATGGGGGCGGAAATGGCCTTCATGTAGGACAGCCCCAGGTCCGAAGCCGGAAACAGCTTTACAAAGTCTGCGCCGCACTTATGCGCCGTCAGGATCTCCGTAGGCGTCATGGCTCCGGGGATAGAAACCATCCCCAGCTCCTTTGTTTTTGCGATGACCTCCGGGTCCGTGTTCGGGGAGATGATGTATTCCCCACCGGCCCGGTAAGCCGCCTCCGCCTGTCCCGGAGTCAGGACGGTTCCTGCTCCAAAACGAATGGCATCCCCCAGATGTTCCCGGAGCATTTGCATGGAGCCTGTGGTTTTTTCCAGACATTTCGGGTCCGACTGGTCAAACGTGACCTCTATCAGCTTTACTCCGCCTTCGCACAGGGCCTGGGCCAGCCGAAGCAGGTCCTCCCCGTACACCCGACGGCAAATGGCAATGACCTTATGCTTTTCGATATATGCTTGAACAGACATTGCGTTTCACCCCTTCTGCTGGCTGGATTTCCAGTGTTTTCCAAAGTAGGTAGCGATTACCTGATCGTCATGAATCAGCTTCTGGGACCTTCCCTCCATGCTGATTTTGCCCTGGCTGATTACATAGGCATAGTCGGAAACCCGCAAAGCCTTTCTGGCATTCTGTTCCACCATCAGCACCGGCAGTCCCGTCTCGTTGATTTCCATAATTTTTTCGAAGAGCTCGTCAATAACCAGCGGCGCAAGGCCCATAGAGGGCTCGTCCAGCAGCAAAATCTTCGGCCGTCCCATCAGTGCCCGCCCAATGGCCAGCATCTGCTGTTCTCCGCCGGAAAGGCTCCAGGCCAGCTGATTCTGCCGCTCCTTCAGCCGTGGGAACATATTATAAACATATTCCAGGTTCTGGGCATAGTCCGGCTTTCCGAAATAGCCCCGCCAGTTGATACATCCGGCCTCCAGATTCTCAAAAACGGTAAGGCCCGGAAATACCTGCCGTCCTTCCGGAACGTGCTGCACCCCCCGCTTGGCAATGGCCACACTGGAGTAATCGGAAATGCGCTCCCCGTTCCATTCAATCACGCCGGTATGGCTTACCATACCGGAAATGGCCTTCAAAAGGGAAGTTTTTCCGGCGCCGTTGCTGCCGATCAGGCACACAATGGAATGATCCGCAACCTCCAGATCGATTCCCTTCACCGCCTCGATCGACCCATATTTTACATGCAAATCCTTAATCTTCAGCATGGTCATCTCTCCCCAGGTAGGCTGTGATCACTTCTTCATTCCCGGCAATTTCGTTGGGTGTACCGCAGGCAATCACGCAGCCGAAATTCAGCACCGTAATGACCTGGCAAACGCTCATAATCATGTCCATCGAATGCTCAATCAGCAAAATGCCCACACCCAGCTCCCGGGTTGCCCATTGCAGCAGCCGAATCTCATTCTGGATTTCGCCGCCGTTCAGGCCCGCCGCAGGCTCATCAATCAAAATTGCCTTGGGCTCCGCCAGAATTGCCCGGATGATTTCCAGCAGCTTTCGCTGGCCAAAGGTCAGGCTGGAAATATCATCCTCCAGGTTGAAAGTAAAGCCCGCAATCCGGGTCAGCGTTTCCAGCCGGTCCAGGTAGCGCCGGTCCTTCCCGGAGAAAAAGGATTTCAGGAAGGGCACCCGGTGGGACAGGTCATTGGCAATCATCAGATTCTCTTCAATATCCGTTTTATCCAGGAAGCGCGGGGTCTGGAAGGTACGCCCCAGCCCCATTCTTGCCCGGTCATGGGGCGGCGTGCGGCTGATGTCCTTGCCGCAAAACTCAATTTTGCCGCTGTCCATTTCATAGATGCCGGAAATCAGGTTTAGAAGAGTAGTTTTGCCTGCACCGTTGGGACCGATGAGGCCGTGGATTTCCCCCGGATACAGGGACAGCTCCACATGATCCGCCACCACAACACCGCCGAAGCTTTTGTTTACATCCGTCAGTTTTAAAATCGGTTCCATCAGTTTTCCCCCTCTCCCGCAGCCGCGCCGCAGCCTATGGGCGTAAGCTTATCCTGAATGTGCAGCCGCTTTTTGGCCTTTTTGACCAAGGCAGCCATGGTTCCCCAGATTCCCATGGGCATAAAAATCATGATGAAAATAACGCCCAGGCCGTAAACAAGGCGGATATACTCCTGCAGCGGCCGGAGCCACTCCGGAAGCATGGTGATCAGCATCGTCCCCAAGAACACACCGGCAATGTTGTAAACGCCGCCGACCATCACCTGAATAATATAGGTGGTAGCATTGTCAAAGGTAAAGTAGGTGGATACCACATAGTGGCTGCTGTGCACCAGCGCAGCTCCGGCAAACCCGGCAAACCCGGCAGAGATGGCAAAGGCGGTGACCTTGGTGCGGAACACATCCACCCCCAGGCTCATAGCCACCAGCTCATTGTCCCGGACAGAGGCCATAGCCCGGCCCAGGTTGGTTCTTTTCAGCCGTACTGCCAGCAGCGCCGCCAGCAGGCAAAGGGTGATCAGTACATAGTAGTTGTCAAAATAAGTCTTGGCCGTCCAGCCGAATATCCGGAAGGCTGGGATCTGCGGGATGCCGTTGGGGCCGCCGGTAACGACTTTCCAGCCGTTAAAAATGGTATAGCTGATCTGAACCAGGGCGATGGTAGAGAAGGTAAAGAAGGTTCCGTTCAGCCGCATCAGTACCATTCCCAGCAGCCAGGCCAGCAGCATGGAGATGGCCGCCGCCAGCAGCATGGCAAAAAAGGGATTTACGCCCAGGCGCAGGGCCAGCAACGCGCTGATATATCCGCCGACGCCCATAAAGGCCACGGAGGCAAAGGATACCAGGCCGCACTGCCCCAGCATCAAGGCGCAGCCGATGTTGGCTACATAGTAAATAAGCGCCCCGTTCACAACCGTAATCATATATGTGCCGGAGGCCTTCGGAATCAGCAGGTACGCAAAAATCAGAACAGCCAGGCTGAGAATTCCAATTCCCAGCAGCCGCTTCGTATCAACGGTTTTTGTGTTTGCCATGGTGCTCACGCTTTCTCAGAGATCTTGGAGCCGAACAGGCCCTTGGGTTTTACGATCAGGAAGACGATCAGCAGCAAAAATACCACCGCGTTTTTATAGGTAGAGGTAATCAAAACCGAGAAGGACTCCACAATTCCCACAAAAATGCTTCCCACAACCGCACCTTTGATGCTGCCGTAGCCGCCAATCACCATTCCGGCAAAGCCCTTCAGCAGAAAATCTCCCAGGGAAGTGCTGACCAGGAACAGGGGCGCCACCAGCCAGCCGCCGATACCGCACAGGGTGGAGCTCAGCGCATAGGTCACGGCAATGGTCAGTACGGTAGAGATTCCAAGCAGCTCTGCGGCATACTTATTCTGGGCGGCTGCCTGCATAATCCGGCCTACATAGAGCTTTTCAAACAGCAGTTCAACACCGACAATCATGACGATGCAGATGGCAATGATGATGAGATACTGGTATTCCAGCTTGGCTCCGGCGATGGATACCGTCCCCTTGATGAGCGGTTCGTACACCAGTGGGTTGCTGCCCCAGATCAGCTTAACGACCTCTTTGATGACCGTAGCGGCGCCCAGGCAGCTGATAATGATGGTGGCCCCCCAGGTAGACTTCCGCAGAGGCCAGTACACGGAAAACATGAATAACACGCCAAACAGCGCAAAAATGACGATGCCAATAAGAATGGTAGCATACAGCGGCAAACCGGCCTGATAGGTCAGCGCGTAAGTAACATAAGCGCCCAGCATAAACAGCTGGCCCTGGGCAAAATTCAGCACGCCTACGGCACGAACCAACAGCACAATGCCCAGGGAGAGCAGTGCATAAATCATGCCCATAGCAATGCCTACAATCAAAAGCTGCAGATACATAGTCGGGTATCCTTTCCACTTGAAAATCGGGTGTGTTTAAAGCCAACTGCTTCCGTCGGTCCGTTTTCGCAGCTGCAAAAAACGTGCTTTTACCGGTAATTTCCGCACACGGCAAAAGCCGTATGCGGAAATTGCCGCGGGGACAGAATATAAGGAGATTGGGAATCAGCGTTTTGCGATATCCATCAGCTTACCGGAACCGTTCACGGTCTGCGTCAGGAAGATGCTCTGGCCGAGGCAGTGGCTGTACTTCTCGGAGGTAGGATCACAGGTGTAGGTGGTCATAGCGCCGACAACATCCTTGGTGCCGTACATGGCCTCGTTGATGGCCTTGGGGTCATCGGAACCGGCCCGGGTAATGGCATCCTGCAGCACGATCATAGCATCGTAGGAGCACACGGACTGCATATCGGGGTCGCGGCCATATTTCTCGCGGTAGGCCTTTACGAAGCCGGAGCCGGACTCGGTATCCACCTCGCAGGTCCAGTCGGCCAGGGAGTACCAGCCGTCTGCGGCGGCACCGGCCGTATCAATTGCCAGGGAGGTTGCAAACTGAGAGCAGCCCATCAGCGGAATGTCTAACCCAAGGGCATCCACCTGCATCATCAGCAGGGCCGCCTGATCCTGGTGGGCAATGGCAATGATGCCGTCCACATTGGCGTTCTGTACCTGTGCCAGATAGGAATTGAACTGGGTCTCTTCCGCATCGAAGCTCAGTCTCAGAGCAATATTGACGCCCTTGCTTTCCAAAGCCTGCACCACATAGTCGGACATACCGTCGCCGTAGCTGTCGTTGACCTGCAGCAGGGCCACATTGGTCATGTTCAGCAGATCCGCACAGGCGTTGGCCATGGTGGGGGAGACGATGGCGTCGGACAGGCGGAGCATCCAGTAGTAATCAAAGCCGCTGTCCAGGCAGGCCTGGGAGCTGTTGCCGGCCAGGAAGGGAATCCCGTAATTCTCTACATCGGGGCTGACCAGAGTAATCTGATCGGAATAGCCGTTGCTGTAGATTGCGGACACCTTGCCTTCGCTGAGGATCTTAATAAAGGCGTTCTGGTATTCCTGGTTGGTTTCGCCGTTATCTTCGTAAACGATTTCCACAGGACGGCCAAGGATGCCGCCGTTTGCGTTTACATCATCCAGCCAGAGCTCCACGCCTTCCTTGCAATACTGGCCATGGCCGGAATTGGAGCCGGAGAAGGTAGATACAACACCGATTCGGATGGGATCCGCGGAAGCGGCCGTGGTATCCGAAGCGGCAGCCTCCGTTGCCGCGGCCGTGGCAGCGGTTGCGGTAGCAGCGGTGCCGGAACCGCAGGCGGCCATGCTCAGCATCAGCGCCAGCGTCAACAGAACAGCGAACAATTTTTTCATTTTGGTTTCCTCCTGTTTGTTTTTTGACCACCGGGCCGGGTCTCCGGCCCGGGCGGCCTTTTTTGTTTCCGGAAAGCCCCTGTCTCACGGGATGCCTCCGGGCGGGGGTCTTTACAGGCATTATTATAGCTTGGGGAAATCGGTTTGTAATGAAAGGAAGTTAGCAGACTTTTTCTTCGACAGCCGTACAATTTTGCGTCCCTGGGCATCTTGCCACAAACCGCTTTCCGGGAATTGGGCAATTTCCCTAAGGGTCCGGGTGGAACGCAAGTCCCCCTGCAAAGCCCTCTTGAAAAATTTTGCTTGGCCGAAACGCAAGTCCGCAAAATCCTTCATCCCGGTTCGTCATTTTGCATACATTTTTGAATTTATTTTTGTCTTGCTTTTTGAATACATGGATGTATAATAGATTTATCCAATTTGGTTGTAAATGTCACCGTAATCTACCCAATGCCCCATCGAAATATTCTTAAAAATCCGGTACTGCCGTACAGCCCGGTGCCGTTTTCCCTTTGCCGCATACGCCCTACCCCGCTGTGCGGAACGGCGATTTTATCAGGAGGCAAACTATGTTTCGCAGAGTGCACCATAAGCTCAAAGATCTTCCCGTCTCCGGACTGATCTGTCTGGTCATCGTTGTTTCCATTGCCATTCCAACCGCAATGCTCTTTGCGTTCCTTTTTCAGCGGACACAGAAAAGCGTCCTTCAGGCGGAATGCAGCTCCCTGTACAGCGCACTGTCTGCCTTTTCTCTTCCGGAGGGCACCGCCCCCGCTCAGGTCGGCTCCCAGACCAGGGCCCTGGTAGAACAGCTTGCCCAGGGGCAGCCCTGCACCTGGTATCTGCTGGACGGAAGCGGCAATCCGGCCGACTCCGGCACCACGGCGGGGATCCCTTATCCGCTGACATCCATCCCCCAGGAGGACCGGGTAAAAAGCGGATACACTCTTTACCAGGACCCCTATCGGGGAAAAATGCTGTTTCTGTCCTCTCCCGTCACCGCCGGCTGCCGTTTGGCGGTCATTTTCCCCATATCCGGTTTTCAGATATTCCGGCGGTATTTTTCCGCACTTCTGCCCCTTGCCGTTCTGCTGGAGCTGGCGGGTACCCTTTGCCTGGTACTGCTGCTGCGCAAATATCTGATCCTGCCCATGCGCCAGCTGCTCTCCGCCCTCCGCAATCCCGAAGATGAGGAAAAAATTCTTCCCTATCGCCAGTGGAACAGCGAGGTGGGGCGTATCTGCAATGCATACCTGGAGCGCTCCCGGGAATATCGGGATTCCCTGGCGCAAATCGGCAAGCTGAGCGCAGAACAGCGAGCCTCCGAAATTGAGGTGCTGCAAAACCAGATTAATGCCCATTTTATCTATAATACACTGAACAATATCCAATGGCTGGCCTCCGCCAACCGGATGGAGGATGTGGTGCATACCGCCCAGTCGCTGGATATTCTGCTGCGGGCCTGTGCAAAAAACGACTCGGACTATGTAGCCATTGAAGACGAAATGACCTATGTAGGCGCCTATCTCTCCGCCCAGAAAATTCGTTTTCACGATCTGTTCGACTATACCTTTGAGCTGGACCCACTTTTGATGCAGATGAAAATTCCCAAATTCATTGTGCAGCCCATTGTGGAAAACAGCATCTACCACGGTTTTCTGGAAAGCAGCCGTTCCGGCGGCCGGATTCGGGTCAGCGTATACCGGCGGGGCTACCGGGTCATCATTGAGGTTTACGACAACGGCATCGGCATTGCCGCCTCGGATATTTTCCCCATTTTGAACAACACCCGGAAAAGCTCCGACCGCTACATGGGCGTTGCCATCGGAAACATCAACAAACGAATCCGGCTACTGTGCGGCCGGGATTACGGCATCGGCATTGAAAGCCGGAAAGGGAGCTTTACAAAGGTACAGCTGATCCTTCCGATTGCCGCAGGATAAGGAGGTTTTTATGTACAAGGTCATTCTGGTAGACGACGATGAGCTGGTGCGGGTCGGGTTGGAATCCCTGGTCAGCTTTTCCAAGAAGGGCTTTCAGATCATCGATTCCCTGTCCAATGCCAAGCAGGCATTGGATTCCATCCGGAAAAAACAGCCGGATGTGGTAATCACCGATATGTATATGCCGGAAATCAACGGCGTTCAGCTGATCCGGGAAGGGAAACAGCTGTGCCCCTCCGCAATCTTCATTGTATTAAGCTGTCAGAATAACATCGATTTTATCAAAGAAGCCCTGCGGGCGGGGGCAACGGACTATCTGCTGAAAAGCTCCATCGTCAATCCCAAGAGTACGGCAAGCCTTCTGGATAAAATTTCGGATGCCTGCCAGATGCGCCACCGGCTCTCCGGAACGGCTCCGGCCGAAAGCGATCCGAAGGCAATGCTCCGGGAATACCTCCGGGGCGGGGCGGTCTCCCCGGAAAATTTGCGGCAGGAGCTGTACCGCCGGGGCTTCGATGCAGCCAACGGCGGGCTGCATCTTTCCGCGCTCCAGTTTAACCACTACGAGTCCATGTCCTCCTGCAGCGGCAGTGAGGAAGCACTTCTGGCAAAAATCGAGCAGTACATCGACGGCTTTCTTTCGGAATACGGCGCCGGGCTGTGCGTTCATGACGAAAAGGGCTGCTTTTTGCTGCTGCAGCAAATCCGGGCCAGCGCTCTGTCCATTACGGCGGACGACCGTCTTTTAAGCATTTGCGAGCGTCTCCGGCTGTGTGTGCGCAATACCTTTTTGCATACCTGCTCCATATATGTCTGCCGGTCTCATCACCTGGAGGAGCTTCCCGCCGCCGCAGAGGGGCTGGCTGTCCTGGTCGGCAGCGGTGCAGCCAATCCGGATTCCATTTTCCCCGTTGCCTCGGACCCGGAGCATTCCGTTACCAGGAGCATTTCCTCCGGCTCCAAAAGCGACCCCATCAACAATGTGATCCGGTATATCGAACGCAACTACGCCTCCCCCATCACCCTGGATGAGCTGGCCGGTATTGCCAACTTCAGCAAATACCACCTGTGCCGGAAATTCAAGGACGCAACCAATATGGGAATCGTCAACTATATTCTTTTGCTGCGCATTAACAAAGCCAAAGAGCTTCTTCTGGAATCGGATTTGTATGTCTTTGAAATCTCCCAGCAGGTTGGCTTTAACGATACCTCCTACTTTAACCGCACCTTTAAGCGCATTACGGGGCTCACCCCCAACGAATTTCAAAGCCAGTCCCGTCGGGACCACCAATAAAAAGGAGGCTGTTTTCGCAACAGCCTCCTTTTTATTATGGATTATTCTGCAAGAATTTTTTCCATTGCCGCAATGCAGTTGGCGCCGGTCCGGTAAACCGGCAGCGACACCCGGGAGAAATCCACATTCTCTGCAGAGATATGGCCCAATACAATGGCATCGAAGTCCGCCGGAATGGCTTCCGCCGCTTCCTTCAGCAGCTTATGGTAGGTCGCCAGGTCGCCGGGACCGAAGACCTCTGCCGCTCCCTCCACCGGGAACATGGAAACCTCCAGGCTGGGATCCTCCGCCAGCAGGCGGCGGCGAATGGTCATGGCATTGATGGGCGTGTGGCTCAGAACCGCAATCTTCTTTTTTCCGTCTGCCAGAACCTTCTGAATCATGGGTTCATCTACGCTGAGCAGCGGAATATCCAGCATAGGTGCTATTTTTTTGCTGGCAGTGTTCACCGCGGTACAGCCCACAACAATCAGATCTGCCCCCGCCTGCTGGCAAAGCTCCGCGCAGTGCAGCAGTCTGCGTTCCACCGCCGGTGTCGGCTGCGCATCGTTGGCCAGCGTATCCAGCAGCAGGCTGCTGTCCATCATAAAGCGGACCTCCGTGTCCGGACGGCTTACGAAGGCATCCTGCATCACCGGCTGGTACAGGGTATTGTAAAACGTAGGCGTTGTGTAGATAAAGTAAATTCGTTTCATATGGTTTTACCCCTTTTCATTATTCTTTTACTGCATCCAGCTGGGAAATCAAGGTATCCACAGCCCGTTTGGAGGGCTCCCGTCCCGTCCAGATTTCCATTGCACGAATGCCCTGGCAGGCCGTCATGCGCCTGCCCTTAAAAGCGGCCAGCCCTCTGGCTGCCGCTGCAGGCACCAATTTGGAGGCAGGATTGGAATAATTCACATCAAAAACGGCTCCCCCGCCGGACAAGCCGTCCAGGAAATCCAGAGACGCAAAATCCGGATACCCCAGCTGCCCTACAACGGATGCATTGATAAACAGGCCCGCGCCCTTGCAGCATTCCCGCAGCTGCTCTTCCGTAAAGGTATGGGCCGCAAAATTGCTGCCAAAGCGGCCGCAAAGCGCCTGTGCCCGCTCCGGCGCGGGATTCAAAACATCCGCCCTGGCAATCTTTTGCGTACTGAGGCTGTAGGCAATGGAGCAGGCCACGCCGCCGGCTCCCAGCATGACAATCCGCTTCCCAGAAAGAGTAATCCCCTGGTCCTCCAGTGCACGGATCAGGCCCCAGCCATCGGTATTATAGCCAATCAGCTTTCCGTCCTGCACTAGGACCACGTTGGCCGAGCCGCATTTTACGGCGCTTTCGTCCAGCGTATCCATATAGGAAAGAACCGACTGCTTATAGGGCATCGTCACATTGAAGCCGCAAAAATGGCTGCGGGCATATTCCAGAGTTTCCGGCAGCTGCTCCGGCAAAATATTCAAAATCTGAAAATCCGAAGAGATCCCCAGGTCCCGTGAAAACGCACCGTATACCGTGGGGGTGGCCGAATTGTGTATATCCTTGGCGATGAGTCCGAAATGATAGAACATCCTGATTCCTCCCGATCTTGCTTTGTACCAGTTTGTTTCTCCGGAGCCGTGTTTTGTGTTTACCGCCGAATCCGGCCGTCCCCGGAGCCATGGGCCAGAGCCTCCACCTCTTCCACCGAAACCAGGTCATAGTCCTGCTCAATGGTATGCTTCAGGCAAGAGGCTGCGGTGGCGAACTCAATGGCATTCTGTTCGTCATCGCCCCGACGCAGGCTGTAAATCAGGCCCCCGGCAAAGCTGTCTCCGCTGCCCACCCGGTCTACAATCGTAATCCGGTATTTTCTGGAAAAGAAAGCCTCTCCCCTGCTGTAGAGCATTCCGGACCAGCCGTTTTCCGTGGCAGAAAAGCTCTTTCGGTTGGTAAAGGCCACCTTTTGGAGACCGTAGCGCCGGGTCAGCTGCCGGGCTACACTGATCTGCCGCTGTGCCTCGGCCTCCTCTCCCGGCAGGCCGGTTTCTTCCGGGAAAATTCCCAGTATATCCCCTACCTGGTCCACATTGGAGAAGAAAACATCCACATAGGGCATGAGCTCTGCCATAACCTGCCGCGCCCGTTCCCGGGTCCAAAGACTCTCCCGGAAATTGGGATCACAGCTGACGGTCAGGCCCCTGCGTTTGGCCGCCTGGCAGGCCTCCATGCAGATACGGGGCATCTCCGGGCTCAGGGCCGGGGTGATTCCCGTAAAATGGAACCAGTCCGCATCCTCAAAAATGGCATCCCAATCAAAGTCCCCCGGCTTTGCGTTGGCGGCAGCCGAATTTGCCCGGTCGTAAATCACCTTGGAGGCCCGCTGAGAAGCGCCCTTTTCCAGGAAAAATACACCGATCCGGCCAGGGGCTCGGCCAACATGGGATACATCCACCCCCACCCGGCGCAAATCATTCAGGGCCATCTGCCCGATTTCCCCCGTTGGCAGCTTGCTGACAAAGGCAGCCTTCTCGCCAAAGCCCGCCAGACAGGCCGCCACATTGGCTTCACTTCCGGCAAAGCTGACCTCAAATTCCCGCGCCTGCACAAAACGGCCATAGCCCGCCGGGTTGAGCCGCATCATAATTTCTCCAAACGCAACGATCTTTCCCATACCGTGCCTCCTGTTATGAAAAGCATTTTTTATCCTGTAAATAAGCCTTTTTTCTTATATTATCCAGAGAAAAAGCCAGAAAGTCAATAGAATATAATTGTCTCCCGGACCCATTGCCCGGCAAGATAATTCAATGCCGGGTTTGCTTTTCTTGCGCCCCAGGCGGTTTACGGGACAGGCGGGCAACACCATAAGGCATTTGCCCGCCTGGGAATGAATGTTGACTACTTTTCCTGGGGGACCGGAACCTTGAACAGAAGCTTATGGTACCCTACCGTACCGGAGCTTTCCACCTTTCGGTGGGCATCCTGCGGGAAGAAAATGGCAAAATCATTTGCTTCCAACCGGATGGGCAGATAATTGCACTCCTCTTCGGTATAGGCCACATCCTTGTCCGGGTCGTATTTCCACCCGCTCAGCTTTTTTCTGGGTGCGTAACCGATAATTTCCGTTCCGCCCTCCAGCACACACATGACATCGATGCAGTTTTCATGGTATTCCCACGGAATCCGGTCCTCATCGCTGACAAGCCGGGGCTCCAGGATCTTCAGCACGGTATTGTAGCCCTCCACAGGGAAATCCGGGTACTCGCCGGGCTTCAGAAGAGACAGATTATAGTGCTTCAGCACCGTTAAGGTTGCATCCAGCTCCTTGGAAATACCGAAATAGAAGCCAAGATTATCCAATGTGTCAATAATCACGGAAACCCCTCCCGCTTTTAGCGCTGGACCCGGCCGGAGCCGTCTCCCTCCATGAGAGCCGTTACTTCCCCGACGGTAGCCAGGTTGAAATCATATTCCATCGTCTGCTTCAGGCAGGATGCCGCCACCGCAAATTCAATGGCCTTCCGGGGCTCGTAGCCGGATTCCAGTGCATAGATCAGACCGGCGCTGAAGCTGTCTCCGCCGCCCACACGGTCCACCATGTGGATTTCGTAGCTTTTGGAGAAATAGGCCTTGCCGTCAGCATAAAGCATACCTGCCCAGGTATTGTCGGAGGCGGACTTGCTGGTGCGCAGCGTAAAGGCCACCGTCTTTTTGCCGTAGCGCTGGCAGATCTTCTCCGCCACCTGCACATAGCTGTCGTAGTTCAGCTTACCGGCATATACGTCGGTTTTATCCGGGGAAATGCCCAGCGTTGTAGAAGCATCCTCTTCGTTGCCAACCACCACATCGATGTACTGCATCAGGCCGCTCATCACCTTCTGGGCCTTCTCCTTGCTCCACAGGGTCTTGCGGTAGTTCAGGTCGCAGCTGACGGTTACACCGTGGCGCTTGGCCGCCTTGCAGGCATCCTCGCAGATGGCGGGCATATTGTCGCTGAGGGCTGCGGTGATGCCGGTAAAGTGGAACCAGTCCGCCCCTTCAAAAATGGCATCCCAGTCAAAATCAGAGCGGTCTGCCATAGAGAGGGAGGAGTACTTCCGGTCGTAAATCACCTTGCTGGCACGCTGGGAAGCGCCCCGCTCCAGGTAGTACACGCCCATCCGGTCTCCGCCCAGGGCAATGTGGTGCATTCCCACGCCGTACTTGCGCAGCATGGATTTCGCCACCTTGGTAATTTCGTTGTCGGGCAGCTTGGTTACGAACTCGTTGTCCATGCCAAACATACTCAGGGACACGCAGATATTGGCCTCGGCGCCCGTGTAGTTTACATCAAAGCTGTCGGCCTGATAGAGCTTTAAATATCCTCTGGGCGCCAGCCGGGCCATCAGCTCGCCGAACGTTACAACCTTATGCATAGCGCTCAAGCCTCCTCCGCGATTTTGCAGAATGCCTCGGCGCGATGGGTAAACTCCTCAAAGTTGCCGGAAGCAATCACCTTTTTGTCCGTCAGCCGTCCGGAAATACCGGCGCCGATGTAGCCAACCTTCAGGAAGTCGGCAAAGTTCTCCTCGTTCACACCGGCGGTGGCCAGCAGCTTTACATGGCTGATGGGTCCCTTGATGTTCTTCACATAGGTCAATCCCAGGTCAATGGCCGGGAACAGCTTCACCACATCCGCACCGGCATCGTGGGCGGCCAGAATCTCGCTGGGGGTCATGGCGCCGGGAATGGAAATCAGGCCCAGGCTCTTGGTGTAGCCAATCACATCGGGATTGGTATTGGGAGAAATGATAAACCGTCCGCCGGCTCTTGCCGCGGCGTTGACCTGGTCCCGGGTCAGCACCGTGCCCGCGCCAAAGTACATATCCGGGAATGCCTCCGTCAGCATCCGGATGGAATCTCCGGTCTTCTTCAGGCAGTCGGGATCGGACTGGTCAAAGGTGCACTCCATCAGGCGGATGCCGCCGTCATGCAGCGCCCGGGTCAGGTTCATCAGGTCCTCGCCGTAGGTACGGCGGACGATGACAATAATCTTCTTCTTTTCAATGGTTTCAAGAATCTGTTCATTGGTTACCATAATATGTTTCTCCTTTTCTGATTGATTCAATTAGGCAATCCGATACTTGTCCACGGTATCCTGGCGCAGCTCGATGCCCAGGCCGGGACGCTGAGGCAGATGCACAAAGCCGTCCTCCGCAATGACGATGGGCTCCTTCAGCAGCTCATCCCGCAGAGGATATACGTTGCGGTCATACTCCAGAATACCGGCATTGGGAATGGATGCCAGGAAGTGGGAGTTGGCCGCCAGGCTGACGGCGGAGGAAAATACATGGGGCATACAGGGCATATTGTAGGCATGGGCAAAGAATGCGATCTTCCGGCACTCCGTAAAGCCGCCGCTCCAGATGGCATCCGGCTGCACAATGTCCACCGCGTGACGGCGGATCAGCTCCCGGAACCGGTACAGGCCCACCTCGGATTCGTAACCGGCCACGGGCATATCCAGGGCAGCGGCCAGCTCAATGGAGCCCTCGATGTTGTCCAGATGCAGGGGCTCCTCCAGCCAGTACACACCCATGGCCTGGAATTCCTTGCCCATACGGATGGCCGTAAAGGTATTCCAGCAGTTGTTGGCATCCACCATCAGGTTGGCATGGAACTCCTTGGCAACCTTCATACAGGCCTCTACACGCTCCAAATCCTCTTCCAGGGTGTAGTTGCACTCCTGGGGGAAGGGCATATTGGGCAGCGGATTCAGGAAGACCTCCGGGTTCCGGCCCACTTTGATCTTTGCGTACTTAAAGCCCTGCTCAAAGTAGCTGCCAACCTCTTCGGCCAGCGCCTTTGTGTCCTTGCCCCGGGAGTAGAAGCCGGAGCTGGCGTAGGGCGTCAGCTTATCGGCATAGCCGCCCAGCAGCTTGTAAACGGGCAGGCCGGCCTTTTTGCCCAGAATATCCCACAGGGCCACATCAATACCGCTCATGGCAGCGGTAATAATGCCGCCGCGGCCGTGCTGCCGGGTACGGTCCATCACCTTTTTCCAGATATATTCGATGTTGGTGCAGTCCTCGCCCACCAGCAGCCGCTGCAACTCGTTTTCAATGATGTACTTGGTGCTTTCGGGGGGGCCGCCGAAGCAGGCGGATTCGCCGATGCCGGTAATCCCCTCGTCAGTCCGGACCTCTACCAGAACCGCATTTCTCGTAGAGAAATAGTTCTGTGCATCTGCAATGCCGTTTTCATACTTGTACTGCAGGATCATTGCGGAAACCTTTGTGATTTTCATCGATCATTCTCCATTCAAAATTGTGTGAGAGCGCTTGCCCGGAGCAACCCGTACCCGGAAAGCCAAGGGCGTTCCCCGCTCAGTTCTCCAGATACTTTCCGATTTGGGCGAGGCCGGAGTCCAGACTGGTAAATACCGGCTGCTGCAGATCCGCCAGAGCCTGTGCCGCATCCACCATGCTCACCTGTGCCAGAACAATTACATCGTGGTCCTTGGCGGCCTCTCTGGCAGCCTGCGCAATCAGAGCATCGTGCTTTGCCTTATCCTTTTCCACATTCAGGGCCTCAAAGGCGCCCTTTACCAGGATGGTATCCGTCTGTACATTCTCTCTCCCGTTCCGGGTGCAGGCCCGGCGAATGGCCGCACCGGAAGCCCGCACGGTGGTTTGTGCCGTTACCAGCAGCGCCACCTTCTGGCCGGCGCAAACCGCCGCATCCAGCATGGGGCCGTCAATCGTCAGGAAGGGGATATCTACCGCCTTGGCAGCCTCCTCTACCGCTTCCGTGATGGTGGTGCACATGCAAACCGCAACGACCGCACCGATTTTTTCGTTTTCCTGGGCGAAGGAAATGAGCTTCCGCACAATCCCGGGGGTAACCTGGTTATCGTGGGCGATGACTTCCGGCACAATGCCGTCGTCCATAACGGTAATCAGGGGAACACCCGGATACCGCTCCTCAAAGGCCTTTTTGAGGGCCAGAGGCGTATTCATTGTTGTGTGGAAAAATGCAACCTTCTTCATGCCTGTTTTCCTCCTGCATTAAATTTATCTACCAGCTTTCCGATGGCTTCTTCGGTAGGCTCCCGTCCGGTCCAGATCTGCATCACCCGTACGGCCTGGCAAGCCGTCATATTGCTGCCGATGTAGGCCTTGTGGCCCTTTTCGCGGGCGGTCGGCAGCAGCAGCGCCTTGGGATTGGAGTAGTTTACATCAAAAACCGGCGCCTCCGGTTTCAGCTTATCCAGGAAATCGAACCTGGAAAATTCATCGTAGCCAACCTGTCCCATAACGGATGCGTTGACAAACAGGTCCGCGCCGTCACAGCACTTTGCCAGCTCATCGTAGTCCAGGGGATGGGGGAAGAACCGGCTGCCGAACTTTTTGCACAGGTTTGCCGTCTGGTTTTCAAACAGATTGACCACATCCACTCTGGCCACCCCGTTGATGCTCAGGTTGTAGGCAATGGAAAACGCCACGCCGCCGGCACCCAGCATTACGACCTTCTTGCCGTTAAAATCGAAGCCCACCCGCTGCATTGCCTTAATCAGGCCGAAGCCGTCCGTATTGTAGGCAATCAGCTTTCCGTCCTTTACCAGCACCGTGTTGGTAGAGCCACACTGCTCGGCGCTTTCGTCAATCTCGTCCATATAGGAAAGAATGGCCTGCTTATAGGGCATTGTCACATTGAAGCCCTGCCAGTTGCTGCGGGCGTACTCTACGGCCTCGGCCAGCTTCTCCTCCGGAACGTTCTGAATTTCATAAGTGCTCTTCTCCCCGATGGATGCCATCAACGTCTCGTAAATTATGGGGGAAACGGAGTTTTGGATGTCTTTTGCAATCAATCCCAGCTTATACATATTCTTACTCCCTATCTTTCATAATACAGCGGAGCATTTTTCCGCTTTTTTTGATGAGGTTCGTGCAGCCGCAGCAGGTCACGCAGCATTCCTTCCGCTGCAGGCCCTGCCCCGTCAGGATTTTTTTCGCCGTGTCCGGCAGGCGGATGCTTTGGCGGCCGAAACCGGCCATGTCATAATCGCCGTCCGCGATGCCGCCTGCCGCTACCTGGGGGGCGAATTCCCGGAGCCAGCTGAATGCGGAAGCAATGACCACGGCATCCGGCGCCAGCTCCTTCACCCGCTTTGCGCACTGCTGCATTCGGTAGATGCCCTGGAAGGGACTTTCCGCCGGCTCCAGGCCTCCCCGGTCGTAAGGCCGGATCACAAAGGGCGAATAGGCCCCAATGCCGTTTGTAATATTCAGCAGCCGGATGCCCTTTGCGTACAGGTCCGATACCAGCCGGTAGCTCTCCGTCAGGTTTTCTCCCTGGGCATCGGCCCCCCAGCCATAGGGCCAGGGCAAACCGTCATACATATTGAGCCGGACACCGATGGGAATCGTCACGGTGTTCTTCAGCTTATCCAGGATTTCCATTAAAAACCGGGTTCGGTTTTCGTAGCTACCGCCGTAAGGACCGGGGCGGTTGTAGGCTGCCAGGAACTCATTTAACAGGTACCCGTGGCAGGTCCGGATATCCACCGCATCGAACCCCACCTCCTGGGCCAGAATGCAGGCCCGGACATAGTCCTCTTCAATCTCCTGGATTTCCTCATCCGGCAGAATATACTCGTTTTCCTTGGGAATGCAGGGATTGGAAAAGGCGCATACCGGCCGGGGCTTTCCGTTGGGATTGCTGTTTCTGCCGGAATGGGTCAGCTGGATCACCAGAAATACCCGGTCCTCCGTCTGGGCGCGGATGGTTTGCACCATGCTGCGGAAGGCCTCCAGGTTGCTGGGCCGCAGCCACAGCTGAAACGGATTGGAGCGTCCCTGTTCGTCAACGGAAACGGACTCCAGCCACAGTGTCCGGAAGCCGCCCCGTACCAGCTGGCAGTAGCGCTCCACCGAGCGCAGGCTGGGGGAACCGTCTGCCTGGGAGTCGAAGCCCTCGATGGGCTGCGCCACCAGGCGGTTGGATACCTGCCGGCCGCAGATATTCAGCGGCTGACCCAGAATGGCTGCTGCATTTTCGTTATAGGGCAGCGGGAAATGCAGCGCATCCGCTCTTTCCAGCAGCTCCCGGGCGGTGGAAAAATGAAATGTTTCAGCCATTTGCAGTCACCTTCTTTGCTTTGCGCATAGCATCTGCCGCAACGATCCACAGAGTAATTACCGTTACCAGATACGGAATCATATCTACCAGCATGGAGGGGAAGCCGGAGGTCTGCGCCTTTCTGGTCACGGCATCGGCCACGCTGAACAAAAGGCTGCCCAGCAGCGTTCCCGCCGGAGTATTCCGGCCGAAAATAGTGGCTGCCATGGCGATAAAGCCCCGGCCGCTGGTCATGTTTTCCGTGAACATGGTCAGCTGTCCCAAAGACAGGTGTACGCCGCCCAGGCCGCACAGGAAGCCGCTGAGAATCAGCGCGCCGTACTGAATGCCACCGGAATTGACACCCGCAGTGGTTACGGCCATTTTGTGGTATCCGGTTGCCCGGACCCGCAGGCCCAAGGGCGTTTTATACAGCACATATTGCAGCAGCACAACCGCCAGCAGTGCCACATACACGGTAATTGCCTGGCCGTTCAGTGCGTTCAGCACCGGAACATGGGCCAGAAAGTCCAGATTCACCTTGGGAATCGCGGCAATGGAGGTATCGGAGAAGGACCCCCGAACGCCGAACATCACGCTGAGCAAATAGGTCGTAAGGCCCAGGGCCAGCATATTGATGGACACGCCGACTACCGTTGCATTGGCCCGGAACCGGAGCGTAAGCACGGAAAAGATAATCCCAAGCACGGCCCCGGAAAGCCCCGCCGCCAAAATGGCCAGCAGTGCGGAGTGGGTATAGAAGCTGACAATCACACCTACAAAGGAGCCCATCAGCATCATGCCCTCCAGGCCCAGGTTCAGAACGCCCACCCGGTTTGCAAGCATTCCGCCCAGACCGGCCAGAAGCACAGGGGGCAGATTCCGCAGAGTCGTCTGCAGCAAGACCTCAAGATACTCCATGTGCTTTTCCTCCTTCTGTCTTCCGCTTTCTCTTTTCCAGCCAGCGGACAATCCACGGCTTTCCGAAATACTCAATTGCCAGCAGCATAATCATAATCGCCTGCAGTGTGGAAATCAGGTCTCTGGAAATGTTGGTCATAACCTCCATCTGTACGGCGCCGGAATTCAGCGCGCCGAAGAAGACTGCGCCGATAATCACGCCCAGCGGATTCAGGCCGCCCAGAAGGGCTACCGTAATGCCGGTAAAGCCGTAGTCCGCCGAGAATCCGGCATAGAACCGCTGGTTGGCACCCATCACCTGCTCGGCACCGGCCAGGCCGCCAATGGCTGCGCTGAGCAGCAGTACCACAATCACCCGCTTTTTAACATCAATACCGTTGTAGCGGGTAAACCGTTCGTTCAGTCCCAGCGCCCGCAGCTCGTAGCCGAAGCGGGTTTTAAAAATAACGAAATACAAAACAATCGCCAGCAGGACGCCCAGGAAGAAAAAGGTATTGAAGCTGCTTTTTTCCGAAAAGCGGGTCATCCAGGCGGCTTCATCCAGCTTGGCGGTAGCCGAAACCGGCAGTTCTCCCTTAAAAGGATAGGTACACAGGTATTCCGTAAAAAGCTTTCCGATGTTGTTCATCATAATGCTGATGACCACCAGATTGATTCCCAGCTTGGTATTCAGGTACCCGGGAATTACGGCCCACAGCAGGCCTCCGGCCATGGCGGCCAGAATGCACAGGGGAATCAGAATTCCTCTCGGCAGCCCGGCACCGTAAATGCCCATCAGTGCGGCGGCAAAGGCGCCCATATACAGCTGACCCTCAATGCCGATGTTGAATACCCCCGCCTTAAAGGCCACCGTAGCGGCAAGGCCCGTAAACAGCAGCGGTGTGGCCCGCTCCAGGGAATTGTAAATGCTGACCTGGGAGCCAAAGGCGCCCTTCAGCAGGGCCCCGTAGGCCTCCAGCGGGGAGGTGCCCGTAGGCAGCACCAGCAGCGCACCGATCAGCACCGCCACAAAAATGGTCACCAGCGGCCTTCCAACGGCCCAGCCAATTCTTTTTACTGTCTCTTTCACGACTGCGCCTCCCGTTTGCTTCCGGCCATATACAGACCCAGCTCCTCCCGGCTGATATTTCTCGGATCCACAACGGCTACGATCTGCCCGCCGTAAAGGACGGCAATCCGATCACTGAGCGCAAATATTT
Source organism: uncultured Oscillospiraceae bacterium (assembly GCA_934565415.1). Taxonomy (GTDB): domain Bacteria; phylum Bacillota; class Clostridia; order Oscillospirales; family Oscillospiraceae; genus Faecousia. Next base: position 41,603 of record CAKTHQ010000015.1, read on the forward strand.
CGTTCAGGTCGGAAGAAATCAGCAAAACCGCCGTATTCTGATTCCGCAAATCCATAATCCGGTTGTGGATAAAACTGATTGCTCCGATATCCACGCCTCTGGTTGGCTCCGCGGCAATAATCAGCTTGGGATCGTGGATCATTTCCCGCCCGATCAGCACCTTTTGCTGGTTGCCGCCGGACAGTGCGTCGATCTTGGTATGAATATCCCTTGCCCGCACATCAAATTCTTTGCAAATCCGTTTTGCGGTATCTACCCGTTCCTTTTTCTTCAGGAAACCAAATTTACCGCTGTATTCCGGGGACACATAGTAGCCCGCAATGGAATTCTCCTCGATGCTCCAGGGCAGGCACAGGCCATCCGTTTTTCTGTCCTCCGGAATGTAGCTGATGCCTTCCAGCATTCTTTCCCGGCGGGTGTGGGATGTAATATTCTGTCCCCTGTAGAGGATTTTTCCGGACTGTACCTGCATCAGGCCGGCAATGCTCTGGGCCAGCTCGCTCTGGCCGTTGCCGGATACACCGGCAATTCCAAAAATCTCCCCTTCCCGGATGGACAGGGATACATTTTTCAGTGCCTCCAGCCCGTTGGAGCCCCGAACCACCAGGTCTTCGCAGGCAATCACTACCCGGTCGGAATGTACATCCGCCCGGTCGTGCAGCGGCGGCAATTCGCTGCCCACCATATGCACAGCCAGCTCCCTGGCATTGGTTTCGGAGGGCTTCAGTGCCGCAATGCTTCTTCCTCTGCGGATTACCACAATATCATCGCTGATTTCCATAACCTCATCCAGATGGTGCGTAATCAGGATAATGGATTTTCCATCCTGCGCCAGTGCCCGAAGGCAGACAAAAAGCTCTCCCGTCTCCTGGGGTGTCAATACGGCGGTGGGTTCGTCCAGAATGAGAATCTCCGCGCCGCGGTACAGAATTTTCAGAATTTCAACCTTCTGCTGAAGCCCCACGGCCAGGCTGCCTGCAGCCGCATCCAGCGGGACCTCCATGCCGAATTGTTTTTCAAGCGCCAGCACATCCTGTCTGGCCTTTTTGTAATCCAGGGAAACACCCTTCTTGGGCTCCATACCCAAAATGATGTTTTCCAATACGCTCAGTTCATTCACCAGCATAAAATGCTGATGCACCATGCCAATTTTCAGTCGAATGGCATCCCGGCTGGAGCGGAACGAAACGCGCTTTCCCCATACCTTGATTTCTCCGCTGGTGGGCGGCTCCAGTCCGTACAGGATGTTCATCAGCGTCGATTTTCCCGCGCCATTCTCCCCCACCAGGCACATCACGGACCCTTTGCGCACAGCCACGGAAATATCGTCATTTGCAATCACCGGGCCGTATTCCTTCCGGATGTGATTTAACTCCACAGAATACTCCAAATTTTCCTCCTGATTCCGGGAAAAGCCCATTGCTTCCGCTTTCCCTTTGAAAAAATGGCGCCTGCCGTTTGTCGCCGACAAGCGCCATTCAATCTGCCTGCTATCCAGGCCGTCCTATTTTGGGGATGCTGCTCAGTTCTGCTCGAAGGTATCCGTCACCTTGATGCTGCCATCAATGATGCCGGCCTTGATTTCGTCCAGCTTGGCCAGACGCTCGGCACCAATCAAATCCTTGGTATACTCCATATCCGTCAGGCCCACGCCGTCGTTGGACAGGTCGTACAGGTTCACACCGGCAGTAAAGGTGCCGTTAATCAGCTTTTCGATCATATCGTAAGCAATCACCTGCAGGTGCTTTTCCGCAGTGGTCAGAACCTTGCCCTCTACAATATAATCCTGGTTGGAATCCACGCCGATGGCATAGACATTGTCCAGCTCCTGGATGGCCTCAAACAGGCCGTTGCCGGTCTGACCGGCGGTGTGGAAAATCACATCCGCGCCCTGGTTTGCCAGCTCCAGCGCATACTCCTTGCCCTTGGCAGGATCGTTGAAGGCGCCTGCCCAGGCAGTAAGGACATTGGTAGAATCGCTGATATACTTAGCACCCTCAATGTAGGCGGTATTGAACCGAACCTGAGAGGCATTTTCCTTGCCGCCGATATAGCCCACGGTACCGGTCTTGGTCATCATGGCTGCCAGGGCACCGGCCAGGAAGCCGATCTGATGGTCGGCGGTTCTGGCAATGGCCACGTTGTCACCGGCAGCGTTGACATTCAGGCCGACAAACTTCACATCCGGATACAGTGCGGAAACCTCGGTAATCGTATCCGCCCAGTCACTGCCCGTTGCGAAAATCAGCTGGTAACCGGCTTCGGCCAGCGCGGAAGCGGAGGAAACGTAGTCGGCAACATCCTTGGGCTCTACAACCTTGATTTCCACGCCGAGCTGATCGTGCGCATTGTTGAAGCCTTCCCATGCGGCATCATTGAAGGAGCGGTCGCCCAAGCCGGAGCTGGAGGCAATCAGTGCTACCTTGTAGCCCTCTCCGGGCTTGGCGGAATCGGATGCGGTTTCTTCCCCGGCAGCTGCGGTCGTTTTCGCAGGCGCAGCGGCGGTGGTTGCGGTGGATGCGGTGTTGCTGCCGCAGGCGGCCATGGAAACGGCCAGTGCCAGGGTCAGCAGGATGGCGATCAACTTTTTCATCTTTGTATTCTCCTTTTTATTCAGCCCATGGGCCTTATTACATCTTTACCTGATTTTTCAGGGGTTCTCCCGCCAGGTAGCGCTTCAGATTTTCGTAATAGAACTTAAAGCGGAACCGGTTTGTGGTTGGGGAGGCATTGGCCCGGTGGGGCGTAATAAATACATTTTCCATGGACCAGAGGGGATGGTCCGCAGGCAGGGGTTCCGGATACACCGTATCCAAGCCGGCGGCTGCAATGGTCTTGTTCTGCAGCGCCTCTACCAGAGCATCCGTATCCACCACCTCGCCCCGGGCCACATTCAGCAGATATGCGGTGGGCTTCATCTTCTTCAGGGTCTCCCGGTTTATCAGGTGGTAGGTCTGCTCCGTCAGCGGAACCGCCAGAATCACGAAGTCTGCCTTTGCCAGAACCTCATCGATCTGATCCAGGGAATACAGCTCATCCACAAAGTCCGGCTTGTTGCCCAGATTCCGGCGAACGCCGATAACGTGCATTTCGAATGCCTTGCACTTCTTGGCCACATCCGCGCCGATTCCGCCCAGGCCGATCACAGCGACGGTTTTGTCGAACAGGTCGGAGGGGACCTCGTGCAGCACCCACTCATGGCGATTCTGGCTGTCTCTTTGCAGCAGCAGCGCCCGGGACCAGGCAATCATCATTGCAAAGGTGTGTTCACCCATGCACTTGTTAAACAGATTCTGGCTATTGGATACTAGCGTTTTCTTCGTATCCACATAGCCCTCATACCGGTCCACACCTACGGTAGAGGCCTGCAGCCACTGTAGATTTTTGGCAGTCTGCATCTGTCTGGGATTGAACATACCAATGAAAATATCTGCCTGTGCGCATTCCTCGTCCGTATAATTGTCCGGGGGGCCAAACCGGAAACTGCAATCCGGGAAGTCCCGCACAAAGGTCTCCTCTTCTTCTTTGGTCAGTTCAAATGCGCCCTGATAGCCAAAGAGCACATTCAGTTTCTTTGCCATAAGTCACAAATCCTTTCATTCAGTCCTGTTCGGCCGTCTCCCACTTTCCCGGGCAGCCCGAGCTTGAACCGATGCCCGGCCTGCCGCCAGGAAAGTAATGGAGGCGAACATTCAAGTAAGGGGTACTTGGATCTCCGATGGCATTATCATAATCCCGCGCCTCCAAAATGTCAACAATTTTTAATTCAAAAATGTATACATTTTTTGTGTTCACAAATTGTCGATATTGCCAAAAAGCCGGGCCGCTATTCATTGGTATTTCATAAAGAAAATCCCTATCACCATGGATGGGGCCGCACGCCGGAGCAAAAAGGCACCCACAGTCTCGCTAAAACGGCAAGGCTGCAGGTGCCTAGGTATTTACATGGTGATTGCGGTCAGGGCTGTGGTCAAAGCCATGCTGTTGATCTGTATGATTGCCGCTGACTTCCGGGCGGCCCGGAGCCGAAAAATAAAAGGATGTATGCGTTGCTATCCCTCGTATGTAGGTTTGCTGTTCATGATGATCCACAAAAGCAAGCTGTCTGCCTTCAGTGCCTCTTTCCAGAAGGATTCTTTTGTGAATTTCTCTCTATGTTCCATAGCCTCTCCCTCACAATCCCACATGGAAAGTAAATGAAATATCCCTGTCCGAAGCGACATGATAGGCTTCTTCCACATTGCTGCCCCAGCTGTCGATACCACCGACACCACGCATAGCACCGTAGATACTGACAACTGTCCGGCACGGTGTCGGCAACTCGTACACATGGCAGGCCTCACTAATTTGCTGGGGGGTATAAGGAATTGCGGAAAACGCATAAGGCATGTCTGTCTTATCGATCGTCAATACACGATTTGACCGGTGAAGCATCGTTTGATGGGTGTCCATATGACAGCCGCACTCCTGAGGCACCAGATAGTTGGGAATATGGGGTACTTCCCTGTGTTTTCCAAAGAGGCCTCCTTTTTTACGGTCAGGATACGTCTCTCCGGATAAGCCGATCCATTCCACCGTTTCTACAGGTGCGGGTGTGGCAAAACGCAGACCAAACAGGGGGAGCTGGGGACGTCCGGCATCGCCAAAGTAGTGGACCTTCACCTCCATGTGATCACAGTCCACGGTATAGGTAACCGCTGCTTTCAGTCCGGGCATGGCGGGCGCAGTGAAGGTATAGCGGATGGATACCAAATCCTGGGTTTCTTCCAGTATCTGGATATTACTGCATTTCTGCCAGCGGTCTACAGCTGCCCAAATGGAGCTGTCCGCCGCAAAGCCGTTGCCCATATCATTCTCCGTAGGTGCCCGCCAGAATGTCGGGCGGGGTGCTCGCCAAAGCCATTGCTGTCCGTCGCAGACCAGCGAAACCGGGCCGCCTTCGGGATAGGAGAACAGAATTTCAAACTGCTCGCCGGAAACTCCCAATGCACCGTCACCATGGACGATTTTCAAGGGACGGCGGTGCCTGGGTTCCTGTGCCGGCGCCGCTGCGGCAGCAGCGATATTCGCCGCATCCCGGGCGATGCGTTCCTCCGCTGGCCCGTACCAGTAGCGAACCTCCTGCATAGCGGGCTTTTCCGTGCCGTCGGCAAAGACGATGCCGTTTCCACTGAAAGCGTAGTCCGTCTGCCGGTCATCAAAGTCGCCGCCGTAGCCTAAAACTTCTTTTCCGTTGACATTCCGATGCCACAGAGCCTGATCCATGTAATCCCAGATAAAGCCGCCCTGATATTGGGGGAATTCCTCGCCCAGACGGATATAGCTTTCCATGCCTCCCAAAGAGTTTCCCATGTCGTGCATATACTCGCAAAGCAGGAACGGCTTTCTCGGATTGCTTTCCAGATAGTCGCGGATTGCCGTCGGCGTGGCGTACATCCGGCTTTCTACATCGGAGATGGCGTCAAATTCCCGGTTATGGAAAACGCCCTCATAGTGAACCAGACGGCTGGGATCCTGGGTGCGGAAATAATCCGCCATGGCAAGAATGTCCGCGCCGGCATAGGACTCGTTGCCGCAGGACCAGAACAGAACGGAAACATGGTTCTTATCCCGCTGGAACATGGAGATCGCCCGATCCAGCACGCAGTCCTTCCACTGTGGCAGACTGCCGGGAACATTCCAGCTTGGCTCCATGGTTCCCAGCTTCTGCCAGGAGCCGTGGCTTTCCAGATTGGCTTCATCCATCATGTAGATGCCGTTTTGATCGCACATATGATACCAGGGCGTCTGGTTGGGATAGTGGCAGGTGCGAACAGCGTTGATGTTATTGCGGCAGAAGGTCGCCATGGCCCGCTCCATGTCCCCCAAACCGATGGCACGGCCTGTGCGGGGATTCCACTCATGCCGGTTGACACCATTTATCACCAGACGCTTGCCGTTCAGCAGCATAATGCCATCTTTCAGTTCAAACCTGCGGAAACCGATGTTGTAGGGAACGACCTCTGCGATTTCACCGGAAGCGGCATAAACGGTCAGCGTAACGGTATACAGCTCCGGCGTTTCATGGCACCATGGCGTAATATTGGAAAATACCAGTTCCCGGCTGCGAAGATACACCCCATCAGCGTGCAGGTCCAGCGGTTCATCCCAAAGAAGCCTCTGGGCCTTGTCGGTGACGCGGCAATGCACCGCTGCTTGTTCCGCTTCGCTGCTGAGCAGCAGCCGAAGCTTCAGCGCTCCGGTGGTGTTATCCTCTTGAAGCTCGGTTTGCAGCCAGAGATCGTCAATATGTACTGCTGGCTTGGCGTACAGATACACGCTGCGAAAAATGCCGCTAAACCGGAAGAAGTCCTGATCCTCCAGCCATGCCGCACTGCTGTGCTGATAAACCTCCACACAAAGCCGGTTATTCTCCTCCCGAAGGTAGGGTGTCAGGTCAAAGTCCGAAGGGGTGAAGCTGTCCTCCGCATAGCCAACAAAAGAGCCGTTGAGCCAGACATAGAATGCCTGTTCTACACCCTGAAAGGAAATACAGACCCGCTTTCCCCGCAGTCCCGATTCCAGATCGAACACCTTTACATAGCTGCCCACGGCAGTATGGTCCCAATCGATCTGGGGCGGGCGCAGCGACCCGTGGCCGTCCCAGGGGTACAGCGTATTGATATACTGAATCTGTCCAAAGCCCTGAAGCTCCATATGTCCGGGAACAGAAATCGATTCAAAACCGGAATCATCAAAACCTGCATGCCAGAAGGCACTGGGCCGCTGAGCGGGATTCCGGCTCCATGTAAAACGCCACTGCCCATCCAGAGACTGGCGTAGAGAGGTTACTCCCTGCGCCAGCTCTGTTGCAGAGGCGTAGCAAGCATGGTCAGAATGGGCATCCAGACGGTTTACCCGGAATACGGTAGGGTCAGTCAGCCAATTTAAGTTTGCCTGCATTGTGCATTCTCCTTGTAATATTATTCCTTTACTGCGCCTGCGGCAATGCCCGCCAGAATATAGCGTTGGAAGAAGAGATAGACCAGAATGGTGGGCAGCATGACCACGATGATACCTGCCGCCAGCGTCTGCCAGGAGCCTTGCTGGGCACTGGCATAGTCCATCAGGAAGGTGGTCAGCGTTCGCAGCTTGTTCTTGGGCATATACAGATAGGGGATGTACATATCGTTAATGATGGTGATGGCTTTGATAATAGCGACAGTCGCAGTGGCGGGAGCCAGCAGTGGGAAAATAATCCTTACAAAAAGCCGGAAATAGTTGTACCCATCCAGCAGCGCGCTTTCATCCAGCGAAACCGAAATCGTGGACAGGAACTGCCGGTAGATATACAGCTGCATCAGATCCGATGCCACATAGATGACGATGGGTGCGCCAAGGGTATTATATAGGCCAATGCCGTTGACGATCTTGAACCGAGCGATTTCCGTTACAAAGGTGGGAACCAGCATACCAATGAAGAACAGGCCCACGATAACCTTGATAACTTGTATGATAAGCACACTATGACTCCCTACATAGGAATCTGCAAATGTACCGCACGATTACACATTGTATTGGTGAGAAACCTCGGACGTACACCTTTTTTGTGAAATTGTGCATAGAGTGATTGCAATTGGAGGTAAATTTGTGTATCATATCATCAACGCCAATTATAACGACATCCTGAAATTCATCTCGTTTCTTTTGAAACCTATCAATAATGCAACGACCTTCGTGAACTGGAATATCTCCGTAGCCAACTTTTAGCTGAACTTTTTCAGGCAAATCCAATCCAAAAATATTGCCTATTTGCTGAAAAATATCGCTAGCTCTACCAAATACATTGTCAATCTGTGTGAATCTAAATCCACGAATAGTCCTGACTCTAGCGCAGAATTCATCTACGGATGCATATACATTCTTGATCAAAAATTGCTTCTGGATTGTATCGGAAAGGTACGCCGTCAATGTTGCCTTGCGTGTCATGTCGGTTAAATACAGCAAGCACGTCTTTGTGTCATAGCATGCAAAAAACTGCTTTCGAGGTTCAATCTGGCTCTTGCTTCGTGGATTTACTTCTTTTTCTCCGGTACGCTGATTAATAACATAATCAGCAAAGCTTGCAGCATCATCGTATTTACACGACAGCCAGAAAAACCGGTCATCGATAATTGAGGTCTCAAAACTATACAGGTTCTTTTGACCAGGGGGCTAAAAAGTTTCCTGCCCAGACTTATGTATTCTCTGTACGTCAGCTAAGGACACAGCATCTCGTTCTCCTATCAACTGAAATGTTCTAAATCTCATCAGAATAATCCACCTATCTTTTTAATAAAAAACTGCCTGATAAACAATGAACCGCTACCAACCACTTTAATCTGCCAAATGTTTCTCCTATTATAGTGCTATCTACGCCATATCGCAATATGTAAATTGCATAAGTTCTGATAGAAAATAACCGCCAGCAGCCTCAATCCTCAGACGATGCTGCTGGCACAAATTTAATAGGAAATATCCCTGATATAAACAAAAAATCCGAACCCATCCCCCGCAGGGAAGAAGTTCGGATTTCTTACGTTTGGTGGGGGAAGGTGGATTCGAACCACCGAAGCTATAAGCAGCAGATTTACAGTCTGTCCCCTTTGGCCACTCGGGAATTCCCCCATATGCAGTTCATGTCGGTTGCGACTTGGCTAGTATAGCATATTTTGGCGGAATGTCAAGAAATATTTTTTGGCAATGAATTTTTACCCGATGCCTTTGTAAAATGCCTGCAGGGCAGCGGATAGTTTGGCTGGGGCCTCTTGGTTTACTTCGTGGCCTGCGCCGGGAATCTGATTCCAGCTGTCCGCAGTCTGCCCCAGGCCGTGCAGATATATGTATTTCACATCCGGATCCCCCTTTCAAAGACATTCTAGCATGGACAGATACCGATTGCAAGTCCTGCCATTCTCATAATTTTTCTTGAAAAGATCCTTTAAATATGGTATGCTGTAGGGTGAAAAAGAATGCAAGGGAGAACCCTATGAATACAAAAACCACCGTTATTTCCCAGGAGGCGCTGGAAAATCAGTTTGCTTTCTGCGATAAAGTTGCGTCCATTTGGGCTGCCCGGGGGCAAACGCCCAAGGCCTATGTGGAAACCTACGGCTGCCAGCAGAATGAAGCGGATTCCGAGAAGCTGCGGGGGTACCTGACCCAGAGCGGCTATGCCATTTGCCAGGAGGCGGAGGGGGCAGATGTGGTCATTATGAACACCTGCTCCATCCGGGAGCACGCCGAGCAGCGGGTGTTCGGCAACCTGGGGGCGCTGACCCACACCAAGCG
>CAKTHQ010000016.1 GCA_934565415.1 uncultured Oscillospiraceae bacterium
CATTTTGAATTTTTAGAATAAAAACCTCTTGCCGACTGCCAGCAAACCGTTGATATATCTGCGTTTTCTGAAATCCTATAATTACACTCCGACCAAAGGCAGGAATTGTACGCAGTTCCTGCCTTTTCCCGTATAAAATACTTTCGAAGATTCGAACCCACTCCCATGCAGCGATCCAGTGGACCGTTGCCAAACTCCGGCTTGGCGGAGTTTGCACCGCAGCTTCATCGAATCCCGTCACTCCGGCATTTTCGGCTAACCTGCGCAAAGCCCTCCCATGAACCGGGAGGGCCTTTGCATATTTCATTCGCTTGTTTCTCCGCAAATCTGGTTTTCAAACAAAACCCTCATGTAGTCTCTGCGGCCATACAGGACACGGTCAATATAGACATCGTTTCCATTTGCCCGGTAGAAAACCATATAGTTCCCACTGACAAGGAATCGGTAATCGCTGTCTACATCTGCAATAGAAGAAAGCGGCGTGCCGAGCGGTGCATAGTCACGGAGCATACGGATTGCTTTTGTGATTTTGCTTACCGTGGCGATTGCCGCCTGCGGGTTTTCCAGATCCTCTGCGGTATAGTCTTTAATTTCCGCAAGGTCATTCTGTGCCTCGTGGGACAGGTGTAGATTACTCATGGGTAATTCCAAAATGTTCCTCCACAGCCTCCAAAGTCAGCCAGCCTTTCTCTTCGCCGGACTTACGACCTTTGGCAAGCTCGTTCATCAGGCGCAGAGTGGCCTGTGTTTTTTCGTAATCGCGCATATCCACAATGGCGTACCGCCCCCGTCCGTTCTTTGTCAAAAAAACAGGAGCGCCCACAGCTACATCATGCAGTACCTCGCTGTAATTCCGTAAGTCAGAAATGGGTTTGATATTTGGCATATTGATCCGCTCCTTTCGCTTATAGTATATCCTGTTCCGCTGTAAAATTCAACAGTAAGTTTGCAGCATCTTTTCAAGCCCATCAAGCGCGGTCGTCCTTTGGGCGATTACCTACCGTTATGGGAATGCGAAGCCGGCGGAGCTGCTGCTTCATTTCGGGCGTGATGCGGTAGCTTTCCACTGCCTTTTGAATGGTCTTGTTGTGCGTCCAGGCATCCAGCCGCCGCTCTGTGAGCCAGGACAATGTTTCCTCCGGCTGCTTGGCCAGAGCCGTTGCAAAGAACCAGGCCCGCATCATATTGAGATAGTATTCTTCGCTGTGTACGCCCGCCACCCAGGCCAAATATTCCGGCTGAAATGCGTCATCCAGGTAATAGCGCATCAGCATTCCCATGGCATAGCGCACAGTATAGAGCCTGTCGGAATCCAGCCACAGGCGAATGCTCACCAACAGTTCTTCTTTATGCTTTGCAAAAACCTTGGGGCAAAAGCAGTCGCAGGTGGCCCAATTGTCAATGTAAGGCAGGAATTTCTCTGTTTCTGCCAGTGTCCTGTCATAGTCCCGGATGGTTTCCACGAGAAATGCATGGAGGTTATTCTCCTCGTAGTATTTGTGGGGCAGACTGCGCAGAAAGGCTTCCGCCCGGTCCGTTCCGGAGAGCTCCTTTGCAAGCTTCCGTAGCATCGGCGTACGCACGCCGATGATCGTTTCCGGGGATACGGTGGGCATCAGCTTGCTCTGAAAAACCTGATAGGTTTTGTCCTGCAAGGCAAACAGCTTCTGCATAATCGCTTCATCCATAAAAATGTTCTCCTTTGCATACAGCAAAAACTTTGCTCCGCATTGTTTTCCCGTTCCAGCCCCCTGTCGCAGCGGCCAAAAGCTCTCGGACGGGATTCAAAGCATCCAGTTCCATGGCCGCCCCACCAGGTCCCACAGCGATCCTTCCAACCTGCCCGCCCAGGGCCGCAATGGCAAGGTAGTGGCAGAGCTCGTGGACAGCTGCTGCCGAAACCGCTGCCGCTACCCAGGGCTGGGGCAGCACCAGAAGCATCAGCGCAAGCGCCACACAGCCCCAGCCGGAAACCCGGATGCTATCCAAGTCCCGCCCCCTGCTCCATGGTATGCCCTCCGCGGAGCACCATGCACAGCCAACAGAAAAGCGGGCAGGCTTTCCTGTTGGGGATGCCTGCCCGTCTCATTTCTTGCTTTTTAGAGTTCCGGCGTGGTGCCGAGCGCCTGCTGCGGCTGCATACGATAGGTCACCTTCGCCAGCTTTTTGCTCTTTACTGTACCGAGGATGGTGGGCACCGCGCCGATCAGCATGAACAGATACAGCTCAATAAGTGCCCCCGTGTATGCCCCGCCTTCAATGACCTCCTCATCGATGAGATAAGGAATCTCCTGATAGGCATCCAGCAAACTGGCCTCAAAATACCGGGCCACGGTGATTGCCCAATCCAGCCGATAGCCCACATAGGTCATCAGCAGCATCAGCACACAGCCAATGACAATGCCCTTCGTAGACAGGTTCCCGCCCAGGAGCTCATAGCCCTTCAACGCACAAACCGCCATAACTATGCCAGACAGAGCCGCCACATAGCCCAGCTGCCCCAGCAGCACGATGCAGCCCACGCCAAGGATACTGCCCAGCAGAGCGCCCACCGTACCGGCAACCGCATTTTCCGGCTTTGTGGCAGCCTCCTGTTGCTCCTGACCGGCTCCCAGCTGCCGGTAGCAGCTGTCGCACAGCAGTGAGGGAGCACCTGCCATCACGCAGGCTTCCGCCTCCACCGCCTGGCCGCAGCCCTGGCAGCAGCTTTGGTATCCTCTGCTGCGCAGAAACGCGACGATCTCCTGGGCCGCCTGCTCCAGCCGATCGATCTTCTTGACGCTGCCAAAGGTCGCTTTCAGAACGAATTCTACCCGGTTCCTGCGGGCAACGCAGTTCGCCACCAGCTTATTGCCCTTGGCAAAGGTCTTCATCTCCGCTGCATCCGGCTCCTGTCCGCCGCGGGTCAGAGAGAAGACCAGCGCGGCATAGTCTCGGTTGACCGTGCTGGGCATCAATATCATTTTCAGACCACCCTGTTCCCCAAAAAGGGTACCGCTGCGCTCATCTACAGACAGATGCAGCCGCTGGGCCGTCTGGTTCAGAAAATCGCTCTGCTTTTTGTTCATAAAACGCGCCTCCATGTCTCATTTCTCTCCAATCCGCCGCCCGTCCCGGGCAGCAGGACACCTCCGTGAAAGGTGTCTGCTTCCGATTCGATTATAGCATAAGCGCGCCAAATCGTCAAGGAACATCCCACCGCCTCTCGCGATTTCACAACCCCCGGCAGTTTTCCGCAAAGAGCCCCAAAATTTTTCTGCCCCGCAATTTTCTGTCAGAAGACTTGACACACTGCCAATAATTGAGTATAATAGCGAGGCTATCGGGGTGTGGCGAAGCTTGGTATCGCGCTTGGTTCGGGTCCAAGAGGCCGCGGGTTCGAATCCCGCCACTCCGACCAGATGAGAGATCGTTGGCAAACGGTCTCTCTTTCCTTTTTCCGGACTCGCCCCATTCAATATAGCAGCCCGGTGGACTGCTCAGTCTGTCAAAGAACCACTGCTTTCAAAAAGCGAAAGCAGTGGCTTCAGCATATATAAAGCGAATAATCGAAAAGTAGTTGGAGAAAGGGCGCGCTGCAAAATGCGCCCTTTTATTTTTGTGCAATCCACCAGTTGTAAAATGGCATTTTCCCAGCTACAATGGCCGTATTCCGTTGTATACAATTGAGGCGCGTTGGATGTGAGGCCATAGCCAATCGCAAGCACCCCGGTTCTGGCTCTGGAGCACCATCTTATCTAAAATAATATCCGGTGTCCGACTTGGGCACCGGAAAAATAGAAAGGAAGAGAGAGTATGATCTGTCCCAAATGCGGCGCTGACCTCCAGGAGGAGACCAGCTTCTGCCCAAGCTGCGGCGAATTTCTTGGCATCACCAAATGCCCCTCCTGTGGAGAGCACGTTACCCCGGGCACAGCCTTTTGCCCCCACTGCGGTGCGAGCCTACCCAAAACCGCCCAGGAGGTAAAAGACGCCCGAGCCCAGGCCGCTGCAAAAGCGCAGCAAGCGCCCCAGTCCGCACCTCAGCAGCAGCCCACCATCATCATCAACAACACTAACACTAACACTAACACTAACACTAACACCAACAAAACCCCTACCGGCGTCGAGGCTATGACCTCTCCCATGAGCCGCTGGCTTGCCCTGGCCCTCTGCTTCTTCCTGGGCGGCCTGGGTGTCCACCGTTTTTATGTCGGCAAAATTGGCACCGGCATTCTCTATCTTTGCACCTGCGGCCTCTTCGGTATCGGCTGGATCATCGATTTTTTTGCCATCCTCTTCGGATCCTTCCGGGACAAATACGGCTTCTGGCTCCGCCGGTGATACTTTTTCATCAGTTGCTCGTTTTTCGGGCAACTGATTTTTCCATTTTTTGCGAAAAAAAGGATTTTGTCTCTATGCTCAACCTTTTTGTATGAAAATGGGGCCAGGCTCATGCCTGACCCCAACATTTATAGAGCCTAAAAAAGCCCCCGCCCGAATGGGCAAGGGCTTTATGGAGCGGGTGACGAGGCTCGAACTCGCTACCTCCACCTTGGCAAGGTGGCGCTCTACCGGATGAGCTACACCCGCGGAACAAGATGGATTATAGCATATTTTGCGGAAATGTCAAGAAGAAATTTTTTCTTCCCGCGGGTAGGCCGAATAGTCCCATACATAGCCTGTCATCTCCGCATCCCGTTTTTCCTGGAATCCCCCTTCTTCCTTGCAGCGGGTCAGATCCACATGGTAGTAAACCCCATCGTCGCAAATCATGTTCCAGGTCCAGGGCTCCGCATCCCGGGTACCCGTAACAATCTGGCATTCCAGCCCGGCGTTTCGGCACATGGCCGCGTAAACAACGGCAAAGGCCCTGCTGTCCCCCACCCCATGGCGCAGCAGACTGTAGGCCGGAGTAATGGAGGTTTCCAGCGTGTAGCTAAACCGATCCATCAGAAAGGAATAGAGCTGAGACAGCTTCTGATGGTCCGAGCCGTCGCCGCTGACATAAAGGGACGCCGAATCAAACACCGTAGATACCTGGGCCCGCATCTGGCGCAGGGCATCATTGCTGTTTTCATAGGTAAAGGTCAGCTCCACAATCCGGGTACTCCCTGCACCGTAGGTGTCTACCGCCGTCTGGGGAGCCTCCATAATGGTCTGGGGATTGGCCTGGGCCAGATTCTGGACCATTTGGGGAATATCCTGGTTTTCGTAGCCGGATACCAGCAGAACCTTCCGGGGATCCAGGTTTTCCAGAGCCTTCAATACAGCCCCTTCCACCCCATCGATACCGGAAAGCTTGACGATGCTCCGGATATCCGAGCGGCTATGACGATAAACAATGGTCACGGCAACCGCCTGAGCGCCGTTCTTTTTGCCAATCTCATAGGTCAGGTCCGACACCGCATAGGCCCCTACCGGGTCGTAGGTGCAGATATGCCGCTTTGCGATAGCCAGTCCATCCGGCAGTTTTTCTTCCGGATAGTTTTCCGCCAGAATTACCCCGGACTCCGTGCCGGAAGATACCATCTGAACCAGGGCATCCCGCAATTCGGAGTAATTTGCCACCTGTCCTGCTTCGTTCTGGGTTTTCCCCGGCTGCATGGCATGGGGCGTAACCCGGACATACTGCCCGTCAAAGGCGTCACAGCCCGCCAAAAGCCCCACGCACAGCACCAGGCACACCAAACGTATCCATTTCATAGGCAGCTTTCCTCCTTACAGAGAATCCGCAGAATAATGGGAAAAACCGTCGCCAAGTACCTGGTGGGCCTCCTGAACAATGACAAATGCATCCTGATCAATGTCCATAACCAGCTCTTTGAGTTCCGCCAGCTGTCCCTTCCGGACCACCGCCAGCACCACCTCTATATCCCGGCCGGTATAGGACCCGGCCCCATGGAGGTAGGTGGCCCCCCGATCCAGCCGGTCGCTGATAGCCTTGGCAATGGCCGCGTGCTCCTTGGAAATAATCAGCGCCACCCGGGAATAGTCGAACCGGTACACCACCGCATCGATGACCTGTCCGCTGACAAATACCACCACGCCGCTGTAAAGGGCCTTGCTGATGTCATAGAACACCAGGCCCGTTAATAGCACCACCATTGCATCGAACATAATGGAAATACTGCCAATGGGCAAGTTCCGGTACCGCTTTTTGATCAGCCGCACCAGAATGTCCGAGCCCCCCGTAGAAGCCCCGGCCATAAAGACGAGGCCCAGTCCCGCCCCGCAGAGTACGCCGCCGTAGAGCCCCCCGATCAGGGGCTCCGGGGTGGAAAAAGGGATCAGGGCAAATACATCCATAAGCACCGAGCTGACCACCATTCCGATGAGAGACCCGGCAAAAAAACGCTTGCCGATCCGCAGGCCCCCAATCAGGAACAGGGGGATATTCATAATAAGCGTCAGCGTACCCACGCTGCCGAAGCCCGTCAGCTCCTTCACAATCATGGCAAGGCCGGAAATACCGCCGGTATTGATGTCGTTGGGAATGAGAAACAGCGCAAAGCCCAGGGCAAACAGCGCACTTCCCGCCACGGTCAATAATGCCCACCTGATGTGTTTTGAGACATTTTTCACAAAGCTGCCTCCTTATACTTCAAAGGTTGCCTGCTTCTCCTGGGAGTCCTCCTGCCTGAGAATGGCTCCTGCCGCGGGGATAGACTTCACCCGATACCGAGCCTGATTTTCGATGCCGCTTTCCTCCAAAAGAATTGCATCCTTCAAAAGTGCTTTCTTTTTCAGACTCATCACCGCCACACCAATAGTACTCCGGGTAGTTTTGGGTAAAAGGTCCGCCGTAGAGAAGATCATGGCCCGGCCGTCGGTGGAATACAGGGCGATCTGGGCATCCGCTTCCAGCGCCATGATTTTTACAGCCCTGCTCTTATCGGAGAAGGCGCCGGTAAGCTTTTTCCGGTTGGTCTTGGTTTCGTAAGCGCTCAGGGGCACCTTGGCCACCTTTCCGTTTTCGAAGAAGAAGAGCACAAAGCCCTTGCTGTCCCCGGGGAAAACAACCTGCAAAATGTTTTCGCCCTGGTCAAAGCCCAGCTTGGTAGGCAGATAATCCCCCAGGAGGGAGGCCTTTCCGTCGTCAAAGTCACTGAGCCTCGTTTTATAGCACTGGAATTTGTCGGTAAATACCAGCAATTCTGCCCGGTTGGTAGCCTCCCGGGAATAGTCCAGGCTGTCCCCTTCCTTAAATTTCTGCTCGCCGCTCATCCGCAGGGACTGGGCGGTGATCTTTTTCAGGTAGCCCTCCTTGGATAGGAATACGGTAACAGGATAGTCCGGCACCTGGTCCTCTTCCTTCTCCGGCTCCAGGTCGGCAGCATCATAGATAATCTCTGTCTTCCGGGGCTGGCCATACTTTTCGGATACCTGCTGCAGCTCCTGAATGATGACATTTTTCAGCTTCCGATTGCTGTTCAGGGTATCCTGCAGGTCGGCAATCTCCTGCTCCAATTGGGAAGTCGCCTTGGTCTGCTTAAGGATATATTCCTTGTTGATATTGCGCAGTTTGATTTCCGCAACATAGTTTGCCTGAATTTCATCGATCCCGAAGCCGATCATCAGGTTGGGCACCACTTCCGTTTCCAGCTCCGTTTCCCGGATGATGGAAATAGCCTTGTCAATGTCCAGAAGGATCCGCTCCAGGCCTTTTAACAGATGCAGCCGGTCCTGCTTCTTCTGGATCTGGAAGAAGATCCGGCGCTTGACGCAATCCATCCGCCAGGCAGTCCACTCTGCCAGAATTTCCCCAACACCCATAACCCGGGGCATTCCGGCGATCAGAATGTTAAAGTTACAGGCAAAGCTATCCTGCAGGGGGGTCATGCGGAAGAGCTTCTGCATCAGCTTGTCCGGGTCCACGCCCCGCTTCAGGTCGATGGTCAGCTTCAGGCCGCCCAGATCCGTCTCATCCCGCATATCGGAAATTTCCCGGATCTTTCCGGCCTTGATAAGCTCCGCCACCTTATCCATAATGACCTCGGTAGCCGTGGAATAGGGAATTTCCGTGATTTCAATCAGGTTTCCCTCCTTCACATAGCGCCATTTGGACCGAAGGCGGAAGCTGCCCCGGCCGGTAGCGTACACCTCCCGGGTGGCCGCTTCGTCGTATAGAAGCTGGCCGCCGGTGGAAAAGTCCGGGCCCGGCAGGGTTTCCAGAATGTCGTGGTCCTCGTTTTTCATCAGGGCGATGGTGGTATCGCAAATTTCCTTCAGATTGAAGGAACAGATATTGCTGGCCATACCAACGGCAATGCCCTGGTTGGCAGATACCAGCACATTGGGGAAGGTGGTGGGGAGCAAGCTGGGCTCCTTCATGGTGGCGTCGTAGTTATCCACCATGTCCACGGTGTCGGAGTCAATGTCCCGGAACAGTTCACCACAGATAGGGTCCAGCTTGGCCTCCGTATATCGGGAGGCGGCGTAGGCCATATCCCGGGAGTAGACCTTACCGAAGTTGCCCTTGGAATCCACAAAGGGATGTAATAGGGTCTCGTTGCCCTTGGCCAGACGGACCATAGTCTCGTAAATGGCCGCGTCGCCGTGGGGGTTCAGGCGCATGGTCTGACCCACGATGTTGGCGGACTTGGTACGCCCGCCTGTCAAAAGCCCCATTTTATACATGGTGTACAAAAGCTTTCTGTGGGAGGGCTTAAAGCCGTCAATCTCCGGAATGGCCCGGGACACAATGACGGACATGGCATAGGGCATATAGTTGACTTCCAAAGTCTCCGATACCGCCTGCTCCGTAGTAGAGCCCACCAGGCCCACAACCCCATCCAGATTTACTTTCTTTTCTTCTTTCTCCTGTTGTTTCTTCTTCGCCATACTGCGCTCCTATCAGGAAATATCCGCAAGCTCCAGGTATCTGGAGCCGTTTTCCGCAATAAAATTCTTCCGCTCCTGGAGGCCGTCGCCCAGCAGCACGTTAAAATAGTGGGCCGTCCGCTCGGCGTCCTCCGGCATGACCTTGATGAGTCGGCGGGTTTCCGGGTTCATGGTGGTCATCCACATCATGGCCGGGTCGTTTTCGCCCAGACCTTTGGACCGCTGGATGGTGACCTTCTTTCCTTCCAGCTCCTTTAAGATTTTGACCTTCTCCTGCTCGTTATAAGCAAACCAGGTCTTATCCTTGCAGGTAATCTCAAACAGAGGGGATTCTGCAATATACACATAGCCATCCCGGATGAGGGTGGGGCAAAGCCGATACAGCATGGTGAGGATCAGGGTCCGGATCTGAAAGCCGTCCACATCCGCATCGGTACAGATAACCACCTTGTTCCAACGGAGCTGAGAAATATCGAAGCTGCTAAGCTCCTTGGCCCGCTTGCCCTGGACCTCCACGCCGCAGCCCAAAACCTTAATGAGATCCGTAATGATGGGGGAAGCAAAAATCTTTACATAGTCCGCCTTCAGGCAGTTGAGGATCTTGCCGCGCACGGGCATGATGCCTTGAAACTCCGCGTCCCGGCCCATTTTCACGGAGCCCAGAGCGGAATCGCCCTCCACGATGTAGAGTTCCCTTACCGCAGGATCCTTGCTGCGGCAGTCCACAAACTTCTGGACCCGGTTGGAAATATCCACACTTCCGGAAAGCTTCTTTTTTACATTGGACTTGGTCTTCTCCGCGGATTCCCGGGCCCGTTTATTGACCAGAATCTGGTCCGCCGCACGGTCGGCCTCCTGCTTGTTTTCAATGAACCAGACCTGGAGCTGCTCCTTGAAGAAGGCAGTCATGGCCTCCTGGGTGAACTTGGAGTTCACGGACTTTTTGGTCTGGTTTTCAAAGCAGCCGATGGTGGAGAAGCAGTTGGTCACCAGCACCAAGCTGTCCTGAATGTCCTGGAAGATGATCTTGCTTTCTGTCTTGGTATACTTATTATTGTCCCGGAGGTACTTGTCAAAGGCCGCGGTAAAGCCGCTGCGGACGGCCTTATCCGGGCTGCCGCCGTACTCCAGCCAGGAGGAGTTGTGATAGAACTCAATATGGGACATCTGCTTGCTGAAGCAGAAGGAAGCGGTGATTTTCAGCTTCATTTCCGGCCGGTTCTCCGCATCCCGGCCCCGGCGCTCGGTCTCCCAGTATACGGGCATGGTAAAGGCATTGTCCCCCACCAGCTCCTCTACATACTGCCGGATGCCGTCCTCATAGCAGAATTCCTCGGTCTCGAACCTGGAAGCGGAAACCTGATTGCGGAACTTAAAGGTAATGCCCTTATTCACCACGGCCTGACGGCGCAGCACATCCCGGTAGTACTCCACAGGGATGTTGATATCCGTAAATACTTCCTTGTCCGGCTTCCAGTGGAAGGTAGAGCCGGTCTTCTTCCGGTCGGTAGGCTCTTTTTTCAGGCCGCCGATATTCCGGCCTTTCTCAAAATGCAGATCGTACCGGAACCCATCCCGGCGGATGGTAGCGTCAAAGAATTCCGAAGCATACTGGGTGGCGCAGGAGCCCAGGCCGTTGAGGCCAAGGGAATACTCGTAGTTTTCCCCGTTCTCCCCGTACTTGCCGCCGGCGTACATTTCGCAGAACACCAGCTCCCAGTTGTAGCGCTTTTCCTTCTCGTTGTAGTCCACGGGGCAGCCCCGGCCGAAGTCCTCTACCTCCACGCTCAGGTCCTGATACCGGGTGACAATGATGGTATCGCCATAGCCCTCTCTGGCCTCGTCGATGGCATTGGAGAGAATTTCAAAAACCGCGTGCTTGCAGCCTTCCAAATCATCGGATCCAAAAATAACCGCCGGACGCTTCCGCACCCGGTCTTCCCCCTTCAGCATAGAAATGCTGGAATTGCCATAGATTTCTTGTTGTTTTCTTGCCATAATCAATTACCTGCCATACTTTGCCTATTTTATTTTTAGTATTATATCCGGTTTTGGGCGTAAAGTCAACCTTGGAAGATTTCTCCCGTTCCGCCCCACGTTTTGGCCGCGCCGTTCCCGGAACGGAAAGCACCCCGAAAACGGCCAGGAAACCGTCCTCGGGGTGTTGCGGTAAAGGGAAACTGTCGCAAAAATTGTTTTGCGGCAGCCCCTTGGCGTGTTATTGAATGGTAAGCCGATATTCCCGGCCGCCTGCGCGGAGCTTGTCCCCGCTTTCCAGCTTCATCCAGCCTGTGCCAACCCGGATACCGTTTACATAGGTGCCGTTCTGAGAGCCCTCATCCCGCACGCAGCAGAGCTGGTCCTTGTTCATCAGCAGAGAAAAGTGCTTGCCGGAAAGGGTGGAATCGTTTGCGTCCAGGATGTTCTGGGACTTCCCGTTTCGCCCAAAAGTGCATATATCCTCCCGGTAAAGGGTAAACCGGCAGGGATGCTCCCCCCTGGGAATATCCACCATTTCCACGGTATAGGTAGGCCGCTGGCTGGCCAGGCGGGCCCGCTCCTCGGCCTCTTGCTTTTTCCGCTGAGCCTCTTCCGCCTGTTTTTTTAGCTGGGCTTCCTGCTCCGCCTGCCGGACCGCCTCCTGGGCCGCCTGCTTTGCAGCCCTCGCCGCCTCCTGTTTGGTATCCTCCGCAGCCTTTTTTGCAGCCTCTGCCGCCTTCCGGGCCGCCTCCTTCTTTTTCTTGCCGTTCAGAAGCACGAGTACCGCAATTACTACCAGCAGAACTCCGGCGCCGATACCGCCGATCAGATAAATCTTCTTATCTTCTTTCGGTTCCGCAGGCTCCGGCTCCGTAGACTCCGGCTCCGTTTCCTCCGTCGGTACTTCCTCCGGCATCAGCTCGGCGGTATTAACCAGAACGGAATCCGTATAGCTGCTGTTCCCGGTGGTATAGGTAACCGTCAGGCGCATTTCCGCCTTTCCTGCATCCAGCATATCCGCCGTGACCGCCGCCGCCCGGCACTGGGAGCCATTCACGGCATTCCAGATGGCAGTACCAAATTCCGTACCGTCAATATCCCGACGGACCTCCCCGTAGGAGCCTTCGCCGGTGGTTGTCAGGCTCAGTCCGCCGCAGGAATTCCGGGCAAAGCTGCCCAGCACCTTGGCGCTCTCCCGCTCGGTGTAGCCCTCTACCAGCGCCACGGTAAACACGGGGAGTCTGCTCGAGCCGATGGCGTTCAAGACCTCCTGCTCCGTACTGCCGTTGTCCTGCTGGTCAACACCGTCGGACATAACCACCAGCGCCCGAACAGGATTCAAGTCCGTAGCACTGGCCAGACGCTCCATACCGGAAACAATGCCGGCATACAGGTTGGTATCCTTTTGGGTAGCCGCTATGGCGCCGATTGCCTTCTCCCGGTCCTGCTGGGTGGTAAGGATTCCGCTTTCCGTAACCGTATTGTCTACCGTAGCCAGAATCATGTTGTCCTCGCCGCCCATAGACTGGCTGAGCTGATTCAATGTTCCCTGAATCAGCTTCATTTTATAGGGGCTGATGCTGCCGGAGACATCCACCAGGCAATACAGCGTAATTGGCAGCCTGTCGGCATCGCCGCCTTGCATGGGCAGCTCCTTACCGTCCAGAGCCGCAGAATAGGCTCCGTTTTCCTCCTGGTGGACCAAAAGCATCGTCAGCTTTCCCTGTTCCGTCCGGACCCAATGGATCATCTGTTTTTCCTGGGCAGCCATTGCCGTCATAGGCAGTGCCAGGAGCATACACAAAAGTACACAGATTGCCAGTAGTCTCTTTTTCATGAAGTGCTCCTCCTACACATTTACAAACAGCGCCACTGCGGTATTGTTGTCGATGGCACCGCTCTTTCTCATTTCTCCCCTGCAGCGCAGATAGTTAATCCAATCCTGAGGGGTTGCGGATTTCTGCAAATCCGCCCAGATTTCCAGGTCGCTGAGATATTCCCAGAAACCGTCGGAGCAGAGCAAAAATGCGTGGCGTCCCCGGGCCAGCGGAATAGGGGCATGAATCTCCGGGCGGAGGTTCTCCTCGCCCACAGCCCTTAGCAGCTTGCTCCGGTCCGGGCTGAACCGGATTTCGTCCCGGGTGATTTCCCCGGTTTTCACCTGTACCTGGGGAATACTGTGGTCCAGGGTGTAATCCTCCAGCTCTCCGTTGCAAAAATGATACAGTCGGGAATCCCCTATATGGGCCCATACCGCCTGCTTTCCCGCCACCGCAAGGAACACCAGCGTAGTCCGCATCTTGCAGGCATCCGTCTGACGGGACAAAATCTCCCGGTTGGCCTCCTGGATCCAGCCTTCAATCTGCTGCCGGTCCGGAAGCGTCCCCAGCTTTTCGCATTGGGAAAGAGATTGCACCGCAATCTGGGAAGCAATGTTTCCGCCTCCGTGGCCTCCCAGGCCGTCGGCCAGCACCGCATAGG
The DNA here is from genome assembly GCA_934565415.1 of uncultured Oscillospiraceae bacterium. GTDB lineage: Bacteria > Bacillota > Clostridia > Oscillospirales > Oscillospiraceae > Faecousia. The sequence goes on from CAKTHQ010000016.1 coordinate 13,285, forward strand.
CAAAGTCCGGGCCCGGAATCCCGCAGCGGTAGGAGTCCTCGTTTACCGACCGATTGCCGATATGGGTATACTCCCCTTTTTGAATGATCATATTGTTACTCCCTTCATTTGGATCACCGGTTCACAAACCGGAAGGCCTCGTTTCCAAACCACAGGGTACTCCCCCATTGGACTGCCTGCCAGTCCCTGCCCAGCCGCTGCCGATTCAGGAAGGTCCCGTAGGAGGAGCCCGCATCCCGGACGAACAGCCTTCCGTCCCTGGCCAGGAAAATGCTGCACTGCCTGCGGCTGACCCCCTGGGTTCCCTCCGGGAAACGGATCCAGCACTCCGGATTGCGGCCAAGGAGCAGTTCTTTATCCTGTTCCAGGGGGCTGCTCCGGCCTGCATATACTCCCGCAGCGCCCTGAATCCAGCCGCCTGCATTGGTGGTACTCACCGTTGCGGCAGGCGCTCTATTGCCGGTGGTTGGGGACATTTCCAAGGCCCGCATAAATTCGTCGGTACTCCGAAACCGGTCCCTGATTTCCACCGCCATACCCTTTTCGATGGCTCTTGCCACATATTCCGGCACCTGAGGCGCCAGGGTGCGGATCGGTACCGTGGGCTCGCCGCCCTTTCGTTCCGGGGCCTTTGGGGGAAACCTGCCCGTTAAAAGCAGATACATGGTAACACTCAGCGAATAAATATCCGTCCAGGGTCCCTGGTCACCGTTGGAGATATTCTGCTCCCAGGGAGCAAACTCTTTTTTCAGATGGGTGGTAAAATGGTTGTTGCCCTGATAAGCCCGCACGGAGCCAAAATCGATAAGGCGAATTTCATTATCCCGGGTAAGAAACAGATTATCCGGGCTGATGTCCCGATGGATCAGGTTTTTCCGGTGCAGCCCACCCAGCGCCTCCAGGGTCTGCTGCATCAGAGGCGCCAGAGTTTCCCAGGAAAAAATGCCGCACTTTTTCCGGTAGGCCTCCAGGTCCTGCCCTTCCAGGAATTCCATGGTATAGTAAACCGTGTTGTTGCTCTGGAACAGGCTGTAAACCCGAATCAGGTGGTCCTGCCCCTGGAGCTGAAGCAGCAGATTGGCCTCCCGTTCAAATTTGGAACGGAGCTCCGCTAAAAATTCCGCCTGCCCGGCCATGGGGACCATGTGCTGCCGGTCCTGCCCACGGTAGGCAATGGCTTTGGGATACAGCTCCTTCAGCGCCACCCTGCGGTTATTTTTTTCATCCCAGGCGGAATAGGTGATTCCAAAGCCGCCCTGGCCCAGTACCTCTCCTACCAGAAACCGATTCTCCAGTTGGGACCACAGAGGCAGCGCGTCGGGTTTCCGTGCGGATTCCATGGGGCGGCCGCAGGCATCGCAGCAGCCGCCCCGGATGTTTCCCCGCCAACAATGTGGACAGATGTTGTATGTATTCATCAGATCACATCTCTTCTATCCCCAGTACCGTTAAAACCCCAGAATAATCGCCGTGAAGTTGTCCTGATGCGGCGCCGCCTTTGCAAGAACCCCCCGCTCCATCATTTGCGCCGCTGTCTTCACATCCGGATTCCGGGCCAGCACCGCGGCGATTTCCTGATCGGACAGGGCATTGAATACACCGTCCGTCATCAGAAGGATCCGGTCCCCCGCCTTCAGGGCAATGCTGGAAAGGCTCTTTTCCACATATTTCAGTTCACCCATCCCCACGAAGCTGGTCAGGCCGCTTTTCTTGGAATCGGCGCGGACCTCGTCGAAGGTCAGTTCCCCTGCCAGGGCCTGATACAGCAGCTCCTGGCCCCGGTTGTGCTCCTGGTTCAGCTGAACCAGCTGGCCCTCCCGATACAGGTAGATGTGGCTGTCACCGACAGCCGCCCAGTGGAACCGGTTTTGCCGCACAAGAACCGTCATCAGTGTGGAGCCGCTCTTGTACAACCCCTCCGGTCCCAGCATCTTATTGACCTCGGCGGCCACAGACTGTACCATCCGGGGCAAAACATCATCCATCTGCCCCGGCCGCAAGGATTTGCTGTAGCCCATCATGGTCATGACAATCTTCTGGCTGACCTTGTCTCCGTTGGCCAGGCCGCCCATACCATCCGCCACCACGGCCAAAACACCATCACTCAGGCTTGCAACGCCGGAGGAATCCTCCTGGTAGGGGCGGCCGCCGATGTTCTGAAGACTGCCAACCGTCATACCGTCGGGCACCTCCTGCTCCTGGAGCGTCTGCACCTGGGTGGTGCCTGTCTCTTCCGGAACCACATACGCTCTTTGCACCTCTGCCTTGCGGCGCTGGCTCTGGAGCTCCTTTTTCCGTGCTCCAATGGAACGGGTACAGATTACAATGCCGCCCAAATCCACCAGCAGCCCGAAAATGCTACCAATCAACAGCGGCAGCGCCCAGCCGGGCGCCTTCGGCGTCTCTTCCGTTTCTGTACTCCGCCGTGGCTCCGCAGAAGGAAGGGCCGAAATCTCATTTTCCAAGGAACCCGTCCCCGAAGAATCGGCCTGCGTGGTTTCCGCTTCCGCAGGCACCTGCTCTGTAGACCCGGTTTCTGTTTCCGCAGGTGCGGTCACCGTAGGCTTACCTTCATTCGCCATTGCTGTAGACCTTATTCCCGGGAAGTTCCCCTCTCCGGCGGATTTAGGATCCTCCGATCCGCCCTGGTCCCCCGAGCTCACCCAGGAGCTGCCGTCGTCCTTCTTGTTCCCGTTATCGTTCGAGCCGTCGTCCTTCTTGTTCCCGTTATCGTTCGAGCCGTCGTCCTTCTTCTTATGGTCCTCGGGAGACTCGGTAGTCGCCCCCTTGGTGGGTTCCGTAGTTTCCGCCTCCGTCCCGTCCTGGGGTGCAGCAGGTTCCGGGTTCAGCTCGGTATTCACCGCTTCCTTTGGAGCCTCCGTTTCTTTCGTTTCCGTATGTTTGGGAGGCGCCGCCAGATTGACGGCCGAAAAAACGATGCCGGCACAGCACGCCACCGCAATCACGCACAGGACCATCCGAAGGGTTCCCAGCCTTTGCAGCACCGGATCCGGCTTGTGCTTTCTTTTTTTCTCCATATCAGGCGTTATCCTGCCAGGTAAAGGTCTCGCAGCACAGCGGTACAAAAACCAGCTCTGTGGAGCCAATGGTCAGGCGGTCGTAAATGGCCAGATCCGCATCACTGCGGACGGCTTTTCCGTTCAGGTAAATCAGGTTCCGGCTGTCGCCCTTCTGAACGAAGAAGATCTTTTCCCGGTCATCATAGGAGATGGATGCCGCATTCTCATGGGAAATGGTCCGGTCACCGTCGATGCACACATCCATTTTCTTGCTGGAGCCGATGAAGTTCGTACCGCTGTGCAGCCGGTAGTCCTTCCCCCGGTTGGGGCCGGAAGTGCAAACCAGCCACCCCACGATGGGGTCAAAGCCCGTCTTTCCGTCGATTCCGCTGACCATGGTGGGGCCATAGTCCTCTACCTGCCAGCCGCCGGTCTTGGCGCCGAAATCGCCGGTGGTAAAACCGGGCTTGGTTACCGGCATGGTCGCCCCCGGGTCACTGGAGGAACCGGGATAGCCAAAGCCGGCGGGAGGGGTCATGGGAATGTCATCCGTAGGCTGGGTCGGCCCGATGGGCGTCGTGGCGCCGTAGCCGCCCATGTCGCTTACCGGCGCCGTGCTGCCGATGCTGGTAGGCGCCGTCACTCCGGCATCAAAGCCCATACTGGCACCGCCGTTCTGGGCCTCCTCCGCACACTGGGGGCAATGGCCCAAAGCGGAATCATAAAAATGGCCCTTTTCACACTGTACGATCTGCATAACAATTACCTCCAAATAATGGTTTATTTATGAATTGGATTCCATAAAAAGAACGTTGAACGCCACTTCGTCGCTGCCCAGGGTAATCCGGCAGCTGGATGCAAGCTCCGTCGGCAGGTTGGCCGCCAGACGGCTGCCGTTTACAAAAGTACCGTAGCTGGAGCCCAGGTCCGTCAGAACAGCCCGGTCCTCCCGGCGCTGGAGCCGGCAGTGGCACCGGCTGACGCCCTTGGTCTGCGCAGGCAACACGATGCTGTTGGACGGTTCCCGCCCCAGGTTCAGGGTGTCCGTCAGCTCCCATTGCATACCCTGGAGCGGCCCGGCAGCCGCCTGGAGCACAATTTTCCGGCCCGTCTGCTTCTGCGGCCGGTTTGGCTTTCTTTTAAACAGCAGAAGTACTACTACTGCCAGTACCACCAGCACCCCGGCCCCAATCAGAACCGGTACCAGTGGGAGGCTCTTTTGGGCCGCCTTTGCATTCCATAGGGTGTAGTCCAGCCCCAGCTTTTCCAGAGCCTCCATAGCGTAATCAATGTAAATGGCATAGCCCCGGAGCTCCGAGGTATCCGGGTCCTGAACCATAAAGGTGTTGATCCCCACCACGTTGCCGCTCTCGTCAATCAGGGGGCCGCCGGAATTTCCGTGGTTGATGGCGGCGGTATGGGCCATACACTGGACGCCGCTGCTGGTCAGGTGTCTGGATACCATGCCGTCCGTAGCCGTCAGGGAGCCGATGCTGTAGTCGTTTACATCCGCCGCATACTCGGCAACACCGGGATAGCCCAAGGCATATACCTTTTCTCCCACCGGCAGCTCCTTGGCAGACCGCAGGGGCAGGGTGGTCACGCCGGGGATGGGCTTGTTCGCCTGAATCACAGCCAGGTCTATATTCCGGTCTACCATCAGGATCTTGCAGGAGAGCACCGTACTTTCCTTGGTGATGTCCGCCCCATCGATCAGGATGAAGACTTCATCATATTCATTTCCGTTATCGTCCGTCACCACATGGCAGTTGGTCACGAAAATCTGGGCATCTTCGCCCGGTTTCCCAACGCCGAAACCGGTACCGGTGCCGTAGTGTCCGTCATAGGTGTAAGCCTCTCCGCCCTGGTAGTAAATTCCGCTGACAATACCAACTACCGCCTTGCTGGCCTCCGGCACCGGGTTTCCCTCCGCCAGAGCCGCCCCGGGCAGCATAGCCAGCAAAAGCAGCCCGGAAAGGAGCAAACAAACCAATCGTTTCAATCCATTGTCCTCCGTTACTGTCTGCTCACAAGCTCCAGAGCCACTTCCTTGGAGCCCAGGTAAATAATGTCTCCCGCCTGCAGCTGCACCGCTGTATTGGCCATCAGCTTTCCCTTTCCGCGGATATAAGTACCGCTGGTAGAGCCCAGATCAATTACCGACAGGTTTCCACCCGTGAAGGATACCTTGCAATGCTTTCGGCTGACGCCCTTGGTATCCGCCGGATACAGGACATCCGCATCCGGGTTCCGGCCGATCAGCAGCCCCTTCTCCGTAATCTCCCAGCTTTTTCCCTGATTGGGGCCGGAAATCGCCGCCAGATACAGGTGGAGCGCCGCTTTGGGCCGTTCCGGAGGTACCGGCGGTGCGGGAGGCTCCGGCTTCACCGGCTCCGTGGGTTTCACAGGCACATACGGCGGCACGGGGGGCGCGGGGGGTACGGGCACTTTCGGCGTCTTGCCGCGAACCAGCAGCACCACGGCGCCTACCAGCACCAGGCCGGCCGCCACCGCAATGACTATAATCAGCGTCTTACTCAGCCCCGGCTCCGGTTTCGTCTCCGGCTTGGGCTCCGTAGGCCGGGTAGGTCCTTCCGCCGGGTCCTGCGTAGAGTCCTGCGTGGGAGCCTCCGTAGCAGGGGCTCCTTCTGTCTCCGGGGGCGCTTCCGTAGCAGGCTCCGTAGTCGGCTCCGTGTTTCCGCCTTCTCCATTATATGTTCCGGCAAAGGTACCGTCCGCGCCCGCAATTGCCACCAGCTTATTTCCGTCTACAATCGCGGCAAGAGGCTGAATCCCGCTGGTATCTCCCGCAAACTGAATCGGATACCATCCGTCACTGTTTTCGCCGCCGATTTTCCCCACCGTAATGCTTCTGCTGACCTGGTCCAGCTCATTGGTAATGCCTCGCAGGGTATAGGTTTTTCCGTTTTCGACTTCCGCCTCCGCCTGGAAAAAATACTGGCTTTGGGTGGAATCAACATTCATAACCGTATATCCCCTGGTTTCCCCCATATAAGTAAGTTCCGCCACTTCCTCGCCGATGAGGGCCAGATACAGCCGGTCATCTCCCTGGTAAAAGCCCTGCGGAAGGAGCGCTACGTAGTTCTCCCCGTCCGTCATTGGAATGGCGTTTTGATAACCGTCGAAGTGCTCTCCCCCGTCGGTTGTGCTAACGCAGATCAGCGGATAAATCTCCGTCTCCGCACTTGCCTGCACCGGCAGGCACCACAAGCCCATACCCAGCAGCAATGCCGCGCACATAAGCAGGGGCAGCCATCTCTTTTTCTTCAATTTTGTGCACCTCTTTCTTCATCCTGTATCCATGCCGGTGGGATTTTTCTTGGGTTTTCCGTCCGGCGTTGGAATCCGGTCTGTTTCTTTGTCAACTCTTGGCTATCAGCCGCAAAGCCACCTTTTTGGAGCCCAGGTAGATGGTATCTCCCGCCTGGAGCTGCACCGGTGTATTTTCCAGCAGCTTTCCCTTGCCCCGGATATAGGTCCCGCTGGTGGAACCCAAATCCATAACGGACAGGCCGCCGCCGGTAAAGAATACCTTACAGTGCCTCCGGCTGACACCCTTGGTATCCGGCGGATACAGGATGTTCGCCTCCGGGGAGCGGCCCAGCAGCAGCCCCTGTTCCGTAATCTGCCACATCTGGCCCATATTGGGGCCGGAGACCGCTTCCAGATACAAGCGGAAGCCGGTGCCGTTTGGCGTATGGGGGGAAGGCCCGGAGGGTGTATGGGGCACCGGGGGCACAGGGGGTACCGGCGGCACAGGCGGCGTATAAGGAACGTCCGGCACCCCCGATGCGGAAGCCGCCGATTGGTTGGCAGTCCCGTTTTTCTTCCGCAGAAGAAGGATCAGGACGAGCACCACCGCCACCGCCGCAACGGCGATTACAATGCTGTTTGACTGATTTCTCCTTCCGGAGCTGCTTCCGGAGCCGCTGCCGCCCCGAGAGCCGCCGCCGGAACCACTGCCGGAACCACTGCCGGAACCACTGCCGGAACCACTGCCACCGCCGGTACCGCCCTCATATACAAAGGCATAAGCGCCGTCTGTTCCAACGAAACCCACCACATAATCATCCAGCATGATCGCGGCCAAAACGCTCATCCCGCTGAGATCGCCTTGCAGGCTCAGAGGATACATTCCGTCGCTGTCCGGGTTGCCTATTCCGGTTACCGTAACGGGTCTGCTGGCAATCTCCCCGTCGGAGGTGTAGGCAACGATGGCATATGTCTCGCCTTCTTCCACAGGTGTCAGCCCCGGATAAAAATACTGAGTCGCATTTGTCTGCGCGGTCATTACCAAATAGGTGTTGGTTATACACGGATTGGTCAATTCTATCGGGCTGTCCCCCAGCATCAAATAGTATTCCAGACTGTCCCCCTTATAAAAATCCACAGGGAGAACCACTACCAATTCTCCACCGTTCTGCAGCGGAACGCCAATTGCACCATCGTAAATCGAGTGTCCATCCTGACTTGAGATGCAGACTACCGGCGTAATGCTGGTATCCGCGCTGCTCTGCACCGGCAGCCAGGAAAAGCCCATCCCTGCCAGCAGCAGCACGCACAGCAACAGAGAAAGCCATCTTTTTTTCTTCACTTGCAACACCTCTTTCTATTTTTCTCACAGGCAAATTTATCTGTCAAGTGCCTTTCTACAATACGGATATCCAAACCTTTTTGGAGCCCAGATAAATTTCGCTGCCCGGGTGGATGGGGGCGCACTCCTGGGCGCCCAGCCGCCGGCCGTCTACATAGGTGCCGTAGGTAGAGCCCAGATCCTGAAGCATCCAGCCCTCCTGCCCCAAAAACACCCGGCAGTGCTCACGGCTGACCCCGGCGGTATCCGCCGGGAAGCAGATCTGGCAGGAATCCTTGCTCCGGCCGATTACCAGGGGCCCATCTGCCTGGCCGCCCTTCCAGCACATTCCCTGCAGGGCAGTGGTTTTGCACATCAGCGTCACCGCATAGGCCCCTGCCGCCGCGCCGCTGCTGCGCTTTGGGCCGCAAATTTGTACGATCTGCCGCAGGCACTGCCGGACCCAATAGATCAAAATCACCGGAGCCAGGCAGCACTGGGCAATTTCCATAACAATCCCTCCCAGGCCGCTGTTCCAGGTAAAATGCATCCCCATAGAAACGGCAAGGGCCAGCAGCGTCTGCATATTCAGGAAGCTGCCCCGCCCCAGCTTGCCGTTTTGAGCGTGCAGGGCAATGGCACAGCTGTAGGGCACACAGTAGAAGATATGCCCGGCAATTTCCGTCACCCCCCGCAGCATCTGGACCGTGCGTACCGCATCCATATTTCCGAGGTATCGCAATGCATAGCTTGCCGATTCCAGCCCCGAAAAGGCGGCGCCCACAATGGCGCCTACCGTCAGCCCCGTCAGACCGTAGATTTTTTTCTTCTGCACCTTTTGTATGTACAAAAGGATCAAAACGGAAGCCGCCAGCTTTCCCGGCTCCTCCCGGAAGGCAGCCAGGCTGGCAGGTTCGCTGGGAACAAACGCAAACATGATCCCCGTCACGCAAAAGCTGATAATGCCTCCTGCCAGATAAAACACCGCCATATCCCCTACGGAAATGTTCTGCGGAACGTTCAGCTCCCAGAAGAAGATCATCATCACCAGGGGAATCACCAGCGGCGGAATGATGGTGCACATTTCTGTTATGGAAACAACAACGGGAAAGCCCAGCATTCCGGGAACAAAGTACGCGGCATACAGTACCAAAACCAGCCCAATGCCCGCCTTTGCCGTCGGCCACCACAGCCAGGGCTTGTGCCAGGAGGACAGCATCCGGCTTTCCGGCACCGTCCGGGCCACGGTCCCCACCTGCATAGCGTATTCCCGCTCCTGCTTGGAATGCTTTTTAAAGGACTCCGAAAAAATGTCCTTCCATCCGATCGTTGAATGCTCCTTCGAGGCCTCCCGAAAGAAAACCGTATTAGCCATAAGCTTCTTCCTTTCTGTTCTGCCGGGGGCAATCAGTTTACACCGATGTTCTTCCAGCCGCTGACATTGCACTCGCCGTCATCATTTTCCCCGACAGACACCAGGGTACCGTCGCTGTACAGGCCAACCGTATGGGTATCTCCCGCAAAAATCGCCGCGATATTCTTCCATCCGGCCACATCGCACCGGCCGTCACTGGCTGTATATCCCGCCACGGCAACGGTTCCGTCACTGCGCAGGCCAAACACATGGCCACTGGCGGCAGCAATCGATACGATATCCTTCCACGTTGCAATTTCTTCCGCATCAGAAGAAGGTTTTCCAACGCACACAACCGTACCGTCACTGCGTAGGCCTTCCGCATGGGAATAGCCGCCGGAAATGGCCACGATATTCTTCCAGCCGCTCAGATCCCAGTTCTCGGTAGACACCACGGTGCCGTCAATCCGAAGTCCGATCGTATAGTCGTCATGTACATAGATTGCCACAATGTCCTTCCATTTGCCGACATTGCACTGGCCTTTCTTATTCTCACCCACAGCCGTTACGGTTCCGTCTGCCCGCAGACCCACCGTATGAGAATCTCCGGCACCGATGGCGACAATATTCCTCCACTGGCTGACCTCACAGCGGTCATCCTGCAAATTATATCCAACGGCAACCACCGTACCGTCGCTACGCAGGCCCACCGTATGGCTCAAGCCTGCCGCCACAGCCACAATATCGCCCCACTCGCCTACTTCACATTTGTTGCAGCCATTGCTTCCGACAGCCATGACCGTGCCGTCCGACCGCACGCCTACCGTGTGGCTGAAGCCCGCCGCAACCGGTACCGGCTGAACGGTGCTCCTGGCAAGCTGGGCCTGCTGGGCGCTGTCTTCAAAGTCTCCTAAAGCGTGAAAGGCTATGGCTGCCGCAGGATACCGCTTTGCCTCCACCAGAGCCATGGCCTCCTGATAGGCCTTCCGGTTGCGCTGGCCTTCCTTAGCCAGCTCTACCTTTTGGGGGCTATCCTGGTAGTCTCCCAGAGCCGTAAAGGCATCCAGGGCTTCGTCGTAGCTTCCGTCATCCAGGAAAGCCTGGGCCTGGCCGTACTCCGCCTCCTGAATCTTCTCCGGGCTGTCCTTGTAGTCGCCCAGATTCGTAAAGACCTGGATGGCTTCCCGGTAGCTGCCTGCATCCATCAGCGCCTGAGCCTTTTTGTAGTCGCTTGCGGGCTTCAGCACCTTGATATACAGGCCCACGCCAACACACAGCACCACCGCGGCTGCCACAGCCGCAATCAGCACGGTTTTCCGCTTTCCCGGCACTTCTGTCTTTTCCGGCACGCTTTCCTGAATAAATCCGGTGGAAGCGGGCGCCTCTTCCGTTTTAGGCTCCACAAACTGCAGCACCTGATAGGCCCTGCCTCCATTTTTAAACAGGTCCAGGATCCGGTCCGCCTTTTCTGCGCTTCTGCCCTCCTGCAAAAAGTCCGTCGCTCTCCGGTCCCAGTCTTCCGGCGTCTCCTCCGGCCGGGGGCTGCACTCCAAAATGCTCACCTTCCGCTCCAGCCCAATATCCCAGCCCAGATAGGCGGTGGAATTCTCCGCCGCCTCCGTAACCTTTCCTACCAGATATTTTCCGGCCAGGATGGTCTCCGGCTGCAGATAGGACGGGTCGGCGGTTTCCGTTTTCGGGTCATAGCCGCAATGGGGGCAGGGGTAACCCTGGATGTCTTCCATACAGCCCAGGCATTTGTTCAGTTCCATAGAAATCCTTCCTTCTGTGTACTCTTCAGCCGCAGCTGCGGTTATTCGGGCATTGCAATATTTTTCCAGCTGCTGACATCGCACTGCCCATCCTCATTTTTGCCCACCGCCACCACGGTGCCGTCACTGCGCAGGCCAACGGAATGGGTATTTCTGGCGCAAATGGCCACAATGTCCTTCCAGTTTTCTACATTGCATCTTCCGTCGTCCGTGGTACCCAGGGCGACGACGGTACCGTCGCTGCACAGCGCCAGGGTATGGCTCCAGCCGGCGGAAACCGCCACAATATCCATCAGACCCCCCGTGGCGCACTGCCCGCGCTTATCATAGCCGGCAGCCACTACGGTACCGTCGCTGCGCAGGCCCACCGTATGGTGGCCCCCTGCCGAAATGGCAATGATGTCCGTCCAGCTGCTTACATCGCACTGGCCTTCTGCGTTGTTGCCGGTGGCCACCACGGTACCGTCCGCCCGCAGGCCAACGGTAAAGTCATTCTGGGTGCTGACGGCCACGATGTCCGTCCAGCCGCTTACATTGCACTGGCCCTTTTCGTTGGAGCCGGTAGCGATCACGGTGCCGTCCTTCTTCAGGCCCACCGTGTGGCTGTTGCCGGCGGAAACGGCTACAATGTCCTTCCAGCCGGACACATTGCACTGGCCGGCAAAATTGTTGTCGTCATCCGTATTGTCTCCCACGGCCACCACGGTGCCGTCGCTGCGCAGGCCCACCGTATGGTAGCTGCCGCCCTCCACGGCCACGATATCCTTCCAGCTGCCTACCTTGCACTGGTCGAACTCATTGTTTCCAACTGCTGTCACGGTACCGTCCCCATGGAGGCCGTAGGTTGTCCAGCTGCCTGCCGATACGGTTACGGGCTGGATGGCGGTTCTGGCCGCCTGGGCCTGGGCCGCGCTGTCCCGGAAGTCTCCCAGGGCCGTAAAGGATACGGCCGCAGCGGGGTACCGCTTTGCTTCCATCAGCGCCGTGGCTTTTTCGTAAGCCCGCAGCTTTTCCTGCCCCGCCTGGGCCTCCAGCAGCTTTGCCTGGCTGTCTTCGTAATCTCCCAGTGCCGTGAAGGCTTCCGCGGCTTCGTCATAGCTGCCCTCTTCCAGCAGGGCCTGGGCTTTGCCGTATTCGGCCTCCCGGATTTTCTCCGGGCTGTCCTTATAGTCGCCCAGATTCGTAAAGGCCTCAATGGCCTCCGCATAGCTCCCGGCGTCCATCAGCGCCTGGGCCTTTTTATAGTCGCCCGCAGGCTTCAAAACCTTGATGTACAGGCCCGTACCGAGGCACAGCACTACCACTGCCGCCGCGGCCACGGGAATCCAAAGCTTTCCCTTTGCCTTTTTCTCCGGGACGGTTTTCTGAACCGTTTTCGAAACGGTCTGCTCGGGAACGGATTCTTCCTTTGCGGGCTCCCCATACTGCATTACCCAGTAGGCTCTGCCCTGATTGCGGAAAAGCTCCAGCACCTGCTCCGTCTTTCTGCCTTCCTCCAGGAAGGCCTCCGCTCTCTTTTCCGCCTCTTCTTCGGACCCATCCACACCCCAAGACTCGCCGTTCCCGGTATCAGGCGCCTCCGGGGACTGCTCCACCTTCCAGGGAGTGCACTCCCGAATCCGCACCTTCCGCTCCAGGCCAATATCCCAGCCCAGGTAGGTAACCGTATCGCCGCTTTCCTCCAGCACCCTGCCCACCAGATATTTCCCGGCCAGGATGGTCTCCGGCTTTAAATGGTCCTCGGCCGTGGTTTCCTTTTCCGGATCATAGCCGCAATGGGGGCAGGGATACCCCCCGCTGTTCTCCATACATCCGGGACATTTGTTCAGTTCCATAATATTCTCCTTTTTTCATATCATTGCAGGAAGCCGTTACCACCGGAAACGGCACCGCCCTTATTCACATCACTGCTGATAAAAGCCGATATTCTTCCAGCCGCTTACATTGCACTGGCCGTATTTGTTATTGCCCGTCACCGCCACGGTGCCGTCGCTGCGCAGACCCAGGGTATGGGAATTGGTCGCCGCAATTTCCACAATATCCTTCCAGTCCTGCACATCGCACCGGCCATCACCATTGTAGCCCGTTGCCACTACGGTACCGTCCTCGCAAAGGCCTACCGTATTGGACCATCCGGTGGCGATTGCCGTAATATTCTCCCAATCAAAGGTGTTGCATCGCTCGTCATCGGTAATTCCTACGGCAATCACGGTGCCATCCAAACGCAGACCTGCCGTATGGAAGCCGCCGGCAGAAACTGCAGCAACATCTTCCCAGCCGTCCACATCACACTTTCCGTCCTCGTTGTTGCCGGCGGCCACAACGGTGCCGTCGATCCGCAGGCCCAGTGTGAAATCATTCTGGGCACTGATCGCCACAATGTCCGTCCAGCCGTACACATCGCACTGCCCGTCTCCGTTTGCACCGGCAGCCACAACGGTACCGTCGCTGCGCAGGCCGATGGTGTGGTAATCTCCCGCCGCAATGGCCACGATGTTTTTCCAGCTGCCGACATTGCACTGGCCCGCATAGTTGCCGTCACCATCCTTGCTGTACCCAACCGCCACTACGGTACCGTCGCTGCGCAGACCCACCGTATGGTACTTGCCTGCGGACACGGCTACGATATTTTTCCAGCTGCCCACCTCGCATTGGTCGGCATCATTATAGCCTGCGGCTACCACGGTACCGTCCATATGCAGACCTACCGAGTGAAAGGCCCCCGCAGCAATGGCTGCGGGCTGGATCGTGGTTCTGGCAATCTGGGCCTGCTGGGCGCTGTCTTCAAAGTCGCCCAGGGCCGTAAAGGCAACGGCCGCCGCAGGGTAACGCTTTGCTTCCATCATGGCTGTGGCTTTGTCGTAAGCCTGCTGCTTGAGGCGCTTTTCCTCTGCCTTTGCCTCGGCGTCCGTCACCATTTCCGCGCTGTCCTCATAGTCTCCCAGAGCCTGGAAAGCCTCTGCCGCCTCTTCATAGCTCCCGGCTTCCATCAATTTCTGGGCTTTTTTGTAATCGTCCGCCGGCTTTATCAGCTTGATATAGCCGCCGATGGCCACGCACAGCACCACCGCTGCCGCCGCACCAATAATCCACAGCCGCTTTGATTTCGTATCGTTTTTCACATTGGAGAAAACCTCGGCCGGAGCTGACGGTGTGGCAACCCGATCCGCAAGGCCCTGCTCCAGTGCCGCCATGGTCTGGATCCGGTCCTTGGCGGAAACGGCCATGGCCTTTTTCAGAGTTGCCAAGGCATAGCCAGGCATGGTATCCAGCCCCGGAAGGGTCCAGGAAATGGTGTCCTTGTCCAGCCGGTCAATGGCCGGCGGGGCCACCTTCCCGGTTAGGGTATAGTAAATGGTTGCTGCCATAGCGTATACATCCGTCCAGGTGCCGGAGCCGCCCCGCTGGGTGTACTGCTCCAGGGGACTGAAGCCGCCGGTAGCCACCTGCATGGAGGAGGCGCCGTTAGAAGACGTCAGGTCCTTGGCGGCGCCAAGGTCCAGAATTTCTACCTTCCCGTCCGGGGTCAGCATCAGGTTGCTGGGGCTCAGATCCCGGTGGATCAGGCCTCTTTGATGGACCTGCTCCATAGCGTGGATGGCCGGAAGGAAAATATCCTTCGCCCGGTCCCAGGTCATGGTGCCGTTTTTCTTGAGCCGCTCCTTCAGGGTCTCCCCTTCCACAAAGTCCATAACGATGTAGGCCGTTCCGTTTTCCTGGAACAGGTCCCTAACCTTGACGACGCCGGGAATGCTGTCCACCTTGGCCATTTTCCGGGCTTCCTTCAGGAACATTTCCATGCCGCCCTGCTGGGCCTGCCGGGCCTGCTCCGTATGGTACCAGGTAATGGTCCGGTCCCCGGGGGTCCGGCTGACCTGGCCGGAGGGATAGAATTCCTTAATAGCCACCTTCCGGCCCAGGGGGATATCCCAGCCGATATAGGTCATGCCAAAGCCGCCCTGGCCCAGCACCCGGCCCACCAGATACTTGCCCCGCAGGATGGTCTGCACCGGCAAGGCATAGCCGCCGGACTCTGCCTTCCCCGGATCATAGCCGCAATGGGGGCAGGGATAACCCTCGAAATCCTCCATGCATCCAAGACATTTTTTCAGTTCCATACTATCTCCTCTTCCTTTTTATTTCTTCCTGCGGGCTGTCCAACTGCCTGCATCACACGAACTATATTTATTATAGTACCATATCCATCCAATTTCTTTGTCGCCTGCCAGGCAAGAACCGTTGTTCTCGACCACCGGACCGTACATACCGCATTCTTTCTGCCGCAAACACATTTCAGCGGGGCATTTGCTTATCTCTTCCATAGAGATCTTCCCCTTTTATATCCGTTCTCTTTATAATTATCCTTTTACAGAATACACCAGGTTATCACGAAAATCAAGTACACTTTTCGCAAAATCACGCATTATGCAGCAGTTATTTTCTTTGATTTCCTCGATTTTCTCCATTTTTCGTCGATAATTATCAACTCTCATTTCAGGAAGATATGCATCTTTTTTTCGAAAATCCGGACATTTCGCAACTATATATATATATATATATGAATACTTCACGTTTTTCCAATATTTTTCCATAGTTTTCCTTTGTGAACTTTGCACAGGAACGTTACTTCTATGCTCTGCCCCCATGTGCAAAAAAACCGCCCAGCCGGGAGGGGCTGAGCGGTTCCGTATCAAAATCGTTATCTGGTTCCTTTGTCGTAGGGGATGCCCTCTGCCTTGGGGGCCCGGGACTTCTTGGAGGTGAAGGCCAGGACGATCAGGGTTACGAGGTAGGGCAGCATCCGGTACAGGTGGGAGGAGATGCCGATCTCTGCCAGCCAGTACACACCGTCGCCGTTGATATCGATGCTGGAATAGGCGGCGGCAATGCACTTAAACAGGCCGAAGAGCAGGGAGGCGCCGGCAATGTTCAGGGGCTTCCAGTTGCCGAAGATCATAACGGCCAGAGCCAAAAAGCCGAAGCCCGCCACATCGCCGTTAGCGGTACAGTTGGTGGTAGTCAGGGCGTATACAAAGCCGCCCATACCCGCCAGAGCGCCGGAAATAGTGGTACCGGCATAGCGCATCCGGTAGACATTGATGCCCAGGCTGTCTGCCGCCTGGGGATTTTCGCCGCAGGAACGAAGCCGCAGACCAAAGCGGGTCTTGTACAGCAGAACGGACATCACGATAAACAGGATAATGCAGATGTAGGTTGCCAGGTACACCTTATTCAGGAAGGTCTCCCCCAGGAAGCCGATATTCTGGCTCTTGGGAATGCCGAAGGTGGACTTTTTCAGCATGAACCAGGTGGCGGAGTCGCCGGTCTTCAGGTCCAGGATGTTCTGGCCGTCAATGATCCGGATGAGGAACAGCACCAGGGCCGGGGCCATCAGGTTCAGGGCGGTACCGCCGATGGTCTGGTCCGCCTTCAGGTTGATGGAGGCAAAGCTCAAAAGCAGGCTAAACAGGGCGCCCATGGCAGCGGATACCAGCATAGCCAGAATTTCCAGGCCCTGCAGCGTCAGCCAGTTGCCCTGACGGGCGGCGTTGGCAAACACAGGCAGGTCCTGCATGGAACGGACGAAGAGGACGCCGATAAAAGCGCCGAAGATCATAATACCCTCGAGAGCCAGGTTGATGATGCCGCTGCGCTCGGCGAATACACCGGCCAGGGCCACAATCATCAGAGGGACGGCGTAAAGCAGGGTCTGCTGAATGATGAATGTCATTTCTTGGCCCCTCCTTTCTTGGATTCTGCTTCTTTGGGAGCCTTTTTCAGCTTGCCCTCCAGCCACATACGGATCACCAGGGAGAAGGCGCTGAGGTACACAATGACGCCGATAATCACATCGGTGATGTACTCGTTGTAGGCGGTGTAGCCCGTCAGGTTCTGGCCCACAATCTTCAGCATGGCCATGAAGATACCGGTGAAGATGACACCGATAGGATTGTTGATGGCGAGCAGGGCCACCGGGATGCCGTTAAAGCCCTCGCCGGGGAGGCTCTGGTAGGTGGACCAATAGAACTCCGTGTTGCCGGAGAGCCAGTACAGGGCTGCGCCCGCACCGGCCAGGCCGCCGGCAATGGCCATGGACAGAACGATATTCCGCTTATCGTTAATACCGGCGTAGCGGGCGGCGTGACGGCTGGAGCCGCAGGCCTTCAGTTCAAAGCCCAAGGTGGTCTTATTGATGAAGATGTACATGAGGATGGCGATGACGACAGCAATCACAATGCCGCCGTTGACCTGGGAATTGGGGAAGAGCTTATCCAGCCCTAACTTAGCGGTAGCCACACCGTTGAAGCTGGACTTATAGACATAGGCAGTCTTGGTGCCCTCCACGGTGTTTTTGAAGTTGGACATATCAAAGGCCCATGTAACGATGTTGGCCGCCAGCCAGTTGGTCATAATACAGGCCAGGACCTCGTTGATATTGAGGAAGGCCTTCAGTGCGCCGGGGATAGCACCCCAAAGAGCGCCCGCCAGAATGCCGCCCAGGAAGGCCAGCACCCAGATGAGGCCCACGGGCACGCTGCTGCTGGGAATGCCCAGGGCAATCATCAGGGAGGCCATGGTGCCCATCAGATACTGCCCGGGAGCACCGATGTTAAACAGGCCCGTCTTATAGGCAATGGCCACGGAAAGGCCGGTCATAATAATGGGGGTAGCACGAAAGAGCATATTGCCCATAGTCCGGCCGTTAAAGCCCCATTCCAAAGCACCTGCCGCATCCCGGCCCTTGCAGAAAATACCCACAAAAACAATGCGGATGCCGTCCCACATACCGGACAGGCCAATGGTCTTCTTGGTCAGGCCCACGATGGCAACCACCACGGCGCCCACCGTCAGGCCGATAAGAATGGAAATCAGAGAAGCAAGCACCTTTTTGGTGGCTTCCTTTTCATAGAGGTTTGACAGACTGTTTTTCATGCCTGCACGCCTCCTTTCGTATTGCGTTTTGCGCCGGACATATACAGGCCCAGCTCCTGAACGTTGGTCTGCTTGGGATCCAGCTCACCCACAATTTCGCCCTCGTACATAACAAGGATCCGGTCTGCCAGATTCATAACCTCGTCCAGTTCCAGCGATACCAGCAGCACAGCCTTCCCGGCGTCCCGCTGGGCAACCAGCTGCTTGTGGATATACTCGATGGCGCCTACATCCAGGCCCCGGGTAGGCTGCACGGCAATCAGGAACGGGTTGTCCCGATCCACCTCCCGGCCGATAATAGCCTTCTGCTGGTTGCCGCCGGACATACTCCGGGCGATGGTTACCGGGCCCTGGCCGGAACGGACATCGTACTGCTCGATGATCTTTTCCGCATAGTCCCGGACGGCATCCCTTTTAATGAAGCCGCCCTTCTGGAACTGGGGCTCCCGGTAGCGCTGGAGAACAATGTTGTTTTCCAGGGTATCGTCCAGCACCAGGCCATGCTTATGCCGGTCCTCGGGGATATGGCTCATACCGGCCTCGCTGCGCCTGCGGATAGAAAGATGGGTAATATCCTTGCCGCAGAGGGTAATCTTGCCGCCGGTGGTCTTTTCCAGGCCCGACAGGCCATAAACCAGCTCCGTCTGGCCGTTGCCGTCGATACCGGCCACGCAGACGATCTCCCCGGAGCGCACCTGGAAGGACACTCCCTTTACGGCGTTGTTCTTATGGAGCTTGGAGGGCACTACCATCCCCTGCACATCCAGCACAACATCCCCGGGATTGGACGGCCCTTTCTGGACCTGGAGCTGCACCGGGCGGCCTACCATCATATTGGACAGCTCCTGCTTGTTGGTGTCCTTGATGTTGACGGTGCCGATATACTTGCCCTTCCGCAATACGGTACACCTGTCCGCCACGGCCATGATTTCGTTCAGCTTGTGGGTAATGAACAGGATGGACTTGCCCTCTTTTGCAAAGCCCCGCATGATTTCCATCAGCTCGTCGATTTCCTGGGGAGTCAGCACGGCGGTAGGCTCGTCGAAAATGAGAATCTCGTTGTCCCGGTAGAGCATCTTGAGGATTTCGGTACGCTGCTGCATACCCACCGTAATGTCCTCCACCTTGGCATCCAGATCTACCTGGAGCTTATACTTGTCGGACAGCTCCTGAACCTTCCGGCGGGCTTCCTTCTTTTGCAGAAAGCCCATTTTGGTGTCTTCCGCGCCCAGGATAATATTATCCAGCACCGTAAACACATCCACCAGCTTAAAGTGCTGATGGACCATGCCGATGTTCAGGGCCGTGGCATCGTTGGGGTTGTTGATCTGCACAACTTCGCCGTTCTTCTTGATAACACCCTTTTCCGGCTGATAAAGGCCGAACAGGACGCTCATAAGGGTAGATTTACCGGCGCCGTTTTCACCGAGCAGGGCATGGATCTCTCCCCGGCGCAGCTGCAGGGTAATGTCATCGTTGGCAACGATGCCGGGAAACTCCTTTCTGATGTTGAGCATTTCGATTATGTATTCCGACTGCATAATCTTTTGCCCTCCTTCCTGTGTGGTTACACAAATATCACAACTATTGTAGCATCCCCGGCGGCAAATTACAACAGAATTTTTTAACAGTTTGTTTTCATTATTTTTCACCATTGCAATTTATTTCCGATTCCGCAAAGCTCTGGGAGCTTGCCCAGCTGGCTTTGCCCCTCATTGTTCTCCTGGTGGGTCAGGTTCTCTTTATGGCCCTGTTCTCCTACTTTATCGTGTACAATATCATGGGACGGAACTATGACGCAGCCATTCTCTCCGCCGGTATCTGCGGCTTTGGTATGGGCGCTACCCCCAACGCTATGGCCAATATGCAGGTGCTGACGGAAAAATATGCCCCCTCCGTCAAGGCCTATATTCTGGTGCCCATCATCGGCTCCATGTTTGCCGATTTTATCAACAGTCTCTGCATTACCCTGTTCATTAATCTATTGTGAGAGGTACAAACCATGCTGAAAAAAATCAAAAAGCGGCTGAAAAGCAAGCTCAAAATGCACCTGACCTTCCGCAACGAAAACCTTGCCGTGCCGGAGGTTCATACCGGCGAGGTAGAGAACACCGACGATACGGAGGAGAAGCCCGTATCCATCCTCTACGACAATCTGGCCATGCCGGAAATCCAGTTTGTGCCCCACAAGAAAGAACAGTAACGCCATAAACAGCATCCCCGCCGGAGGCGGGGATGTATTTTATCATTTTCAGGAAATCGTACCGGTTATGCTGATGGATTTATTGGTTCCGTCCGTTGTTTTTACGGTCAGCTTTGCCTTACCCTTCACACCGGGATACAAATAGACGGCATAAACATTCATGCCTCTATAGGTGGAGCCGGAAAATACCACATCTCCCGGGTTCAGAACATTGGGATTGCTGCTGGTAACGTTAAACTGGCTATATTTGCCGCTGCTGCCGCTGACATAGGCCTGATCCGAATAGAAGTATATATAATAGCCGTCTCCGCTGCTCCGCAAATCGCCGTACCAGTTCAGCACGGTGGCGCCCATGGTCAGGTCGTAGGTCTTCATGGCAACCACATCCGTACCGTCCGTAGACTCGGCATAGACGGTAACCTGCATATTCCCGTAGCTCCTCAGGTAGCTTTTCAGTCCCGCCTTTACGTTCAGCGTACCGCCCTTGCAGGAAATAAGCTTGCTCACATAGCCGGTAATGTTAGACAGGCTGCCGTTTCTTCTCGTGGTAGCCATCCAGTTCCAGGTTACCTTCTGATTGGTGGGCTTTCCGTAGAGATTACCGAAGGTGACCTTATGCTTGTAGCTCTTGCCAATGGCCAGCAGATCCAAATCTTCAGCTGCCTTCAGGGCGGTAGAGGTCAGGGACATGGTAGATACCGGAACCGCGACCTTTACGGTAACGGAGACCTTCTTGCCGGAGCCGTCCTGGGCTGCGGCGGTGACGGTGGTGGTACCTGCACTCAGCGCTGTTACCACACCGTCTTCGTCCACGGCGGCAACACTGGGTTTGCTGCTGGTCCACTTGATCGCTGCCTGGCCGGAGCCCACGGCTGTTGCGCTGAGCCAGACCGTATTCTCCGTGCCGGAGGTATCCGGCAGATCCACATTAAACAGGTTTACCCCGGTCAAAACGCCCTTCTTAGAATATACGCAGCCGGGAGCACTGCCGGTGGAACCCCAGGCTTCCACGGTCACTGCCGTACACTTCGGGACGATGTCTACCCGGATCTGCCCACATGCAACCCCCAGGTCGGCGGCAACAGCTTCTACATAGAACGAACCGCTTTTTACGGAAGCGGGAACCTTCACCTTACCATTGGCGTCGATGGTAACTCCCTCGGGTTCATCCTCCAGGCTCCACCAAATCTTTTTTATGCTGGCATCCTGCGGCAGAATTGTCGCCTTGTAGGCGGCGGTGGCGCCGGGCGCAATGGAGCTCTGGCCGGAAATCCGGATCTCCTCTACCACCTTTTGCACGGTAACCGTGCATTTCGCGGTTTTCCCGCTGCCGTCCAGCACCTTGCAGGTAATGGTTGCCGTTCCCTTGCCCATACCGGTTATATAACCGTCTTTATCTACAACAGCCACCTTTGTGTTGCTGCTGGTCCATTTCAGATCCAGGTCTTCCACCGACATTGCCTTCTTGCCGGTATCCATGGCAGAAGCAACCCACAGCTGCTCCGTACCCCCTACGGTAATCGTCTTCGTGCTGTCACTGAGCTTCAGGGTGGCTACCGGATTTACGGGCTTTATATTCACGGTAATCCAGGCAACGCAATCGGTATCCGCATTGCTGATGGCTTGGATCACCACATCGCCGCTGGAATTCTTGGAGGTGGTCAAAACACCGGTTTTGGGATCCAGCTTCACGCCGGAGGCCTCGCTGACAATCAGCTTCCAGGTAACGCCCTGATCCGCCTTATCTGCCGGTTCCACGACCGCCGTAAATTCTCCCTTCTTGCCTGCCACCAGCTGGTGGGGTCCGGAGATAATGACATCCGTGACATTTTGGGATCTTTTCACCTTCAGCTGCTTGGTCATAACGGCACCGGAAACGCCCAGGCCGCTGACCTGCATGGCCTTGATTGTAACGGTCTGGCCGGCATAGGCCGACAAATCGATGTACCCAGCCTCATCGTACCGTTCGCCCGATACCACAACGCCGTCCTTGACCCCGGGGTTCTTGCCGTTGATGGTATAAAGCAGGAATGCATCGTTTTCCTTCTCTGCGGCCCGGATATACAATTGGCTCTCACAGGGTACGGAACTGCCCAGGGTTCCGTCGCCGGTGCTGTAAATGTTGGAATCCGTATAGAGCTCCAGAATGGGCTTGCCAGGCTTATACGAGAGCATATTTGCCGCATTGACAATGCCCACGCCCAGGTCACCGCCGCCCTTGGTGGCAGTGGACTTCATCCGTGACTCCACCTGACTGGGCGTTGCGTCGGGATATATGCTCTTATACAGCGCCGCCACACCGGAAACCACCGGGCAGGCCATGGAGGTGCCGCTCATCAAGCCGTAGCTGCCGTCATTGGTAGTAGAATAGATATTGGAGCCGGGGGCAGCAATATCCGCCCAGGAGCCGTAGTTGGAGTAATTGGCCCGGGTATTGTCCGTACCGCTGGCCACAACACCGATTACCCCGGGATAGGCGGCGGGATAGTTGATCCGGTTCATGCCGTCGTTGCCCATGGCCGCCACCACAACAATGTTGTTGCGGATGGCCCTGTCAACCGCCGACTTTGTAGCCGCATTTGCGCTGATTCCGCCCAGGCTCAGATTAATCACATCCGCCCCCACATCCACGGCCTTGTTGATGCCCTTGGCTATGTAATAAGCTCTGGTGGTTATATCGTTAAAAATCCGGATGCTTGCAAAATGGACATTCGGAGCCACGCCGGCGCCGCCCATACCGTTTCCCAGCGTAGCACCGATAATACCGGCCACATGGGTTCCGTGGCCCAGCTCATCCTCCACACCCATGCCGACATCGTAATAAGATACTCTGCCGGAAAGATCCGGGTGGCCCGTCTTGATGCCGGTGTCCACAACGGCAACCGTAACGCCCCGGCCGGTAGTCGCACCCCAGGCGCCGTAGCTGTCAATCACCTCGTGCATATACTGGTAATCGTCATTCCAGAATGCCAGGTTTCCTCTATCCACCGGAATCTGAATGGCAGGGTCCGGGGTCGTAAGCATTTCGTTTACCCAGGTGTTCCAGGTTTCCCGCTGGGGAGCGTCCAGGCTCATAGTCGTAATATTGGGTCTTTCCTCCCGATAGGTCTCCTCCATAGGGTCCAAAGTAATCAGATAGTTGGGCCATGCCGCAGGCAGCGGCACATCCATATCCTGGGCCAGCGTTACGGCATCCAGCACCGTAGCCTCCTGCAGCCGGAGCAGGGCCATGCCGTAATCATAGTCCACCAGCTCCGCACAGTAGGCCTGGGCGTATAGCTCGGCCTCCTCTCTGGTCTCGGCAGGGACAATCAACTCGCCCGCGGCATAGTCCTCTCCGGGATTCAGCTCCTCCAGCTTGCCGACGGTTTCGTCCTCTGCCAGCTCCAGCTTGTCCTCCAGCGCCTTTTCGCTGAATACATAGCCCTCCGGCAGACCCTGGAAGCCGAAAGCCAGCTTGCTCTCTTCCGTCTCCTCCGTAGGCTCGGTAACTCCCGCAGCCTCGGTGGCCTGCGTAGGCTCGGTGGATTCCGTTGCTTCGGTTGCCTCCGTCGTCTCCGTGGGCTCCGCTGCTTCAGTTGCCTCCGTTGTCTCCGTTGGCTCCGTTTCCTCCGCAGCTTCCGTGGCCTCGGTAACTTCCGCTGTCTCCGTCTGCTGTGTCCCCTCCGTCACCTCGGCCGCATAAACAGCCGGGCAGCAGCTTGCCAGCAGTGCAATCACCAAAAACAGGGAAAGCAGCCTGGCAGAAATGGTGCGTCTCATTCGTTTTCCTCCCGTTCTTTTTCTTTTCGGGCCTCGGAATCCAGGGTCCGTTGAAAGCTTTTTATGGAATTACCTAAAAAAGACGTCACGGCATTGTTCTTTTCCGGCTTGGGCCAGCCCGTCTCCGGTCCTCTGCGGATTACTCGTCCGGATTCTTTTCAGTTCCTTTTCATTATATAGGATATGCCTTTGTTTTGCAAGACATTCTTTTATTGTTTTTCGGATAATTCCATCGTTCAGCAAGGCAAAGGCTGGTTTTTCCGTCCGCCCGGAACGTGCCCTTTTACAAAAAGCAGCACCCTCTCCGCATTTGGGAGAAGGTGCTGTTACTGCGCTATTCAGGAACCGAGTGTACTCAAAATTTCCACATCCCGGAAACGTTCCTGGAGGACCTTTCCGGCGGCGTCGGTAATCCGCACCGTAACCCGGACAATTCCTTCTTCTTCGTTGGGGGTCAGCTCCAGCTGGGCTTTCATACCGTTGACATAGCTTTTCTTTGGCAGCAGGTTTTCCGTAGTCATGGAGATTTCTTCGTTCTCCTCCTCCGGCACCACCAAAATTCTGCCGTCGGAAACCTCGAAATGCCGGATGCCCACATATCTGGCAGATACAAATTTCAGGTTATCCGCCTGCCAGTCTTCCACGGTACAGTACCGCAGCTCATCGCTGACCGAATCCAGAACGGTGGAGCATAGCACCTGGGATTCGGAGGCGGTAATGGAAACGGAATAGTTGCTGACGGCCAGGCGAATGCCCACCGTCACCGCAGCGGATACCAGCAGCAGCACCACAATGGTGCACAGCATTTCCACCAGGGTAAATCCCTTGTTTTTCCTGCTCAATTTCCCGCCTCCTGCATCTCATACCTGTGGAAAACCTGTGGATCGTAGTTTCCCTCCGCCGAAGAGGTATCTGTTGCGTATTCCTTCACGGGATAGGTATTGTCGGTAGCGGTTCCCACAACCCGGATGGTAAAGCTGGAATCCGTCACAGTCATGCTGTCGTAGGAGAAATCCTGGTTCATATCCCGCAGCTGTGCGTTGGATCTGGCCGCAGAAACAATGGCCCCGCACAGGAAGACAAACACCACCGTAATAACCAGGATTGCACACAGGGACTCTACCAGCGTTTCGCCCCGGCAACTTTTCAGCTTATCCATTGGCTGCCTCCTCGTTCCGCTGCAAAACAGGTTTTGTAAAATGCCAGGTGGTGGTTCGCATGACACGGTAATCCTGCCCCTCCCGGGCGCTGTCCTCTTTGGTTTCCCGGGTAACCTGGGCGGTAATGGCGATTCGGTAGGGATGCACCGGGAACTGGCCGTCGGGGTCTGCATTGGAGAAACTGGCCGTCAGATCGTACCGGTCCGATGCCGCGCCTTCATCCTTTTTTATGGTCAGAACCATGTACACGGGATCGTAGCCCTCGGCCTCTATCCGGTAGGAGCGCTCATAGTCCGTATCAAATTCCTCCGCATAGGCCAGGGCTTCCCCTACCTCCTTGGAAAAAGGCAGGGTATCCGCCGGCTTTTCTTCGGTTTCCTCCGTTCGCACAGGCGCTCTCCCGGCAAGGTAATCCGCCATACTGGAATAAATGTTTTTCACGGATTTTTGGAATGTACCGTCCAGCTCCGCCACAGCGGACCGGCAGGTTTTTGCGGCAGAGCTGACGGTCAGGTAGGCCTGCTGGCCCCGGTCACCTACCTGGACATTTCTGGCCGCCGTAGAAGCCGCCGCCAGAATCGTCTGGCTGACCATCACCGCCACCAGCATCAGCAGCAGGGCCATCACCATGGAGGAGCCCCGGTTGGATCGCAGCTTTGCAGATATGGTTTTCAATCGAAAGGCTCCTTTCAAATTGGTTTATTCCGCCTTCCCCGCCGGTTCCTCCGGGTCTTCCGGATCTTCCGCCGCTTCCTCAGTGGGCGCCTGGGTAGGTGCGGTGGTTTCCTCCGTAGGTTCCGTAGGCTCCGAAGGCTCGGTGGGTTCTGTTGGCTCCGTAGGTTTGGCAGGCTCGGCAGGCACCGTGGGTTCGCTAGGTTCGGTAGGTTCCGTAGGCTCGGTAGGCTCCTCCGGATTTTCCTTTGCGTTCTCCTGGGACTGGGGGTTCTTGTACTGCCATACGGCGTACAGGTTCAGATCGCCGTAAATCACATACTCCCCGCCCCGGCGCATGGCCGTCTCAACCGTTGCGGTGGGGGCCAGATCCGGCGTGCTCTTTCCGGAAACAAAGGCCCAGCCCACAAAGTCGTAGCCCGTTCTTGTAAATCCGCAGCCCGGGAGTGCCCGGTCCGGGGTTGCCAGGGAATAGGCAATGTCCGCCATAGTTCCGCCGGTTTCGGCGTTCCAGCCCTGGTAGTCCGCGTCAAAGTGGATGGCGTATTCCGCAGGCTGCCATACGGCGTACAGCGTCAGGGTCAGGTTGTGGGTGTAGGTCTTTCCGCAGGCGCCAAAAATGGCAGCCTCCGTAAATTCCGCTTCGTTTGCAAACTGCACCTGGGTGCTGCCCGGCGCGCAAGCCCATCCGGCAAAAGTATAGCCCGGACGGCTGTAGCCGTTGGCCTTCAGGCACTTCCCCTCCTGGCCGAAGGTGAAGGTATCCGTTTCCATGGGCACATTGTCGTCCCACTCGTAATCCTCGTATCCGGCATCATAGCTGACATAGTATCGGATAGGCGCCGAGGTCTGCGTAATGGTCAGGTTGGACTGAATGGTGCCTGCGGGCAGCAGCCAGGTAAAGTGCTCGCCGGGAGCGGCAGCCGTGTTCAGCCCTATGGCCCTGGCTGCATCCTCCAGCTCCTCATCCAGTTCATCCTGGTCCAGCTTTTTCAGGTCGCCGCCCTGCTCTACCCGCTCGGTTTTCAGCATTCGTTCGGTACCGTCTTCCGTCAGGTAGGCAAAGGTGACCACATTGGGCCGGTCGTATTCCAGCACATAGGTCCGGTTCAGGTCGTTACCGTCCTCATCAACCGGCTTCAGGGTCAGCTGCAGGGTCCACTGGGCATCCCCGTCTCCCTCTACGGCAATGGGCCGGTAGGTAAAGCGAGTATTGCCCGTAACGGCGGTTACCGGTTCCTTGGTGATCTTAAACAGGATGATGCTGCCGCCCTCTGCCTCATAGGCAAAGTTCTCGGTGGGACCGCCCGTTTCCGGGGTGACATTTTTCAGCTGCCTGTAGGCACTTCCCTGTTTCAGGGCGACCTTATCCACCCGGAAAGCACCCAGGTCCGTATAGGAGGTGGCATTTCCCTCCGCATTCGTCTCGTTGGAAACGTACAGGAACAGGTTCTGCCCCTCCAGCATGGGGATATTCTCCGTATCCGTCCGCTGGGTACCCGTAAAGGTTCCGCTGGCCGGCGGTGTATGGGGCAGCTGCACCTCTTTGGAAATAACGCCGTCGCCCAGTCCCAGAACATCGCTGGGCAGTACCTCAATGGGAATCACCACAGAGGTTTTCACCGGATCGGCATCCACGCCGTCGGCGGCATCCCAGGTATAGGTCAGGCTCAGCTTCAGGGAGCCTTCGCCGGGGCTGAAGCCCTTCAAGGAGGTCAGGAACAGCACATCCTCGGTCTGGGTGCTGCCTGTGACGGGTACCGGCTTAGTGGTAATGAAGCCGCCGGGGGTCCAGGTTACCAGATTCTTCTCGCTTTCCTGGCTGTCGATGATCAGCTCCCAGTCCAGCCGGGCATTTTCGCCGGGCTTGAACTTGTTGCCTCCCGCATCCTCCAGGGTGATCATCAGGTCCTCCATGGGGTCGCCTTCATAGGTCTTCAGCGGCAGGCTGTCTTCTTCCACCGTAATCTTCAGGTCCGCGGTGACGGTGAGGGTCATAATATCTTCGTACCGCGTAGCCGGATACTCCGGGGTATCCTGGTAATCCTTAATCACCCAGGCTCTGATTTTCACCGTACCCGGATGCTTCGCCAGAATCGGAACATCAAAGGATTCCACATTTTGGGAATAGGTCTTGTTGAGAACTACCGCTGCGGCATCGTCCTCCGAAATGGGGTTTCCGTTTACATCCAGCAGCTCAAAATACGGCCCATCCACATTGTTCTTTCCAATATTCATAATGTACAGCGTGTAATACCGCATTGCCTGCAGCGACTGGGCATCCAGAGACTGGAACGCTGCGCTGAGGGCTGCCGTTTCTTCCTCCGGCTCCTGGGGCTCGGTTTCGTCGGCCTGCCTCTCGGGCACCTTGTTTTCCGGTACCGCGGTTTCGGGAGCCGTGGTTTCGGATACCGTAGTTCCGGGAATTGTGGTTTCCGGAACCGTAGTCTCGGGAACCGTGGTCTCCGGGACTGTGGTTTCCGGAACCGTAGTCCCGGGAACCGTGGTCTCCGGGACTGTGGTTTCCGGAACCGTAGTCTCGGGAACCGTGGTCTCCGGAACCGTGGTCTCCGGTGCCGTGGTTTCCGATACCGGATTGTCTTCCTCTGTCTGGCCTTCAAAGGCTGCCAGCAGGTTGACGCCGGTGGTATTCCGGTCCGCAATCAGGTCCATGGAAACCTTGTGCTCTTCCCAGTAAATGCCGAACTTGGGCCAGGCGCCGTAGTGCACATTAACCGTTTCGCCGCTGACATCTACCTGGGTCAGAATCGTTGGGAAGGGATAATCCAGCCCGATCAGTTGCTTGTCGCCGCCGGGGAAGCTGTATTTGCCGTTGATCGAGGCGCTGTTTTCCGTCACAGTTACCGTATCAAAGGATGCGCCGCCCCCGTTCAGGAAGCCAAGCAGCTGCTCCTTCATTTCCTTGTAGCTCAAGAAGGGATTCCGGTCATTCCGGAGCTCCACCCGGCGGTCGCACCAATAAACGGTAACCGTGGGCTTTCCACTCATGCTGGCCCGGAAAGAATCGGTTCTGTCGCTGATGCCGACCGGATGGTTCCTATTCAGGTTGATGCCGTTATAGGTATCTCTTCCGTCCTTCAGCTGGATGTAATCGTCTGTATTCTGAGAGGTTCCCGCATAGGCATAGCAGTTGTTGATAACGATGTAATCGTAATCCACGGGGTAGCAGATTTCCAGCATTTCGCCGTTGGAGCCAATGGCATAGGCAGCGGTGATATTTCTCTTCTGGGACATATCTACAAAGCTGTAGCAGTTGGTCAAGGTCGTGGGCCCGTCGCAGGAGCCAATCAGCGTTTGCAGGTTGCCCTCGTTTCTCAGCACGATGCCGCCAAGAATGCCGCCTGCCCAGATACGGGCAGCACCCAGGCCATTGGAACTGCTGATGGTGCCGCCGGCATAGCAGCTTTCGATTTTTCCCCGGGCGCAGCCAACCAGACCGCCTACGCGGAGGTTCTGGTAGGAGCCCGTGTAGGTACGCTCCAAAGTGATGGTAGAAACCGCCGTGCACCCGGTCAGGTTCATGGTGGTGGTTCCCACCAGTCCGCCGACACAGCCGCCGCCCCAGCCGGGGTTCGTAGTCTGCCGGTCGATAATGGTATAACCGGATACCGTACAGTTGCTCAGCTCCGCCGACTGGCCCATAGAGCCTGCAATACCGGCAATTCCGCCCACGGAGTACCAGCTCCTGGAGTCTTTGTGGATGATTTCGGAGCCATTATCGGAGTACAGCACGATGTTCTTCATCTTCGCCCCTGCGGTAACGCCAAAAATGCCGATACACTGGGCATCCGTATCGATCTGGATATTTTTAACCGTGTAGGCCTGTCCATCATAGGACGATGAGAAGAAAGCCATAATGGCATGGGCCTCCGCAGAGGCTGCGGCATCATCGAACATACTGCCAATAGGCGTATAATCCTGCTGATACCTTGTCCCATCCACATCGTGGGACTGGACCCAGTACAGGTCCAGGCTGGCACTGGGCAGATTCCCGTTGGTATTCCATTTGCCGTAGGACAGGTAGGGATAGCGGTTATAGAGGCTATCGTTATTTCCCTGACTCACGGCGGAAATGTAGGATGTAGCATTCTCCGCCCAATAGTTCCAGTTGATAAACTGCAGCTGGTCCACACTCCGTACTCCGTAGGGCCGCGCCTCCGCACCGGGGGTAGCACCGCCGTTCTGGATCTGCGTATCGGCGGAGTCTGCCCGGGAGATGGAAATCAGGTTGTAGGCATCTCCAAAGAAAGGAGATACGGAGTAGGTATAAACGCCGGAGGCGATTTTGTCCACACCGGTACCCTTGGTTACATAGGGGTAGTACAGCTTCCATACGGCGTTCCGGTTGGCCTCCCTGCCCCGGTTAGAGTCCGTGCCGGTCATGTGCAGTCCGTTGGTGCCGGTTTTGTATGCCACAAAGGTATACTGGGGCATCTGCTTGTGCAGCTCGCTGCTGGCATTTGCATCCTCCTGCCCAAGTACACAGCTCTCCACCTCCAGGTGGGGCTTGG
The DNA here is from genome assembly GCA_934565415.1 of uncultured Oscillospiraceae bacterium. Taxonomy (GTDB): domain Bacteria; phylum Bacillota; class Clostridia; order Oscillospirales; family Oscillospiraceae; genus Faecousia. Next base: position 43,287 of record CAKTHQ010000016.1, read on the forward strand.
CGTCGGCATCATTGGCAATGGGCTTATAGAAATAGCCATAGCCATACTCGGTAATCACGCCGCCGTCGTCGTGGGCCTGGCACAGGGTACTGCCGCCGTCCATGGGCTCGCCGTCGCTGGTGCCCCGGAAGGTCAGGTGGTAGCCGGAGTTGCCGCCCTGCTCGTATTCCCAGTAGAACACGCCGAAGGTACCGATGTCCTTATCCTGGTTGGGCCACTGGCCAAAGTGGAGGTAGATGCCGTTTCTCGTAACGGACTCCGGATAGGGATAGGTCTTGTCGGCATTGCCCAGGTAGGTAGACTCTGTCTGGCCGAACCCGCTGAGGGATCTTACCCGGGCCTTCAGGCCATCGGCATCGATGGCCGTACCCTTGCTGCTTCTGCTCTGGCCGTTTTCGGAAGCATTCAGGCTGTAGATTTCTCCCCGGTATTCATAGGTACCGCCGTCCAGATAATAGCAGTGGAGGACGGAGCCGCCGATGGGGGCAAAGCCGTACATTTCCGTATCGCCGCTGCCCATCAGAGGGGTGCCGGCGTAGCAGCGCACCAGGTTGCCGCTGTCGTTCCTGGCGGCGAAGCCTGCAATGCGGGATGTATTTTTACCGGTTTCCAGCTTGGCCTCCACCACCTCCAGGTAGCCTGCGGCATAGCTGTTGTACACGGACCCGCTGTTGGTTCCCACAAAGCCGCCCACATAGGTATTGGAGGAGTAGTTCCGGACGGAAAGCTTGGGAGACTCCGCAGAGGAATTGTAGATGCTGCCACCTTCGTTCCGCCCCACCAGGCCGCCGATGTTTGCGGTTGCCCCATTGTAGGCGGCCACGGAAACCCGGTAGCCGGTAACGGCGCAGTTGACAATGCTGCCCTTATTCCAGCCAACCAGGGCGCCCATGTTTACGGTTTTGACGCCGTCAACCACAGACAGGGAGTTGGAACCGCCGCAGCGCAGAATGCATTCCAGGGTATCCTTCCCTTGCCGGGCCTTCTCCCCCAGCAGCACCAGGTTCTCCACGGTGCCGCTGAGCTCTACCTTACCGAAAAGGCCCACCTGGCTGCCCTCCGTTACGATGCTCAGGCCCTGGATGGTATTATAGCGCCCGTCGTAAACGGAGAAAAAGGCATTGTCCTCGGAGCCGATGGGCTCCTGTTCCAAAATTTCGGTGCTCTCTTTATAAGAGGTGCTCCATTCGTAAATGCTGTAATCCAGATCCAGCTCCTGCCGGAAGGTGGTATCCCTGGACAGCAGCCCCGAATAGGTGCCATACAGGCGGCTCAGGGCATACAGCTGCCTGGGGGACCGAATCCGGATCACCTCCGGTGCAGCTCCGGTACCGAAGCAGGAGGCAAAATTGGGGTTGAAGGAGTAGGTCCGGCTTTTACCGTTCTCCGTTACCGTCAGTGTTTCGTAGAAGCTGCTGCTGCTGACGGCAGAATCGTTGTTCAGCAGTTTTTCCGACAGGCGATACAGATGGTAATTCCGGACGACAATGTGCTGGGCATCCTTCAGGGTATCCGTCACATTGCCCAGTGTGGCCTTGCCGTCCCAGTCGGTGCCCTTCTGGGCCGCATAGGCCAGGGCATAGCCGTCGGCCACGATCTTGGGCCGTTTGGTGTAATCCGTTTCTGCCGTATCGGCTTTGATTTCATCGATGCTGATGTTGCCGCCCTCAAAGCGGTAGCGGCCGTTCTCGTCCCGTTCGTAGTAGACCAGGGCGCCTTCCTCAAATTCCGCAATCCAGTCGCCGTAATGGACCAGGTCCTTCCCGTCCGTGGTGGTCAGCCTGGGATAAGAGTAGCCGGTCAGGCCTTGCTGCATCAGGTTGTAGGCGTGGGTAACGCCCTCCGCCCCCCGTTTAAAGGGCGAGAGCAGCCGGTACACGGTTTCCTTGCCGCCGTCTCCGTCGCCCCGTTCGTAGCTGAAGGCCTGGTCCGAGGAAAGGACCTCGTAGCTCAGGGCCTGTATGTCGGTATTTTCGCAGGGCACATAATCCACGCCCGTCTGGGGCAGATAGTAGGTTCTGGACGCGCTGACGCACCTGGGCGCTGCGGCATAGACGGAGCCGGTGCTGTCCTTGGTCAGGGCCAGGTTCATAACGGTGTAGCCGTTGGAGGCAGTCTTCAGGGGATTGTAATCCGGGTTGAAGCTGACCAGCCCCGCCGCCTGCTGGGAGGCCAGGCCATAGCCCGCGGCATAAAAGTTCTGCAGAATGATGTTTCCCCGCTGACCGGCGCCGCCGATCAGGCCGCCTACATTGGCGCCCCGCAGGTAGCTGTCGGCATAGCTGTTGAGAACCGTCGTCTTACAGTTGACGGTGCCTACCAGGCCGCCGGCATATCGCTCCGCCTCCATAGGAAGGGATGCGGAGCTGTTGACAATATACATCTCGTTATAGCTGGCGGAGCCAACCAGGCCGCCTACGTTCCGGCCCGTCAGCCAATCCGTTACCTTTTCCACGCTGTCTGCCTTCTGGTCCGTATCCCCCAGTCGGTCATACAGGTACACCTGAACATTCCGGATTTCCGTCCTGCGGGTGCCGGTGGTGGAGCCCATCAGGGTGCCAACATTGGCAGTGCCCTTGATTCTGGGGCCCGTAATCAGCAAATCCTGAATGGTGCCGCCAAAGCTGGAGAACAGCCCCGCATCTTCCCGGGCATCGGATTCGATGTGCAGGCCGCTGATGGAGGGTGTGCCGCCCTCCACGCCGTCCACGGTAATCTTTCTTCCCTGGTAGCTTACCAGACGGGTATTGTGAATGGGGTTAAACAGCCGGTCGCCGTACACTGCGTAATAGGATTCCGCATCGGTAGATTCCCGGAAGGAAATATCGCTGAGCTGGACGGCCTCGGTCAGCTGGGTGCTGGTGCTGCCTACGGCGGTCAGCACATTAGAGGTGTTGTTGTCCAGATTCTGCAGATGGCGGCCATAGGAAATGCAGGCCGTTTTGGAATCGCTCCGGTCGTCAAACAGGCTGTTGGTGGTCGCCTCGGCATAATCCGCCAGGATATTGCCGCCGGACTGCTCCCGCTTGGTATCCACCCGGACGGTGATTTTGGTACCGCAGAGCAGCTTGCCCTCGGTTTGGGCATAGAAGGAGGTCTGCGTGCTTTCCAAGCTGTCCAGTACCCAAACCGCCCGATACCGGTGGGCCTGGGGCTGGGTAACATCCTTCTGGTCGATCTTCTTCACAAACTTATGCCCGGCGGTATCCGTTACGGTTACCGTAAACTCCGGCATATCCATGGTGGTACAGTAGAACTCGGCGGTCAGCTTTTCGTTGTTGGTAATCACGATCTCGGCACTCATGCTGTCCTTGTCCACCACAATCCGGTTCAGGTCCCCGCCGAAGTAGCCCAGCCAGGCCCCCTTGTCCCGGCGCACGGAAGAGGGGCCCCGGTAATCGTCCAGGGCTTCCATAACCGTACCGGCATCGTAGGTTCTCCCCGTGGTCTTGCCGCTGCCGTCATGCTCTGCCAGCAGGGATTCCGTGCTGTAGAACACGGCATAAACCGTACCGGTCTCCGGGTCGAATTCGATAATCCAGTTGTTCTTCCACAGGTTTTCATCCATGCTGCCGTCCGGCATAATCAGGTAGGCGGCGCTGTCCGCCCCCTCCTCGGATACCACATAGCATAGGTTGTCCGCCTGGCCCTCGCCGTTATCCGCATCGGTGGGCAGAATGTCCTTGCGCACCTGGTGGCCGTTGATAACCGTACCTGCAGCAAGCCCGGCCAGGCTATCGGGGACGGTTTTGCCGTCCTTGCTGTAAATCTCCGAGAAGCCGCCGGTCCGCAGCTGGGTAAGCCTGGATTGGGCAGCCACATAAATAACCTCTGCCTTGCTGTCCAGCTCCCGCTGCCGCAGACTCCGCCGCAGAGAAGCCACCGCCGGAACCGACAGGGCCAGCAGCACCACAATAATGGCAACTACAATCAGCAGCTCCATCAGGGTAAAGCCGTTCTTTTTCTTATGTAACTGTTTATAGAACAGTTTCATATGGGATTCCTCCATGGAAATAATGCGCGTATTCACTGCTCCAGTTCGAAATAGGTAATGAGCATACTCACGCTGACGGTATTGCCGTCCAGCTCCCGGTCACGGACCAGGGAGATATCCAAATCGGAAATCTGGTTGATGTTCACGCTGTTGTGGAGCCGGTTGATGATGCTCCTGGCCTGGGCATAGTCCCCTGCGGTAAAGTCCAGGCGGATGGGGCGGCGAATCAGATAGCCGCCGGAGAGGTAAGCGGTATTGGAAAAATTCAGGGAATAGTCCACGGTGCCATCCAGGATGGAATGGAGCTCTACAATCACCACACCTACGTTATCGTAGCTGGGAATGGGCGTAGGCTCCCCATTGGCAAAGAGGGTTTCCAGCTCGGCTTCCATCATTTTCTTTTTCTGCACCAGCATCATATTGGTGGTAATGATGTCCTGCTCCTCGGCTGCCTTGGCATTGTATTCGTCGATGCCCGTATTGATGGGCTCCAGAATCAGCTTATAGTACCCAATAACAATCATCAGGACGGCCAGAGTCACCAGCATGACCTTTTCTCTTGTGGTAAACGCACGGTTCATTCTTCGGTCTCCTCCTGTATAGGCTGCAAAGCGATGGTCAGGGTAAAATCCAGAATCGCATCCGGTTCGTCCTTATTCTCGGTAGAAGCCAGGTTCAGGGTTGCGGCGGCTACAATGGGCTGCTGCTCCACCCGGCCCAGCATGGCGGAAATATCCCGCAGGTTCATGCCGGACATTTTAACCACCATCACCGTATCCCGGATGGACAGGCTCTCTACAGTGCCCTGGGAGCGGAGATAGGTCTCCATCATGTCCAGAACCAGGGTCCGGTCCACGGTAACCAGGCCGTCGTTTTCGCTGTTTTCCATCCATTTTCTGGAATAGGTGCGATACCTTTTTTCCACATTGGGGTAGTCCTCTACCGCCTGCTGGGTAAGAACATACTGCTCGTGGACCAGGTTGTAGGCGTTCTCCGCCGCACCCAGCCGGGCGTACTGGTCGATGACGCCGAACTTTGCCACTGCCAGGGAAACCGCCAGAATCATCGCCGCGCCAAGCACCAACGTAGCCACGTTTTTCTTCTGGGATTCCTTCTGGGCCAGGTTGATAAAGGTTTTTTCCGGCAGCTTCATGGTCTTTGCTGCCTGGGGATTTTTTTTGAGTGTCAGTTCCATAGGGCCTCCTATTTTTGCAGAGCGCAGCCGATGGCCCGGGCATAGAGCCAAGGGGATTCCAGCTTGTCTGCCCCGGGTATCAGATTGGAAACGGGCATAATTTCCAGAGAGGTCATATCCGCAATGGCCTTCTGCAGGGGTTCCAGCCCTGCGCCGCCGCCGCAGAGGGTAATGCGGTGCAGGCTCCGGTCCCGGTTGTTGTAATTGTAAAAGTTGACGGACTTCATAATTTCTACAGCCATCCGGTTGTAGAGCTCATGGCTCAGGTCCAGATCCTGAGCATCCTGGTAGTTGGTCATCAGGTGGGTATGGGCAACGTGGATATCCACGCCCCGGCTGTCGGCAATCTGCTGCTCCAGGTTTTGCAGACCCAAATCCACCGTCCGGCGGTTCCGGAACTCGGTGCCCCGGTAGATATGCATCCGCAGGCCCCTGTGGCCTACATCCACCAGGCAGAAGTCTTCATCCTTGTCCTCCGGATTCTTTTCAATATGCCGGGCAACCAGGGACCCGTAGGCAACCTCCTCCGGGATGGCATTTACCAGCTTGCAGCCCGCCTGACGGAAGAAAGACCGATACTGCTCGATGGTGGACTTTAAGGCAGCGCAGGCAAACAGGCGCATTTCCTTGGGGGTATCGCCCTCTTTGATGATTTCCTGCACGCCGTAGTCAAAGTAATACTGGCCCTTTTCCTGGGTCAGGTAGTCCTTAAATTCAAAGGGCAGGTTGTAGCGCAGCTGGGCATCCGTCATCGGCGGCACCGTCACGTTCCGGGAAAACACCAGGCTGTCCGGCAAAATCACCGCCGCCTTGCCTTTCGAAACGCCATTTTCCTTTAATGTGGTTTTCAGCATATCCGCCATGGCGTCATTAAACAGAACCTCGCCGTCCCGCACCAGATTGTCCGGCAGCTCGGCACAGGCCGTCTTCTTGATCTGCCCGCCGGAGCAGGACACAATCTTGACCATGGATTCGCCGATATCGAAAGCTGTAATTTGTCCAGCCATTTTGTTTCCTCCTAAGTGTATGAAAAAGCTCCTCCCCTCTCCAAGTTTGGAGAGGGTGCCTCCGCAGAGGCGGGTGTGATTGGAAATGTTCTGTATTTTGAGCAGGTGGATGAATGGTAGGCACCAAAGGCACGCGCTCTTCCCCTCTCCAAGCCTGGAGAGGGTGGCCCGCAGGCCGGGTGTGGTTGGGGAGGCTGTAGAATTCATGCCTTGCTTCGTCACTTTTCTCTCGGCAAAACATCCTCATAATTACAACCTTCATCCCCATAGCAAAAATTCCAGATTGCTTGGCAAACACTGTCAAACTGTTTGTTTACTTCGTTGTTGGCAAACCGGAGAACGGTCACGCCAATGCTTTTTAAGTATTTGTCTCTAGCCTCATCTTGGCTTCTACCATCCTCCAAAAAGTGCTGTGTGCCGTCTATTTCAATTGCCAGCCTCTTTTTTGCAATGTAAAAGTCTACAATATATGGATCAAACACTCTCTGACGGTGTACCCGCATTGGAAATCGCCTTAAGTACTTATACCAAAGCGCCGCTTCTTCTTTGGTCATTTCCTTCCGCATTTCCCGGGAACGTTTTCTTAAAAAATCGTGCAACTCTTCCATTTCCAATACGCCTCGTAAAAGCGCCTCCCCCCTCCTGCGTGGAGGGGGTGCCGCCCGCAGGCGGCGGGGGTGGGGGGG